>JAFAZN010000224.1 GCA_019239775.1 Chloroflexota bacterium
GCCGAACGTTTTCTCAGCTTCGTCGCCCGCCCGGTGCGGGCCGTCGCCCTGGACGGCCTCGGGCCTGCGCCGACAGCCTGAGAGGCGCATCCGCCACGCGCATTCGCGCCGTTTCCGCGGAAAGTCGCTGCTCACCTTCGGCCAGCGCACGGGCTTTTTCATTCTCAACGTCGGCGCGGCTGTGAAACTGCCGCGCAACAGAGACACGCTTGCCAAGCGCATCCTCGACGGGGCTGAGGTGCATGCGGTGCTGGCTCGCGAGCCCGCCGCAATCGTGTGCTGCCGCGGCCGCTGTATCAAGCCGGGCTGCGTGTCTCAGAGATCGCCGGCGTGTGCGGGCGCGCCGCGCCCATCCACAGGGTCCAGGCCACGCTCGGCGCATGCATCAGTTGCGACCACCGGCCGGTGTCTTCACGCACGACCGCCCGGACCTCGGCGCGCTACACGTCGGGCTGAGGTTCTCCAGGCTGCCAAGGTGGCGGCACAGCGCCGATGCTCGACGCGCTACCTCAGGCCGCCATGCCAAGCTGGTGGTGGCGCGGGGGTCGGCGCCCAGACGCAGCTGGTGCCGGAGCGCGCAGCCATCGACCTGCAGCCAGCGTTCGACACACCGCTCGCCTGGGACCGACCACGCCTCGAACACGGGCACGCTCACCCGCGCAGCCGTCGGCTCGAGGCCAGCCAGCCGGCGGGGGTGGGTGCCGCTGGCGGTCAGCCGGGCCATCAACCGGTCGCCGTCGACCACAAGATCCTCGATGACCAGGTGCAGGTCGGGGAAGGCCGCCAGCCAGCGCGCGAGCGTCCGGTGGGCGGCCTCGATGCCGACCGTGATGTCGTACGCGTGCTCGACCACGTTCGCCGCCAGGAACTGGTCGAGATGGTCCAGCCGGCGGCGGTTGACTACGTGGTCAATGAAGCGGCAGTACAGCGTGTCCAGTTCGTGTGTGGCCATCAGAGCGTGAACCCCATGAACGGAACCCGCCCGGTGTACGTCGCGCGTTGGCGTGCGGTTTATTGCATGTTCCACTCCAGGGTGAACGGTCCTTCGTAGGGCGGGTTCGCGTTGCTGCCCGGGTTGACGCCGTCGAACTTGATGTAGATCGTCTGGCCGGCTATCGGGCTGATGGTGAGGCTGGAGCCGGCCTCCCCGGAGCCATCTGCCGCGGTCGGGCAGGAGTCCGGGCTGGGGCCCGGCCCGAATTCGGTCAGGCTGCCGACGCTGTTGCCGGTGAATGCTCCGATCAGCCCGACGACGGCCGGGGTAGCCGTGCACGTGTCGAACTGGTACGTCCCCGTGGCGGGAACGACCCACTTGAACCACACTGACGCGCCGCCGCGGACGTCCTGGATGGTCGGCTCGTTCGGTTCCACCGTGGCGCCAACGTTGGTCCCGCTGACCGATCCCGAGGTGCCGCTGATCACCTGCGCGCTGGCGAAGTTGTCGTTGGCCGGCTGCCGGCCGGCGGGGACACGCGGGATGACTTTGCTAGTGGGCTGCGACGGCTGGCTGGTGCCACCGGCCGCGTTGGTCGCGGTCACGGTGAAGGTGTACTTGGTGCCGTCAGTCAGGCCGGTGACCAGGATCGGGCAGGACGACCCGGTTGCGTTGATGCCGCCAGGGCTGGAGGTCACGGTGTACGAGACGATGGGACTCCCGCCGTTACTGGTGGGCGGCAGGCACGACACGTACGCCGCCTTGTCCAGTGGTGCTGCGCCGGGAACCTGCGGCGGGCTCGGCACCAGCACCGGCGTCACCGCGTTGGACGGCGCGGAAGCCGGGCCGTTGCCCAGCGCGTTGGTGGCGTAGGCGGTGAAGGTGTAGCTGGTCCCGATGGTCAGGCCGGTGACCTGGATGTTGGGACCGGAGCCGGTGGCAATGATGCCGCCGGGGCTGGAGACCGCGGTGTAGTTGAGGACCGGTCGGCCCCCGTCGCTGGCGGGCGGGACGATGGTGAGGTTCACCGTGCCGGTGGCCGCGCCGGCCCCGGTCGCGTTGGTCGCGGTCACGTTGGTCGGCGCGCCAGGTACGGTCGCCGGGAAAACGACCCGCGGCGCTGACTCCGGCCCGTTGCCCGCCGCGTTGCTGGCATAGACCGTGACCGTGTAGTTGGTGCCGTTGGTCAGGCCGATGAGCGTGATCGGGCTGGTGGTGCCGCTGGCGGTGATGCCCGGCCCGGACGTGACGCCCACCCCGGCCCTGGCGGTGACAGTGTAAGACGTGATCGGATTCCCCGAGTTCTGGTCGGCCTGCGACGGGGTGAACGCGATCTTGGACTGGCTGTTACCCGCCGTCGCGCTGGTGATCTTCGGCGGACCCGGGATGGCGTAGGGAACCACCGCGGTGGACGGCGTCGAGACGGGTCCCTCGCCCGCACGGTTGGTCGCGGTGACCGTGAACGTGTACTGCGTACCTGGGTTGAGGTTGGTGACCACGATCGGGCTGGAGGTGGTTGTCGTCCTGGCGCCCGACGTATCGCCCGGGTGGGCGTACACGGTGTAGTACTCGACCGGCGCGCCGCCGGTCATCGACGTCGGCGTGAAGCTGACCGTGGCCTGCTGGATGCCAGCCACCGCGTTGACTCCGGTCGGCGCGGCCGGCGGCACGATGGCTGGCGTGATCGACACCATGGGGCTGTTCGATGTCGGCGCGATCGACTCTACGGTGCTGCCCTGCATGACCGCACTGGACCCGGCGCCTCCGCCGCCGCCGCCGCCGTCATTGTTCTCGCCTCCGCCCTCGCCGCCGCCGCCGCCGCCATACCAGCCGCCGCCGCCACCACCACCGCCAGCAAAGACGTGGTTATACCCGCCTTGCGCGCCGCCGAGGCCGCCGGTCAGGAAGCCACCAGCAACGCCGGAACTCTCCCCGTTGCCGCCGCTGCCGCCGGCGCCCCCGCCGGTCAACGTGGCGCCGCCGCCACCCTTGCCGACGCCATCGCCGCCGTTCGTGTTCTTGTGATTGCCGTTGAGGTCAAAACCGGCCGTTCCTCCGCTGCCGCCGTTTTTGGCCGTCCCGCCGCCCCCGCCGCCGCCACCACCACCGGCAACGGCGAGGACAGAGCTCGCGGGAGGATGGTTGTCGAACTCATAGACCCCACAGCCGAAGCAATTGTCAATGACCGATGCTCCTCCGCCCTCGCCGCCGTCGTAGACCGCCCCGAATGTCTCAATGCCACCCACGCCGCCCCCTAGCCAGGCGGGCAAGGATTCGATCTCAGACTGCGTGGGATCAGTCCCGTCGGTTCCTACGTTCACGTTCAGCGCCTCGCCGGCCTGGACCGGTACATCGGCGATGACCTGAGCTCCCTGTCCGCCCGCTCCGCCGGAGCCTGGGTTGTCGGCGATGCCTTGCAACCCGGTCGCTCCTTTCCCGCCGACGAGCACCACATGGATTCCGTAGACGCCGGATGGGACCGTGTACTGGTACGCGCACGGGGCGCCTTCGAATGGAGGGCACGACGCGAAGGTGGTCGTGGAGAAGCCGGGGGCGGGTATGTACGAACCGGCCGCGGCCGCCGCCGGCGCCACCGGCGCAACCGGCGCGGCGAGCGCCGCGATCAGGGCCGGCAGCGCGGCCAGTCTAGCCGCGCGCCGGACTCGGCGGCCGAAGACGCCAGGCAACCACCACTGCTGTTCCATCGATCGAGTCTCCCTGTGGGTCGAGGGTGAGCTGAAGCCGCTGGCCAGTCTCGAACGGGGCCGTGGTCGGCGCCACCCACAATGTCCACAATCGCGTCCACAATGCGACCCACAATTGACCTAGACTGGGCTGTTGCAGCGGACGGGGGAAACGCGGGTATGACCGAGGCCGACACGTTCGGCAAGCTGCTGCGCCAGCTGCGGCTGGCGGCCGATGTCTCGCGGGAGGCCTTGGCGGAGCGCTCCGGTCTTAGCGCCAAGGCGATCGGCGCGCTCGAACGCGGCGAGCGTAGCCAGCCCCGCAAGGCGACGGTCGAGCTGTTGGCACAGGCGTTGGACGTGGGGCCGTCCGAGCGGGCAGCACTGGTCGCCGCGGCGCGACCGGCAACGCGACCCCGGCCGTTGACGGAGCCACCAGCATCGGCCCGTCTGCGCGTGCCGATCCCACCCACTCCACTGATCGGCCGTGAGGCGGACCTCGCCCATGCCCGCGCGCGGCTCGCACCTGACGCGGCCGAGGTGCGGCTGCTGACGCTCATCGGGCCGGGCGGGGTGGGCAAGACTCGCCTGGCGCTGGAGATCGCCGCCCATGCGGGTCCCGGCTACCGCGACGGCGCCGTCTTCATCGACCTGGCGCCTGTGCACGATGCGCGGCTGGTGGCGGCCACCATCGCCCGTGCGCTGGAGGTGCGCGAAAGCGGCGGCCGCAGTGCCCAGGATCTGCTCCGCCTGCACCTGGCTGAGCGCCAGCTACTGCTGGTGCTGGACAACTTCGAGCACCTACTCGAGGCAGCCCCGCTGGTCGCCGAATTGCTAGCCATGTGCGTTGGCCTCAAGGTGCTCGCCACGAGTCGGTCCGCATTGCGGCTGCGGGCCGAGCATCGGATGGCGGTTGCCCCGCTCGCCGTGGCCGAGACGACGCAACCGCTGGAGGCCATCGCCGCTGCGCCAGCTGTGCAGCTGTTCGTCCAGCGCGCGCAGGCCGTGCGATCAGACTTTGCGCTAACGGCGACCAACGCGGCTGACGTCGCCCGCATCTGCCGCCGCCTGGATGGGCTGCCGCTGGCGATCGAGCTGGCCGCCGTGCACGCCGACGTGCTGCAGCCAGGCGCCCTGCTGCGTCGCCTCGAACACCGCCTGGCCGGCCTGCCCAGCGGCGCGGCCGACCTGCCCGAGCGGCAGCGGACGCTTCGCACCACGTTGACCTGGAGCTACGACCTGCTCGAGCCCGCCGCGCAGGCGCTACTGGCACGGCTCAGCGTCTTCCTGGGCGGCTGTACGGTCGAGGCGGCGCAGGCGGTATGGGCACTCGACGGCCCAGCTGACGTGCTGGATCCGCTGAGCTGGCTGATCGGCAACAGCCTGGTCCGCCACGACGGCGACCCAGAACCGCGCGTTCGACTGCTGGAAACCATCCGCGAATATGCCGCCGAGCAGCTCAGCCAGCGCGGCGAGCAGGAAGCCGTCCGTGCTCGACATGCGGAGTATTTTCTGATCTGGGCCGAGGCTGGCGCCGGACGAGCCGAGGGGCCGGACGCCGCGGCGTGGTTCGATGCGCTGGAGCCGGAGCGCGAGAACCTGCACGCGGCGTTGGACTGGCTGGCCGAGCATGGCGCGGCGCTCGACGCGCTGCGACTTGCGCATGCCATTGCGCCGTTCTGGATTCAGCGCGGTCCGGTACACGAGGCGCGGACGCGTCTCACGAGGCTGCTTGAAGTGCCAGGCTCCGACGGCACGTCGGTACGCGCGGCGGCGCTGCTCGATGCCGCCTTATTGGCCTGGGCTCAAGCGGACTATGCCGCCGAGCAGCAGCTTGCCGAAGCCGCGGTGGCCGCTTTTGGCGCGGCGGGTGACGCCAGTGGCTCCGCTCAGGCCCTCGCCGACCTGGCCGCGGCCAATTGCAACGCGGGCGCCTACGCTCTCGCCCGCGAGCTCGCCCAACGGGTCCTCGCCACCCAACCTGACCAGCACCGCCGCCCGTACTGGCGGGCGCTCATGGTCCTGGCCAACAGCGCCCGCGACGAAGCCCACTTCGGCACCGCGGCGCGCTACTACCACCAGGTGCTGGCCCGCGCACAGCGCGCAGGCGATGGCGAATGGGTGGGCCACGCGTTGGGCTGCCTTGGCTGGATGGCCTTTTATGCTGGTGACACCCAAGATGCGCGCGCCTGGCACGAGCAAGCTCTGGAGGTCCGCCGCGCGCGCGGGCAGCGGCGTGAGATCGCCGTGTCGCTCACCGGCCTGGCGCACGTGGCGCTGGCGAGCGAGGATCCCAATCACGCGCGCGCCCTGTACGCCCAGAGCCTCGCCGTCCATCGTGAGGTTGGCAATCAATGGGGTCTTGCGATGGTGCTCGAAGGCTGCGCCGCGACCGCGGCCTCAACCGCGCCGGCGCTTGCCCTCCGGCTCGCCTCGGTGGCGGCCACGCTCCGGTCGCTCATCCGTCGACCCATGCCGATCGCCGAGCGGCCTACCCACCAGGGCTGGCTCGAGCCGGCGCGGCGAGCGCTTGACCCCTGCGCGGCGGCGGCCGCCTGGGCTGATGGCGCAGCCATGCCCCTGGATGCGGCGCTGGCAGATGCCGTCGACGCCCTCACTGGACCTGCTTGACGACGCCGCGCCGCCGCGAGCACACGCCGTTACGCAGACGCGCCGCCGGCGCGCGGCGTTGACGGAACAATTGGGTTAGAAACCGGGTTACGCCCGGATTTTATCCCCGTTTTCCAAATTCAGCGACGCCGCATGTCGCGGCTCGTCGCTCGTGGCACGACGTCGGGCTGGCCGTCGGCGGATAGGGTCGCGAGCGAGTGGCTGCGAATCCATTGCGTGCAGCCTGCCAACGACGTTGACGATCTAACCCTGGCCAGATAGGCGATCATCCCGTAGCAAGACGCGCACGCGTCGCCGCGGACCTAGTTTGAAGGCATGGCTCTCGCACAAGCAATTGCAGCCCCTGCCGCCGCGGTGGCGCCAGGCATTCGCGCGCGCGCACGACGATTGGAGTACCTCGATGCCCTGAAAGTCATGCTCACCGTCCTGGTGATCGCGCATCACGCCGGTCAGCCATATGGTCCAACCGGTGGCCGCTGGCCCATTTTCGATGCACAGCGCGCTGCCATCCTCGGTCCATTCTTCTCGGTCAATGCCGCGTTCTTCATGGGCCTGTTCTTTTTTATTTCGGCGTACTTCTTGCCAAGCTCGTTCGACCGCAAAGGTGCGTCCACGTTTCTGAAGGACCGATTCTTTCGGCTGGGCATTCCTTTCGTTCTGGTTGGAATCACCATCGGCACCCTCACGCACACAACATTCGATCCGGCCCACACCTGGTTTCTGTCGCATCTCCTGGTGTACGCCGTGCTGTATTCGGTCTGGCGCATACTCCAGCTGCCGGGAGCTTCGCTTCCCACCCCAGCGAATCGCGCAATTTTCGGCTACGCGCTGGTCCTGGCTGGCACAACAGCAATGGTGCGGCTTGCCGGTTTTCAGCAAGATCGATGGATCACCCTTCTCGGCGTCATCCCCGTGGAGCTCGCACACTTGCCTCAATATGCGTCGCTGTTTGCCATCGGATTGCTAGCCGCACGAGGCGATTGGCTCACGGATCTCCCCGCACGCACCGGAAGACTCTGGCTCGGAATCGGCCTCGCGCTCGGCATTGCTCGCTATGTGTACACGCCCAATCCAGTGCTCTGGAGCATCTGGGAAACCTTCATCTGCGTCGGGCTGTGCGTTGGTCTGCCGGTGGTCTTCCGCGACTATCTCAACGCACCTCATCGCATACTTCGAATGCTGGCACCTAACGCGTTCGGCGCATACGTGGTCCACGTCCTTCCAGTCGTGGTTGGTCTGCAGTTCGCTCTCACCGACGTCATACTCGATCCGCTTGCGAAGTTTGCATTGGTCACACTCGTTGGCGTGCCGCTCAGCTTTGGTCTGGCTGCTGCGCTGCGGCGAGTTCCAGCAGTCCGCGCGATCCTGTAGCTGCCATGGCGTACGCTTCTCGCGTGCGACAACCCGCGTGGGTTCGACTGGCCGTGGCTATGGCGGTGCTCGTCGTCATCGCACTCACGCTCGGCTTGGATACTTGCTGGTGCGACCACCAGCGCTCGGTGCAACGCGCGGCGCTGCTAGGTGTGGTTGGGCTTGCGTTCGCCGTGGAGCTGGTGTGGGGTCGTTGGCCGCGCTGGCTCTTCGCGCTCAGCGTCGCCGCGCCGGTGGGATGGCTCATCTTTAGTGACAACGGCTCGGTATCCGCGCTCTTGTTGCTGTTTATGGTGGGTTGGTGTGTATTTACCGGCAGTCTACGGGTAAGCGTTTGGTCCGCGGTCCTGAGCATCGTGGCGGTGCTGGGTTATGTGCATTTCGATACTCCGGACCGATGGCTGCCCTGGATAGCTGGTATCAGTGCGACCTGGCTGATGATGCGTCTATTTGTCATGCAGCAAACGTTGGTCCAGCAACTGCGCGCCGCGCAGGCGGACATGGAGCGAAACGCGGTTGCGACCGAACGACGCCGCATCGCTGGCGAGATCCACGATGTCGCGGCACACGCGTTGGCGCTAACGGTGCTGCACCTGACCGGCCTCCGCTTGCGCGTGCAGCGCGAAGGTGGCGATGCTGGCCTGGTGGAGTCGCTTGCGGAGGCGGAACGGCTTGGCCGACAGAGCCTCGACGATATCCGCCGGACGGTCGGCTTGCTCCAGGAGCCGTCTTCTGGTATTGCTCCGCCGTTACCAGGTGCACCCGATATTCCAGGTCTCGTCGAGCAGTATCGAACCGGAGGACTGGACGTCAGCTTGGAGCTTCGCGGCGAACCCCAAAGTGTTCCACCTGCAACAGGTCTTGCGCTCTACCGCATTCTCCAGGAGTCTCTGGCGAATGCCGTCAAGCATGCGCCCGGCGCTGCTGTGCGCATCGACCTCGCCCTGGAGCGAGACGCGCGGTTGAGCGTGCGTAATCCGATCTCCACAGAACATCCGTCGCGCAACGGATCCGGGCACGGACTTGGCGGCATGCGCGAGCGTGCGGACTTGCTCGGTGGCGAATTGAGCGCGGGTCCGGAGGACGGGGCCTGGCGCGTGGAGTGCGTTATTCCAATTGGCACACGTGCGTGATCCGTGTTTTACTGGTTGACGATCAGCCGCTCGCACGCGCCGGTCTTCGGACAATCCTGTGCGAGCCGGAGGGTTTCCTGGTCGTTGGCGAATGCGCAGACGGCGACGAAGTGCTCGAGGCGGTTCGGCGTGATCGGCCGCAGCTGGTGGTGATGGACGTGCGCATGCCGCACATGAATGGAGCGGATGCGACGCGACAGCTCCGCGAACGCGTCTTGGAGCCCCCGCCTGTGCTGATTCTCACGACCTTTCAGGACGAGGAGGTGCTTTCGTCTGCGCTCCGCGCCGGTGCTGCCGGTTTCCTGCTGAAAGATGCGCCGGGCGAGGAGATCCTGCGGGCTGCTCGAAGAGTAGCGGCTGGTGATGCGTATCTTGATGCTGCAGTCACCGCTCGTGTGCTGGCGGCGTACCGCCAGACGACCGCGGCTCGTGGTGAAGTTGAACTGCCGGAGCTCACACAGCGTGAGCTAGAGGTGCTGCGCTTGGTCGGGCGGGGACTCTCGAACGAAGAGATCGCCGACCAGCTGGTCATCGGCGAAGGCACCGTCAAGACGCATATCGGTCGCATTTTCGACAAACTGGACGTGCGTGACCGGCCTGCTGCCATCGTGTTCGCCTTCGATCGCGGCGTTGTCCGCGCCGAGCCTCCGTAACTCAGGCGACAGTCAGGTCCAGGAGTTCCGAAAGAGCCGCTCGGCCCGTCTCGCTGACGCGTAAAGCGCGCGTGTTCGGCCGATGCAGTACCCAACCGCGCTCGAGCATCTCGGTGCACACATTCGCACCGAGCTCGCCACTCAGATGGGGTCGCGACTCGGTCCAGTCCAGACACGCTCGGGCGTCCACGCGTTCGCTGAGCTCAACGCCAACTCGCCGGAAAACCTCGGCTGCGTTTGGTCCAAGTGCAACTGGTCCGAGCCCAGATCGCACGCGGCGCGCCGGCAGCTCGCGCAGTTGCAAGTCCACCAGCGCCCCATGCTGGACCAACGCGTCGAACAGTCCAGCGCCGAAACGCCCCGCGAGGTGGTCGTAGCACGTTCGCGCAGCGCGCAACGCAGCCAGGCGACTGGTCTCGTCCAGCGTGCGCGTCGGACGCAGCGGCGCAAGTGACGCGAGCGCCTCCAGGACTTCGGCAACGTGGGGTCCGCTGAGCTGGTACATGCGGTTGCGGCCCGAACGTTCGCAGCGAACCAGTCCGCCACCCGCCAGGCGTGCAAGGTGGGCGCTGGCCGCGGGCAAGCCGATCCGCGCGTGCGCTGCCAATGCGGACATCGATAGCGCTTGGCCTTGCGCCTGTAGGGCCAGCAACATGGCGGCGCGCGCGTCGTCCGCGATCAAACTGGCGATCATCGAAATATCGGCTTCGCCGTTCAGGCGGTGGTCCCGCAAAGCGTGTATAGCCATTGCCGGTACCGTACTGCCAGAACACTTCGCCGCGGAGCGAACTCTTTGAGCTGCTCGCACGTGGCCTCGACGCGCAAGCCAGTGCGTCGCCGGGAGGAATACAGACCGCCCGGTCGACGTTTGATCGTTCCAGACAGATATGACTGAAACACGACCAGCAGAAGCGTGGAACAACGTCAACAGCGACGTTGTCAGGCAGTTCCGCAGCGACAACGGCAAGATTTCGTCCGGCATGTTCAAGGGCGCGCGGCTACTCCTGCTCACGACCACTGGCGCGAAGAGCGGCAAGGAGCGGATCAATCCTCTGGCGTTCACGCGCGATGGCGACAACTACGTCATCATCGCCTCGAAAGGCGGCTCACCAACGCATCCGGACTGGTATCACAACATCCTTGCGAATCCCGAAGTGGGCGTCGAGGTGGCAACGCAGTCCGGCGTCGATCAGTTCCGAGCATACGCGCGCATCGCCGCGGGCGAAGAGCGGCGGCGACTGTACGCTGCGCAGGCAGCGGTGATGCCGAACTTCGCGGAGTATCAGAAGAAGACGGAACGCAAGATCCCCGTTGTCGTGCTGGAGCCGCGCCGCCAAACGTAAACGCCTCACAAAGACAGCCGCGTAGTCACTGACCTGGAGCGCCGCGGCGCCCAGACGCGCGACGAGTTGCCGAGCGCTCGCACTGACCTGAAATAGGACCCATTGACAAAAGCTGTCTTTACGTACAAGATCGCTTTGTCAATGCGCGAAGTGCTCGTCCTCGAACAGCTCCCTCAGGTCGACGCCTTGCTCAAGCCACAGGCCATCGAGGTGTTGCGGCAGCTGGCCGAACCGCGCTCGTGCACTGAAGTTGCCGAGCGGCTGGGCCAGACTCCGCAGCGCGTCTACTACCACGTCAAGCGCCTTGTCGATTCGCAGCTGGTGGATCAGGTGGCCGAGCGCAAAGTCCGCGGGATCCACGAGGGCATCTATCTAGCTAGTGCGAAGTCGTACTGGGTCTCGCCGAACCTGGTGGGTCGCATTGGCACCTTGCGCCAGGCGCAGGACGCCTTCAGCCTGGGCTTTCTACTGGACCTGGTCGAGGAGGTTCAGTCCGACATTGCCGCGCTGGACCGCGCCGCGCCCGAATTGCCGTCAATCGGCGTTTCGGGCGAGATACACGTGATGCCTGAACGACGACAAGCCTTTTTCGACGAACTGCAGCGCGTACTGCAGGACCTGTTCACCCGCTACGGCGGCGGCGAGGGCGCCGGCGTAGATGCCTTCAAGCTGGCCGTGGCCTGCTACCCGAAAGGAAACCGAACAGATGACTGACGACGGGACGATGATGCTGCGTGTCCGCGTGGCAGCACCACTGGCACAAGCATGGCAGGCACTCACCAGCGCAGGCCAGCTGGAGGTCTGGCTAGCAGAGCACGCCGACGTGGACTTGCCGCGGACGTTTGCCTTCTGGGGCCGCTACACCCCCGATGGTGAGGTGGGCCGCCAGCGGCTGCTATCCGCGGACGACCACACCTTGCGGTTCATCTGGACCCTCGGCGCACAGGACACCACTGTCGAGATTCACGTGGAGCCCGACGGCGCCGACGCGAGCGTGATCAGCGTCTCCCAGACGCACTTCGATTTCCAGCAGGCACTCGCCGAATCCAGCAGTTTGAGTGTGATCCAGTCGTTCTGGGCCTTTTCGCTTGGCAACCTCGTCGACTTCTTGGAGGGACGCGGTGTTGGGTACCGCTGCGACTTCACGAGGCCCGATCTGCGGGTCGAATTGGACATCAACGCGCCGCGTGAGCGAGTCTACGCGGCGCTCGTCGAGTCCGATCAGATCAGCGCGTACTCGGGCTTTCCGATCGGGATCGAGCCCTGGGTCGGTGGACGCTTTGCGATGGGTGGGCTCGACGAACCGCTGCGCGATCAGATCGGGGACGCGGCCAGGATCGTCGCGCTCGAGCCCGGACGCAAGATGTCGGTGGATTTTGGTGATGGCGGCGTTTCCACCTGGGAGCTGGAGGACAGCCAGGGTAAGACACGGCTCACGTTCGTACAGAGTGGGTTCAGCACACCAAGACCGCCGTACGCCGCGTGGCTCGGCACGATGGCTGGATTACTCTCACTGCGACGCTATGTTGAGGAGCCAGACTGGAGCCCCATCTACGTGGCCGCAAGCGGGGTCATGTAGCGGTGCGCGCGATTACCGCGTACAGCGGGTCCTCGCCGGGTCTGCCGGGGCTTCGGTCCTGCACATCAATGTCTATCCAAGTACCTGCTTGGCGC
Source organism: Chloroflexota bacterium (assembly GCA_019239775.1). Taxonomy (GTDB): domain Bacteria; phylum Chloroflexota; class UBA6077; order UBA6077; family CF-72; genus CF-72. The sequence goes on from JAFAZN010000224.1 coordinate 12,424, forward strand.
AGATATTCGGTAATCAGTGCGCCGTGACCGGTATCACCAACCGACTGCCAGATTGCGACAGCCTTGGTTGGAAAGCAGCGGTTGGAGAATGTGATTGCCAGCACTGCTCCCGGTCGCAGCACGCGACCGAGATCACGCAACACCTCAACCGGATGCGTCAGGTACTGGATCGAAACGCAGATCGCGGCCGCGTCAAATGTGGCGGTATCAAGCGGAATCGAGGGACGCGCGTTCAGGTCGTGCACCATATAGCCGTTTAGACGTGGATTGGCCGCCAGTTCCGCCTCGTTCATACCGAGTCCGAACACGTAGCGATAAGCAACCTCCGGTGGGAGGTGGCTGACCCAGCTGCTCATCAGGTCCAGCACGTCCGCGCCCGGCGGAAACAGCTCGCGGTAGACCTGCGTTACGGCGGCGACGGCCGTCCCGTCAATATGCGTGACGAACCGCGGCTGGCGGTAAAACAGCCAGTCCGGCGTTTCGTCCTGGCGGCGAAACCCGTCTTCGGCTAGCAACTTGGACTACGGCCGCGCCGCGGCAGGCTGCGCTGGGCGCTCTGCACCCTCCATCACGACCGGGAGACGTAGCTCCACATAGATGCCGTCTGGATCGAATCCGCGGCGACAGTCAGGCATAGATGGTCCATGCCGATCGGCTTGTCACGGTCCGCGGAAACGAAGTCGGGACGGTAGAACACGTCGATTTTCTGCGCGCCCACGCGGTGGCTTCAACATGGTGGTACACCTTGACCTTACTGGCGCACGCGGTCCGTTACGAGTGCCACAACTGTTTTGACGCGAGCTCCGCTCCTTCACTGAGCGCCTTCAGCTTGGCCCAGCCGATCTGCATGTGCACACGCGCGCCCATCCCACAGTCGGTTCCAGCGATCACGTTTTGTTTGCCCACCACTTCCGCGTATCGAATAATCCGGTCGGCCACCACTTCGGGATGCTCGACCACGTTGGTAGCATGGCTCACGACGCCAGGGATCAGGATCTTGCCGTCGGGCAGCTTCACGTCGCGCCACACTTTCCACTCATGTTCGTGGCGTGGATTTGCCGCCTCCACCGAGTATGCCTGCGCGCGGATCTTCAGCATCAGGTCGACTACATACTTCAGTGGCAGGTCATGCGTGTGCGGCCCGTGCCAGCTGCCCCAACAGATGTGATATCGCACGCGATCTTCGGGAATACCCTCGAGCGCGTGATTTTGTGCCTCCACGCGGAGCTCGGCGAACTTGCGGTAGTCCTCAATTGAAGGTGACGGCACGATCATGTCGTAGGTGTCCGGAAGGCCCGGGTCGTCGAGCTGGAGGATGAAGCCAGCGTCGACGATGGCGCGGTACTCCGGCTGCATGGCTTCGGCGATCCCGAACAGGAACTCTTCATCGCTTTTGTAGTACTCGTTCCACAGGCCGTGCTCGATCCAGCCTGGGGCGAGCGCACACATGAACTGCTCGCCGCCAGCGGCGGTGGAGTCCACCTTTATGAGCTCATCCTTGAACAGCTGAATATCGGATTGGATTTCACTTTCGCCTTTGAACGATAGGGGTCCGACACAGACCAGCCGCTCGGGGCTTGGGTTGCGAAACGTGCCCAGTGACGCATAGAACTCTGCGAATTCGATGCGCTCATTCGTCCGCTGAGACATCATCGTCGGTCCATCGCCACTCGGAATCTTGCGCTCGATGCCGTTCATCCGCGGACCAAAATACGTGACGCCGCCGATTTTGCCGACCTCACCATCACTGATGACGTCGATACCCGCTGCCATCTGCTTCTGCACGACTTCGTGGATGCCTTCTTTGATGGCGGGTAGCAGGTCTTCACGGTTGGCCGGCGCTCCAGCCGCCGGTGCGATCTGTCCGAGGTTGTTCGACGCCAGCAGCCTTCCGGCGTGTGTGGTCAGAATTCGATCGTTACTGCGCTGCATTCGAGACCACCGTATCCCGCTTCGCCCCGGCCAGTCCAGCAGTGACGCCCGATCACGCAGGCCCGGGTGATAACGTCGTTCTGAGAGAAAAGGAGCAGCCGCTATGCTAACTCAGGCCGAAAACGAGTACCTGTGTCGAATCGGGCCGGGGACGCCGATGGGCAGCCTGTTGCGCCGCTTCTGGCTGCCGGCGTTGATCTCGACAGAGCTGCCCGAGGCGGACGGCTCACCTGTTCGACTGAAGCTCATGGGTGAACAGCTGGTGGCGTTCCGCGACACAACTGGTCGGGTCGGCGTGATTCAGAACAACTGTCCGCATCGGGGCGCTTCGCTGTTCTTCGGCAGAAACGAAGAGGCAGGCATCCGGTGCGTGTACCACGGCTGGAAGTTCACGACCGAGGGCACATGCGTCGACATGCCCAATGAGCCCGCGGAGTCGGACTTCAAGGCCAAAGTCAACGCAGTCGCGTATGCGACCGAAGAGGCAGGCGGCGTGATCTGGGTATACATGGGCCCAACAGAGAAACGTCCACCGCTGCCGCGACCGGAGTGGACGTTAGTTCCACCCGAGCAGCGCATCGTGACCCGCTACATCCAGGAAAACAACTGGGTTCAGGGACTGGAGGGCGGCATCGACTCCAGCCACGTCTCATTCCTGCACAGCACCGTCGCCTCGCATAGAGGCGACTTCAAGGGGTCCAGCACCAATCTGTTTGCGCTGGACAAAGCGCCGGAGTTCCGCGTTGTCGAGACCGATTTCGGGCTTCTCATCGGAGCACGTCGACGCGTTTCGAACACCGAGGATTATTGGCGCGTGACACCCTATTCGCTTCCGTTTTACACCGTCATTCCGCAGGTTCCTGGCAGCGGACGCTACTACGCCGGTCATGGCTGGGTACCGATCGACGATGAGAACCTGTCGATGGTGACGTATTCCTGGCATCCGACGCGACCGATGAGCGAGTTTGGACCAACTGCCGGGCATCCGGCGCACCATGTCAGGAAGTCGGCCGATCCGTTGCGACCGCTCCAGTCACGCTCCAATGACTATCTCATCGACCGGCAATCGCAGAAAACAGTTTCGTACACCGGTATCGAAAATGGATCCATTCAGGATCGCGCTATTCAGGAGACCATGGGCCCGATCTACGATCGAACACAGGAGCACCTCGGCAGCGCCGATGCCGCAATCATCATGATGCGGCGGTTGCTGATGCGTCTGGCCAGGCAGTTGGAGGAGGGACAGGAGCCATTCGCGGCGGCCCATGGCGAGATCATGACCCTCCGCTCTGCCGGTTTCATGAGCAGGCCGGACGCATCGTTCGTAGAAGAAAGTGAGCCACTGGTGCGCGGCGATCGTTAAAAACTTGGTGTCAGCCGAGGTCGCGGCCGATCCGGTCGGCGGCTTCGCCTAGGCGGTCGGCGACAGTTTGCAGGCTGTGCTCGTCGATGGTGGCGAGCGTGCCGAGAGCGGCGATCGTTGCCGCGATCTGGCCTTCTTGGAAAACCGGTCTCGCTACCGCCACGGTCCCGGTGTCTTGGTAGTGCGTCACCGCGTAGCCGAGCCTGCGCACGTCGGCCAGGCGCGGCTCGTGTTTATCGTGACCGTTCAGATACGCGCGCATCACCAGCGATTGCGCGGCGGCCGGCGTCAGCCGGTCGCCGACCCGAACACCAACGAAGATATTCCTGCGCGGTGGATACGCCACGCGCACCACGACGGGCAGCGCGCCATCCCAGATAGCGAGGACGGTGCTTTCGTTCAAGTCGCTTGCGGCGCTCTCGAGGTGCGGACCCGCCACATCCAGCAGGTGCAGACTGCCCTGAGCGATGCGGCCCAGCCGAATCAGTTTGATACCCAGCGAGTAGCGGCCGGTCTGCTGGTTGTAGCGCAGCAAGCCTTCCTGGCGCAGGCTCGTGGCGTACCGGTGCGTCGTCGTTTTGCCCAGCTTGAAGCGCTGAACGAGCTCGTTGAGCGAGACCTCGGGCTGCTCCTCGGTGAAGAAGGCCAGCATCTGGACGGCGCGACTGATCGCCTGGATCGCAGGCTCGCCATCGCGTTCGGGTGCGACCCCATTGTCCTCGGACGGCAGCGCTTCCGGCGTCTCGCTCATAGAGCTATTGTGGCCAAAGGACGGATTTAGTGTGCGGCCCACTCGCTTCCTAATAAGCCTCGCGGTCGCACCGTGAGAAGCACCAGCAGCAGCACGAAGACCATGACGGTCTCGTACTCGGCGGACAGGTACCGACCAACCAGCGCCTGGAGCACACCTACCAGGATCCCCCCGACGAGTGGTCCGCGCAGGGTGCCGAAACCGCCCAGCACCGCCGCGACGAATCCGAAAATGCCATAGGTGGTGGCGTCGGTCGACGTGTACTGCGCGGGCGCAATCAGAATTCCGCCCAGGCCACCCAGGCCCGCGGTTGCCGCCATTGCGAGTGCGCCGATCCACTCGGGCGAGATGCCCAACAAGGCGCTCGTTTCACGGCTTGCCGCGCACGCGCGCATCGCACGACCTATTGTTGTGAACTGGAGTAGCGCGCCTACGCCGATCACCAGGGCGACGGTCGCGACGATCATGATCGCGTACTGGCCGGTGATGCTGCCCCCGGGCAAATCGACGCGCACGCCTGGTAACCACTCGGGGAGGGTGCGCGGCTGCGTGCCCAGCCATTTCTGGAGAAGGATGGTAACCAGCCCCGCGACGACGAGGCACGCCATCATCACACTGATTTGATCCGAGCGGCGACTCCAGATGGGTAAGACCACCAGGAGCCACAGCAGAAGGCCAGCGACTATGGTGAGCGCCAGGGCGATTAGTAGAGCCACTGGATATGGCAGCTGGAGGACTTCGAGGAACCAGAACGCGGCCATGCCGCCGAGGGCAACGAACACGCCCTGCGCGAAATTCACAATGCCGGTGGTGCGGTAGATCAGTGAGAAGCCTACGCCGACGAGGGCATACACACAGCCGGTGGCAATGCCAGTTGCAAGAATGATCGTCATGCTTCCACTGTCACTTCTAGCTCAACGGACTCTTCGGTTCCGAGATAGGCGGCGTGCACCGCCGGATCTTTTTCAATGTGCCGCGGTGCGCCTTCAGCGATGATCTCGCCGTAGTTCATTACCGTGATCCGATCGCACAGGTCGAACAAAAATGGTACGTTGTGATCGACCAATAGCAACCCGAGTCCACTCGACTGGCGGATGCGCCCGATCAACTCCGCCAGCAGCTGTGACTCTGTCGCGTTCAGACCGGCTGTTGGTTCGTCCAGCAAGAGCAGGCGCGGCGACGCCGCTAGTGCTCGGGCAATCTCCAGAAACCGCAGCTGACCGAACGTGAGTCTGGAGGCATTGACGTCTGCAAGATTGCTGAGGCCGACTTCCGCAAGCAGAAACTGCGCTTGGTGACGAAGCGCTGTCTCTTCGTGCCGAGCTGATGGTAAATGGAGAATGGCCGAAAATGGTCCGTTGTGAAAACGCGTATGCATGCCAACCCGGACGTTGTCCAGCACGCTCAAGCCGGCGATCGGCGCAGCCTCTTGAAAGGTCCGCACCAGTCCGAGGCGTGCGGTATGCGACGGCCCGATGCGACTGACGTCGTGCTTATCCAGGGTGACTTTGCCACTGTCCGGTCGGAGGAATCCACTCAGAATGGACAAGAATGTGGATTTGCCGGCGCCATTCGGACCAATGAGGCCTGCAACCACCCCGTCTTCCAAATCGATCGACGCATTCTTTACTGCGACGACACCACCGAAGGCTTTCGTCACCCGCTCCGCGCGGAGTGTGCTCACGCAGCCGCCCAGCGCAGGCGCACACCAAGCAAACCATTCGGCACGAACATAATCACCAGCAGCAGGATCAGCAGGAAAATCGCGTTCTGCCAGTCCGCTATGCCTGAGAATACCTGCGGTCCGAGAATCACCACCACCGACCCGAGGACTGGCCCGAGCAGCGCTCCGCGTCCTCCGATGAACAGGATGACGAACATATTGATCGCCGTTCCTGCGTCGTAGAGGTCAGGACCGACGAAACTCGTGACCGCGACGTACAGCGAGCCCGCGACCGCGGCCAATACTGCCGCGAGGACGAACGCCAATGTCTTGTAGCCATGCAGATTGACGCCGAGACTGGCTGCCACGTCCTCACGCACCGCGAGCGCGCGCCATGCTCGTCCTACGTATGACGACTGGGTGGCGGCAAAAACCAGCAAAGCCAAACCGCACACCAGCCAGCACAGGATGTACGCATGCGTCTGGTCCAGCGACGTAAAGCCGCCGAGCGTGAGTGGTGGAACTGCCGAAATCCCGATGGCACCGTTGGTCAGGCCCGTGGCGGCATCGGCGAACGAAGTGGTGCCCAATGCCAATGCGAAGGTGCCCATCGCGAGATAGTGGCCGCGCAGTCGCAGCAGCGGGACACCGACAAGCAGTGCGATGCCAGCCGCAATGATCGCGGCGACAATCATGCTGAGCCACGGATTCCAGTGCAACCGCGTCGTGAACAACGCCAGTCCGTAGCCGCCGACGGCCATGAACGAGGTCTGCGCGAATGAAACTTGACCCGCGCGACCGGTCACGATGTTCAAACCGATCGTTGCGGTCGCAAAGATCGATACGATCAGCATGTTGTAGAGCCACAAGCGCGAGCCGCTGAGTGGCACGGCAATGACGAAGGCTGCGACCAGCAGCGGGACGAGCCACCCTGCGCGTCCGCGGAGAAGTGCGGCGTTCATGCGGCTCCCACCGCCACTCCGAGATACAACGCGGAGAGCTCCTCTTCGGCGGGCCGCCGGTTCGACTCCTGGTACACGATGTGGCCACTGTGCAGCACAATGCTGGTATCCGGCAGGCGCCCGAGATTCACCGATTTCTGCTCCACCAGCACCATGCTGAGGCCGTTGGCCTGGTTCAGTTGCGCCAGTGCGCGGTACACGCGGGCGACCGCTTGTGGCGCCAGGCCCAATGACGGTTCATCCAGCAACAGCACGCGTGGTCGCGACAGCAGCGCGCGGGCGATTGCGAGCATTTGCATCTCGCCTCCACTCAGTGTTTTGCAGTCCTGCTGGAGGCGTTGACCAAGCACCGGAAATAGTCCGGTGATTTCGGCGAAGCTCTCCGCTTTGGAACGCCTCCGCTCAGGTGGTGCGGAATGCCAGCCCAGGTCCAGATTGTCCAGGACCGAGAGGCCCGGCAGCGTGCCGCGCCCTTCAGGTACCAGGGCAATCCCGCGTTTGACGCGCTTGTACGCTGGAATCCGCGTCACGTCTTGGCCGGCGAGCTGAATGGCGCCCTGCCGTGGGCGAACTGCGCCGGCGAGCGCGCGTACCAGGCTGCTCTTGCCCGCGCCGTTGGGGCCGAGGACCAGCGCCAGGCCACCTTGTGCCAGGTGGAATGAGATCGGCTGGAGCGCGGCAACCGGGCCGTAGCTCACCGCCAGTCCCTCTACGCTGAGGACAGGCTCCATTGGTTATTCGGCGAACGGCGAGACGATATTGAGCGTGCTGCCTTGAAACTGTCCTACCGCAAACGGAATCGCAACTTTTTGCTGCCCTGTGTGATCGGCCGCGCTGTACTGATAATCCGTGCTGGTACCCGAAATCGCGGCAGCTTCCAGGGCGGCGCGCAGCGCATCACCTCCGGTGGCGTGCGATGACTTTATCGCGGTGGCCAGCAACTGGACCTCGTCCCAACCAGCCTGTGCGCCGACGGCTCCCGTCAGATCCTTGTGCGTTTTGTCCCATTCGGTCCGAAACGCCTGGACGGCCGCTTTGCGCTTCGCGCTCGAGATATCCGGGTACGCCATTGGGGCGCTGACTAACGTAAATGCGTTGGCATAGCCGGCGGATGCGGCCTGAAGCACGCCCGGATCATCAGTGGCCATGATCAAGGGCACCTTCAAGCCGAGTGAGGTGGCGTTTTTCGCGACCACCAGCTGAATGGGGCCCGTCAAAAGAGTAACAACCGCCGACGTGTTCGCGTCGCGGGCCTGCGCCAGCAGCGGCGACACGTCAGTAGCCGTGGCATCGACGCCCAGATTCACCGGCACTGACATACCCATCTGGGGTCCGGATGCAGCAGCAATTGCCGACCCCTGCTGGCCGTAGGGTGTCTGGGAATACATGAACGCGATGGACTCCGCCTTCACGTTCTTGGACGCGTAATTGAGCTCCGCTCCGACGATGTGATCGATAAGTGGCAGTACCGAGAAGACCCATTTCGGATCAGTATCCGGCGGCAGCACCGTATTGACGATCAATGGCACCTGACGCGAGGTCACGATCGGTGTTTCGGCTGCCGTGCCTGCCGAGGACGAGCCGGTCATGATCACGTTGGCGTTATATTGATTGAGCAGTTGGTTGACGGCGGTGACGCCGGTCGCGGCGACCGACGCCATATCAACCACGTGGACGTTCAATTGGTGACCGTCGACACCACCACTCCCGTTCAGCGTATTCGCCGCCAGTTGGATGCCTTCGGCGGTCGGGCCATCCACCGCGGCCAGATAGCCGGTGATACCAGCGGCAACGCCGATTTCAATTGGCGCGGCGCCGGATGAACCGGCGGCGCCGCCGCCGGTCGGTGCGAGCGCACCAGGCGAGCAGGCGGCGAGGATCAGACTGAATGACGCGATAACGCTAGCCGGTACAGAGGCTTTCAACACATTTCCACCCCCACACGTGACTTGAATCAGCTCACGCCGAGTAGCGACCCCGGATTGTCACTGAGCATGCGCCGAACGTCTCGCTCGGCGACTCCGTTGTCAACAAGCAGCTGCGCGAGTTTGCCGAACACTTCGGCCGCCGTCGGCGACGTCGCCTGCCCGGTATCCGAGCCGATCGTGGTGTGCTCGGGACCAACGTCCCGGATCCACGAGATCAGGTTTGCGATTGGTCGCTCGGGGCGATCGCGGGCCCACATGTTGGCCTCGTGCTCGATGAACGCGCCCATCTTTGCCAGCTCGCAGGCCTGATCGTGCGAAACGTCGACGATGAAGTCCGGATGCGCCACGATGAGCTTCTCGACTCCAGCTTCTCGGGCGGCCTTGAACACCGCGAAAATCTCCGCCGGCGGCATGTGCCCGGAGGATAGGATGGCGTCTTCTTCCTTGATCAGCTCGATGATCTGGTAGACCTCCGGCTTCAATTTGCCGGCATCGTCGAAGACCGAGTTGACCGCTTCGGGCATGAGCTTCATCGTCGCCGTCGGAAAGCCGCTGGCCGCGCCATCAGCGTGATGTGCAATGTGCGCCGGCGACGACATCGTCGGGAACCAGACGACTTTGCCGCCCATGCGCAAGCTCATCTCGACCGCGCGCGGGTTCAATCCACCCACAAGGCCATTGAGCGCGATGCCACCGAAGACTTTGACGCGCAGCTTGTCCAGCACCGACCGCTGAATGGTGAGCACGTCCATCACCGTGTTGTGGTGATGCGACTTCAGCACCACCGCTTTGAAGCCGTGCTCGTCGAAGTGCTGCGCCGCCTCGACGGGGTCCATCCGCCTCGGGAAGGGCGACGGCGCGGAGTGATAGTGCAGATCGACCGTGTCGCGGATCAACTCGTTCATCAGACGTGTTCGGGCATGGGATAGTCGTCCGCATTCAATACCCAGCCTGGTTTCTCAGAGAAATCCACGCGCGGCGGACTGAAAATGTCGATCAACTGGTTCCACCCAGTGCTGATGGACTGCGAGGTGTGAATGCTCGGCGGTGGAATCACCGCGACCGACGGAGAACCGATCCGTGTGTGATCGTCCTCGAGCCAAGCTCCCAGATTCGAGGTCCACGGGAATCGAATATGGTGGACATACTCGCCCTGCAGCACCAGCGAGCACTGCTCGAAGTCGTCGTGGCTGTGCGGTGACAGCCTGGCAGGATCGCGTGGTCCGGATGATCCGTCCATGTAATTGACCATGAACGTGGTGCAACGAAAGATATTGCCGAAACGCGACTTATCCGGCGGCACGTCGAGGCTGTACGTTCTTACCCGAAACCCACCTACGGGATCCGGCCACGGCTCCAGCGGCGCAATGTTGGGATGCGGTTGTGCGTAGGAGGCTGCGTTGGAGGCCTTTGCGGTGAGGTCTTCGGAACGATGACTGAAGAGCTGCACCACTCGTCCTGGCCTGGTCACTTTGAGGTGGCTTTTGCCAGCTGGCACGAACGTAAGTGAGTACGGCGACACGGAGGTGGTTCCGTCGTCGGTGGTGACCTCTACGGCGGCGCCGTCGCGCTCCGGCAGCAGAATGACGTATTCGTCGGGTTGCTGGGCGCGCGAGAACTCGGCGCCGGGCTGCACCTCGCTGTAGACGAGCACGAAGTTCTGGCCGCGGGCGTACCACGTTCGAGCGGTCGGCGAGGACTCCTGGGGCTCGGTGCCGTAGAAGCGCGCGTACTCGCACGGCGCGTAGGCGCTGGCGGGTGGACGCGTGCTGGCGCCGTAGCTGGACATCGTCGAGCGCACATCGGTTCGGTCGAGGACCATCGGCTCTACTCTCCCTCATACCGTATAGTGGTTTACTGTCCTGCTATTCGGTACGCCGGCGAGCATAGCACCGACCAACGACTGCCGTAAAGACGTGCCGCGAACCTCAGGCGACGTCGGCCAGCGCGGCCAGCTTGTGGAACTCCGCATCCAGTGCGGTGGCTGCTTCGGCCACGCTGCGCTGGCTCTCGGCGAGCCACTTCTGGTGCTCGTGAAGGACATCCGCGGCGTCGCCGCGCATGCGCTCGACTTCGCGCGGCTGCGGGCCACCGCTTCCTTCGCGAGTTGCGATGATGTGCCGCGGGTCCAGGGCGCGCGCAAGCTCTGCTGCAGTGATCGGTAAGGCAGCACCGTACACCGAGGCCGCCTGCGTGTAATCGATCTCTGTTGGCTTCAGACCGCGCTGTCGACCGAAGTCCGTCAGGTGCGATGCAAATTCGTGCGCTTCGCGGAACGGCACGCCGGCGGACTGGACCAGCACCTCCGCCAGATTGGTCGTCGCCGAATAGTCGCGATTGACTTCTGCTAGCGAGCGTTGCGGATCGACCACAATCGCCCGCACGGTGCGCAGCAGCAAGTACAGCAATTCGTGCGCACGCGAAATCGGGACGACACTGGTGACCGTTTCGCGCACGTCGCTCATGCCGGAAGTCACGTTGTGCGCAAGCAGTGTCATCGATTCGGCAGAGCCAATGATGATGCTGGCGTGTTCACGCAGCACCTCCAGCACGCGCGGATTGCGCTTCTGCGGCATCATGCTGCTGATGCCGGTCAAGCTGGAGGCTGGATCAAGGATGAGCCAGGGTTCCGTCAGATAGAACTGGGCCATCAGGTCCTGCACGAACTGTGCGACCTGAACGGAGACTGTGGCAAGGAGTTGGACAAACTCCACGCTGGAATCAACCGGTGCGACAAGGTTCGCGTCGAAGGCGTTGTCGACGATTGCTCCGAAGCCGAGGAGCTCCGCCAGCCGCGCGCGGTTGATCGCGAAAGAAGACGTCGTGCCGGCACCAGCGCCCAGCGGACTCCGGTTCGTGCGCTGGTAGCTCTCCATGATGCGCGCAGACGAGCGCTCTAGTCCTGACAGTATCGCGAGCAGATAGTGCGCGAACGTGGTTGGCTGCGCCTGCACGCCATGCGTGTAAATCGGCATGACCGTGTCGGAGTTGCGCGACGCGAGCTCGAGCATCACCTCGCGCACCGGCAGCAAGTCCTGCATGAATGCCAGGTGTGCAGCCCGCAGCCAGAGGCTCACACCTGTGGACAGCATGTCCTGTCGACTGCGGCCGACGTGGAGCCACGAGCCTTCAGCTCCAACAATCTCGAGCAGCGCGTGTTCGAAATTGAGGTAATCGTGCGAGCGGCTTGCGTCAGGCGCCGCTTCGCGATCGATCAGTTGCTGGATGCCGCTGGCGATCCTGCTTGCGAGTTCCTGCGGGATGATGCCTGCTTCGCGGAGCATCACCAGCGATGCTTTGTTCATCGCCGACATCGACGCATAAAAATCCGGCAGCTCCAGCGGAGGCACGCTGGTGCGGAGCGAGTAACCCTGGTCAGTCATCGGTGTGGGGCTTAGCTTAGCCCCACCGGTCAGCTAAAGAGCAGCGAGCAATCTCAAGAGTGCTCGAGCCATGCCGTGTTGAACAAGAAGGCTCCGTGCTGGCTGAGGCCGATGTCATGCACCGTCGCCCGGGTCAGCAGCCGCGCCGGCGAGCTGTTGATCGGCATCACAAAGCTCTGATCGAGCATGAGATCGTTCACCTGCGCGTACAGCGCTTTGCGTTTGTCGTTATCCGGTTCCGACGACGCCATGTTGAACAGGTTCACGTACTCCGGACTGGTGAAGCCGGTGTTGCTGTTGCCCGATGGATCCAGGTGGCGGCTATTGGCCATGCGCGTCACGGGTTCCATCGCCGCGTAGGCAATCGCACCGATATACGCGCCGGTGTACTTGTGGTTGTTGATCTGGTCCAGGTAGGTCGCCGTCTGATACGGCTTGATGTTGAGTTTGATGCCGAGCGAAGCGAGGCTCGCCTGGTATAGCTGCGCCAGTTGATCGGTTTCCTGGGTCCCTGTAGTAGTAACCAGATCGAATTCCAGGTTGCTCACGCCCGCCTGCGAAAGCAAGCTCTTGGCTTTGTCCAGGTCGAACGCGTACGCGTTGTTCTTGGTGGCGTCGTAGGCGAGTGAATTGCTCTCCCACGGCAAGTCCTCCGCTGTACCGGTGCCCTTGTACACGGTATCGACGATGCGTTTGCGATCGATCGCGTAGTTGAGCGCCTGGCGGACCAGTTTGTTATCGGTGGGCGGCAATGTGGTGTTGACGCCGATCACGTTGGTGTTCGCTGGAACGGTCCAGCTGGTATAGCCCGGGTCTTTGCCCAGACGCGCGAAGTCCGCCAGCGGTGGCAAGTCCGCCCCGTCGAGTTGTCCGGACTCCAGCGCCACGATCATTGCCTGGCCATCCGGATGGATGCTGATTCGCAGTTCGTCCAGGTACGGTAAGCCACTCTGCCAGTAGTTCTCGTTCCGCTTGAACAGAAAATGGTCGCCCTGCACCCATTCGACGAATTTGAACGGACCGGTGCCTACCAGCGTCTGCATCGCGGGCGCGGTGTCTTTATCGACAATGTCGAAGAACTCGAAGAAATCGAAGACGGCCGGCCGGGGCTGATCGGAGACGAGGACGGCGGTGTACTTGTCTGGCGTGTCGACTGAGCTGAACCACTTGCTCTGCAAAATCAACGCGCCTGCCGCAACCTTCGGATCGCGCACATATTCGATGTTCCACTTGACGTCGTCGCTGGTGAACTCGCGGCCGGAGTGGAACTGCACGCCTTTGCGCAGATTCAACTTCAGCTGCTTGAAGTCGCTGCTGAACTCCCAGCTTTCGGCCAGCATCGGCTGCGGTTTGAGGTTCTGATCGTAGGCGGTCAGCCGATCGAACGGCGCCCAGGTCGCGTCGACGGTGGTGACCAGCTGACCGTCCAGTCGGGCGGCATCGCCGACCATTCCGACGTGGAGTGAACCACCTTTTTGTGGCTGTGCAGTCGTCGTTGGCTTCGCGCCAGACGCTGCGACACTGACAGCTGTGCCCGCCGGAGTTATGGCCGTCGGTGCGCTGGATGGAGTGATCGGGCCGCATGCGGCCACAAGCGCAAGTCCGGCGCCGAGCCCAAAGAAGCGCAGAGCTTGACGGCGATTCATGGTCTAACCGGTTACGGCCGCAAGGGCCGCTTTGGCCTGTTGCAGCCGCTGCTGCGCCGCGCGCGCAAAGGTACCTGTGTCATTGGCGATCGCTAGCCACTTGAAGCCTTGCCTGAACCGCTGCTCCACATCATCGGCGTAGGCGGTCGTGGCGGCCGGCACGTTGTGCGCCACACACGCGGCCAGTGCGCGATCCACCATCGCTTGTGCGGCTTTTCGATCACCCAACGTCTGCGTCAGGTCGCCCTGACCAATAAATGCCGCATCGACCCCCGGCACACTAAGGATCTGCTCGATTTCGTCGACGGCCTGCGGGTCCTCGATCATCGGCACACGCACCACGCCGTGGTCTCCTCCGCGACGATATTCTTCCTGACTATCGAGGCCCCATTGTGTGGCTCTTCCTCCGCCACCGGCGCCGCGCCTGCCTGTTGGCGGAAAGACCAGGTCGGCGATCAGTTCTTTCGCCTCTGAGTACGGTGAACAGTGCGGAATCAGCAGGCCCGAAGCGCCGGCGTCAAGGAACATCCCACCCGCGGCAGTATCGTGTCCGCGCAAACGCACCAGTGCGGCCATGCCGCTCCGTTCGGCGATCGCGACCATACTGTACACGGTCTCGATTCCAAGTGGTGCGTGCTCCATGTCGATGATCACGAAGTCATAGCCTGCGCTGGCCAAAGTCTCGATGGACTCCATGCTCGGGAATTTCACGAACATACCGAGCAGGCGCGCATCCGGTGCGCACAGCCGCTCCTTGAAGTGCGTTCCCACTAGCCGACTCCTTCCTTCACTGGCACTCGGGCATCCGCGCCGAACAGGTCCTGACTGGCGAGTTGCGCGCCTTCCACAAGGGCGCGCAACTTGGCCCACTGCACCTCCGGATGCACGCGGATCATGTTCCACCCCTGCGAAAAGCCGCAGTCCGTGCTGGCAATCACGTTTTCGCGCCCCACAACGCTCGCGTAATTCTTGATGCGCCAGGCAACCAGCTCCGGGTGCTCGACCACGTTGGTCTGGTGACTGATGATGCCTGGAATCAGGATCTTGCCCTCCGGCAGCTTGACGTCCTGCCACACCATCCACTCGTGCTCGTGGCGTGGATTGGCCGCCTCGATCGAGTACGCCTGGGCATTGATCTTGAGAATCAGGTCAACGATGTCCCTCAAAGGGATGTCGGTAGTGTGCGGTGTATTCATGCTGCCCCAGCACAGGTGGTAGCGGACTCGATCCTCCGGAATGCCCCGCAGCGCATGGTTATACGCCTCCACCTGCATTTCGGAAGCACGCCGTAGCTCCTCCCAGCTGGGCGCAGGTTTGCCCGGCAGCACCTGGTTGCGCGCCGGCAGCCCGAGGTCCAGTTGGACGATAAAGCCTGCGTCCACGATAGCTTTGTATTCCTCGTGCATGGCGTCGGCCAGCGCGTACAGGTATTGCTGTTCGTTGGCGTACTGGTGGCCCGGATCGGCGTCATTGCGTGATGGCGTCACCGACGGAATGAAGGCTTCCTCGAATTGGAGGCCGTCCAATGCGTCGCGGAAATTGCGGATGTCGCGCTGGACCTGCGCCTGTCCCTGATACGTGATCGGTCCGGTTACCGACGCCCGCTCGCCGGTCGACAGGCGGATCGCTTCGTCCACCTGTTCGCGCGGGATTTCGGGCGGCATCCACATCTGCCGGTACATGCCCTGGTACTGCGCCATAAAGTTCGGAAACTCGTCCACCAGGAGCGGATAGTTCATCGGCGCGCTTGCGCGTTCTGGGGATGGCACCGACGACTCGAGACCACCCAGTCGCTCGTTGATGTACTGGCTGAAGCCTGGTTTCGAGAATTCGCCGTCGCTCGGCACATCGATGCCGACTTCAGCTTGCTTGCGGACGACGTCCTTGACGCCCTCTCGCACGGCGCTCTCGAACGCTTGCTCGTCGTATGGTTTGTGGCTGACCTTATTGAGAATAATCCGCAGGATCTCGGGTGGTCGCACCAGGCTGCCGACGTGCGTTGTCAGGATGCGTTGGCTACTTCGCTTCACAGTTCTAAAGAACCTCGCGGCACGGGAATGCCAGGAATATTCAAACGGATACGGTGCAGAGTAGTGGGGCCGGTGAAATACAGCGTCTGCCAGTCATCGTCGCCCCAGTTGAGGTTGACAGCCCGATGCCCGATCGTGCCGATGTGTTCGCCATCCGGGCTGAGCACCCAGATGCCACCCGGGCCGGTGCAGTAGACATTGCCTTCCACGTCGACCTTCATTCCGTCCGGCACGCCTGGCCGGTCGTCGCCGCGCATGTCGCAGAACATCCGCTCGCTGCCAAGATCGAGCATGCCATTAGCTTCGACGTCGTATGCGCGAATGTGCTTGCGGTGGCGATTGCTGTCGTTCAGATAGAGCACTTTTTCGTCGGGTGAAAAGCACAAGCCGTTGGGATTGACAAAGTCACGGACCAGCATGTTGATCTGGCTGAGATCCGCTGAGACGCGATAAAAGGCGGCGAGGTCAAGCTCGGGCGTGTGCTCGGGTGGTGTGAGCGGCGGCCTTGGCGGTGGGTCGCTGAAATAGATCGAGCCGTCGGACTTCACGACCACGTCATTGGGGCGGTTCAGCTTGAGGCCGCGATAGCGATCGGCAATCACCGTCACGCTGCCGTCTACCTCGAGGCGGTCGACGCAGCGGCTGAAATGGTGGCACGCCACCAGTCTGCCCTGTCGATCGCGTGTCTGGCCGTTGGCGTTGGCTGTGCCTTCCTTGTCGATGGAGATGCCACGCCCAGGCTCCCACTTCATTCTTCGACTGGCGTGGATGTCGCTGAACAGCAGGTAGCCGCCTTCTTTCCACCAGACGGGACCCTCGGCCGGGCCGTGTGGACCGCCGAAACCGCTGCCGAGCTCTTCGGCGTCCTGTTGCGAGGACACGATGCGCCGCATCGCGTCACTGAGAAACTCAATTGGCATGACGTCTGGAAAACCTCTGACCGCCTGCTCAGCTTATTTTGACCGTTTGGTCAAATGCAAGCGTGCGGTCAGCGCCGCCACAAACGCCTCGAACTCGCGCGCGAACGCCGGCTGGCCCGGTAGGGAGCCGGTGATGAGGTAGGCCAGCTGGGGCACCAGGTATGGGTAGACGCCCAGCATGTACAGGAACAGCGTCAACTGGCCGCTGTTCAGGTCGGCCGGCAGCTTGCCGAGCCGCTGCTGCTCGATGACCCAGTCGATCCGCCGCTCCCAGCCTAGCCGGCGCTTGTCCTCGAGCAGCAGTGGCGGCATGGCTTCATTGACCTCCAGGCCCTCCCACATGAAAAAGCGTGCCCAGTCGAGGGTTTCGTCGCCCAGCTCGAACAGCGATAGGGGCCACTGCAGCGCGTCGTCCGGTTCGCTTGCGCCAGGTGTTGTCTGATGCGAGAAGCGCTCCTCGGCAAGCGCACGGAAGAGGCCTTCTTTGGACTCGAAGTAGTAGAAGATCAGTCCTTTGTTGACGCCTGCGCGGCGCGCGATTGCCTCCACCCGGGCGCCGGCGAAACCGCGCAAACCGAACTCTCGGCGTGCTGCCTCCAGGATTTTCTGGCGCCGTACGCTCGCGTTGGGGGGAATTCGTTTACCCGACATTGAACTGGATCTCTCTGCTGTACGCCCTTGGCCCGCTCGCCGTGCGCAGGCATACTGGCCTCCAGCGGCGAATTGCGACGCATGGAGATTTGACCATGATGACCGAAACCCTCGCCACAGCATCAGCGCGTGAACTGGAAGATGAGCTTCGCGCTCGGCGTCTCTCCAGTCGAGAGCTGCTCGAGACCTTCCTCGCGCGCATCGACCAGCTCGGTCCACCAATCAACGCGGTGGTCACGCTCGACCGAAAACGAGCGTACGCTGAAGCATCCCGAGCAGACGACGCCGCCGCCCGCGGAGAGTGGTCTGGTCCGTTGCATGGCCTGCCAATCACGATCAAGGACGCCATCGAAGTGGCTGGCTTGCGCTCCACCGGCGGTGCAACCGAGCTGACTGATTACGTTCCGCCCGTGGACGCGCCGTCCGTCGCGCGACTCAAGGCTGCCGGCGCGATCGTGTTCGGCAAGACGAACGTTCCAAGATGGTCGGGTGACGTTCAGAGCTTCAACGACCTGTTCGGCACGACGAACAACCCGTGGTCGCTCGGCCGCGTGCCTGGCGGCTCCTCTGGAGGTCCAGCCGCGGCGGTCGCCTGCGGCTTCACGGCATTCGAGCTCGGTACCGACATCGGCGGCTCGATCCGTGTCCCGGCGCATTGCTGTGGCATTTTCGGGTTGAAGCCAAGCTACGGCGTGATTTCGCAACGCGGGTATCTGGACCACGTCGGCGGCGGACATACCGACGCCGATATCAATGTCTTTGGTCCACTGGCGCGTAGCGCGGAGGACCTCGAGCTGCTGCTGTCGGTGCTGGCTGGACCAGATGCCGAGCGTGCGACCGCCTGGCGACTGGAGCTACCTCCACCGCGCCACGCGGTTGCCGGCGACTATCGCGTTGGCGTGTGGCTCGACGATCCCGCGTGCCCGGTCGACCGCGAGCAACTGACAGTGCTGCAACATGCAATCGACTGTCTGGCAAACGCCGGTGCGCGAATCGAAGAGGCGCATTCACCGGTGAGCTTCGCCGAGCAGGTTGGGTTGTTCAACCACCTTGTGGGCGCGGCGGTCTCGACCAGCCAGCCAGATGAAGTCGCGGAGAGCCGGGCGGGCTCACATCGCGCCTGGTTGCGCGCCGACGAGCGCCGCGCCCAGCTCCGCGCCATCTGGCAGGAGTGGTTCGAAACTTACGACGCGCTCATCTGTCCGGTGATGGCAACACCGGCGTTTGTGCACAATCAGGCAGGCACCTTCGACACCCGCACGATTGAGATCAACGGAGCCACGCGGCCCTATCGGGACCTCGTCAGCTGGACGGGTCTCATCGGCGTGCTCGGGCTTCCTTCAGCGGTTCCTCCGGTCGGACGCACACCGGCTGGACTGCCCGTCGGACTCCAGGTGGTGACTGCGTACTTACGCGACCGCGAGGCGATCCAGTTGGCCGGCATCATGGCCGAAGTTTCGGGTGGCGGCTATCACGTGCCACCAGGGTTCTGACTTAGGTTTCGGTTCGCGAAGTTGCCGCCAGGTTCCACCGTCCAACGGCCGGTCCGTTGCTCAGGCTGCGGGACTGGCGTTGCCCAGAATCCGGTCGATGTCGCGCCGATCGTCACTGGAAAGGGTCCAGCTTGCTGCGCGGACGTGGTCGTCAATCTGCTCGGGCGATTTGGCGCCACACAGACACACCGTCACCGCTGGGTGCGACAGCACCCAGGCGATGGCAAGCTCCAGCAGCGTGTGGCCCCGCTCCTCGGCCCATCGGCGAAGCGGCACCGTCCAGGCCAGCAACCGGCTGAACTCATCGCCTTGAAAGCGGGTCATCTGAGCGCGTTCATCGTCCGCTGCGAAGACATACCCGGGCTCGTAGCGCCCAGTAAGTAGACCCTTGGCAAGAGGGCTGTGCGCCAACACGCCGATACCGCGTTGTTGGCAGTCGGGCAAGATGGTCGCTTCGACCTCGCGGTCGAGGAGGTTGTAGCGGGGTTGCAGGGACTGGAATGGTCGAGTCCCCCAGGCGGCCTCCAGTTGCGGCACGTCGAAGTTGGAAACTCCCACGTATCGGACTTTGCCGCTGGCGACCAGCCGATCGAACGCCTGCATGGTCTCGTCGATCGGATGGTCCGCATCCCAACTGTGCGCCTGCAGCAGATCGATGGTGTCCACGCCAAGCCGTCGCAAGCTGTGTTCGACGGCCTCGGCGATGTGGCTTGCGCTCAGGTCGTCGCCGCGCACCTTGGTCGCAATGAAGATTCGATCGCGCGGCCCCGACCAGGTGGCAAGCGCGCGGCCGACCAGCTCCTCGGACCTCCGATACGCCTCGGCGGTATCGACCAAGGTTACGCCCTGATCGAAAGCGTGGTGGACGGTTCTGATGGCGTCGCGGTCGTCGACGGCGCCCAGGCCGCCACCGATCGGCCACGCGCCGAAGCCGATCACCGGAAGAGATGGGCCGTCGCGGCCGAGCTGTCGACGCTGCACGTCAAGCGTTCCGCTTACACGATACCAACCGGCGGTCCAATTGCGACCGCGAACGCGTACAACGGTGATCAGACAATCGGCAGCGCACGACGAAGCGCGTATCGCCCGGACTCGATTGCACCGAAACGTCGCCGTGGTGGCCGTCAGCCAGGATTCTGCGCACGATGTCGAGCCCCAGACCGGTGCCTTTACCGGGGTTATCAATCAGGTTCGTCCACACCTGGTTCAGCTCTGTGCCGTGAGGAAAGTGTCGCTGCAATCCAGTTGAGGCACGCGCCCAGGGCCGTGTGTTCGACAGTGTCGGCCACGCCGTCGAGCCAGACTTCATCGAGACCGGCCGCCGTGAACGTCGAGGCGATTGTCCATGCGTTGTCGACATTGTGTTCGTCCAGCCAGGTGCCAACAGCGTCCTCGGCGTTCGCCAGGTCAATCGCGCTGCGCACCGCCGGCTGAGAAGCAGCAACCGCGTCGCGCTGCAGCCGGACCAGGTGCGCTAATTGGTCCGCAGATATGCCTGTCTCGGCCATCCATCCAACGACGTCTCTCAGCTGCTGCAGCCCGCCGCGCAGGTCAGTTGCATCGCGCAGTGCCGCGGCCGCCGGATTGTTGACCTCATGCGCCAGCCCCGCCGCAAGCCGTCCCAGCGAGATCAGTCGCTCGCGCTCGCGGACGGTTGCCTCCATACCCTCGAGTCGCTGCAGGTATCCGTCGAGAAAGTGCTTGGAGAGAGGCGACCACTCTCCGACAAGGCGGGCCAGCTCGCTGGATGCAAGTCGAAAGAATCGGGTCCGCTGACGCGCTTTCGCTGTTGCACGATAGCCAATCGGCGGACCTGTCCCCGTGAACCCTTGCAGGCCACCTCCGTACGTTCCAGGTCTTGATGCGGTGGTAATTGCAATCCGCTGACCGCCTACATTTCGCTCCAGATCCATTTCCCCGCTGAGCAGGACCCACAAGAACTCCGCCGGTTGCCCCTCAACGAAAACGGTCTCGCCGTCATTGAATTCCAGGACTGTGCCGAGCTCCGCCAACCTGCGCAACTGATCGGCGGACAGACTCTCGAAGAGAAATGTGGCGACAACGGGCATGCGGTCCGGACTGGGCGCGATTTGGGAGGCCGCCAACAGCTCGCGCGCTTCATCGCTCGTGTCGACATCCAGCCACTGAAACGGGATCTGATTGCGCGCCAGCAGATCCTTGATCTCGTACGACCGCGAGGACCAACGGTGCCCGATGAGGCGAACGCCTTCGAAGGGTGGTTTGTAGCCTGCCAGCCATTCCTCAATCAGGTCGTCGAGCACCGCGTAGAGCTTTTGCTCAGTCGGGCTCCAGGGCTTGAGCAGATAGTAGTCGAGTCCGACTGCATTGATGGCATGGATCGCCGCCTCGGTATCCGCGTAAGCCGTGAGTAACACGCGTTTCGCGTCCGCATAGAGCTCGAGTGACTGCTCGAGAAACTCCACGCCCGTCATACCTGGCATCCGATGGTCCGCCAGGAGTACGGCGACTTCCTCTTCGGCGAGACGAAGCTCGCGCAGCACCTTGAGTGCCTCCGTGCCCGATTCCGAACGGACGATCCGAAAGCGTTGCGCATACTGTCGCCGCAAGTCGCGCGTCAAGTGATAGGCTAGGTGACCTTGGATCCTGGATTCGGATTGAACCGCGACGGAGGGACGCACATGGCGGCGGCTCGAAAAACTCACGCTGGCAGATGGACGCGGCGGCAGTTTCTGGAGATGGCCGCGGGAGTCGGGCTGATCGGCTCTCTGGCCGCAGCGTGCGCGCCCGCGCCGTCCGCCCCAGCTCCCTCCGCGCCAACGACCAGTGCACCCGCCGCGGCGACCACCGCATCGGCTGCCTCAGCCACTGCCGCCCCCGCCGCCCCGCCGACCACTGGAGCCGCCTCAGCCACCGTTGCACCCGCCGCCGGGGTGCCCGGCGGTGGACAGGCAATCATCTCCTTCGGCGAACCCGACACGCTGCTAATGAGCGAATCGCGCGCCCTCGTCGGTGCCTACATTCGTAGCTTCATCGCCAACGGTCTGGTTCGTCTCAAGTACCCCGACATGACCGTGGTCGAAGACCTCGCGGACAAGTACTCCGCGTCGGCGGACGGCAAGACATACACGTTCGAGCTGCACCCGGGGGTGAAGTGGCAGGACGGCCAGACATTCAGCTCC
Organism: Chloroflexota bacterium; assembly: GCA_019239775.1. Lineage (GTDB taxonomy): Bacteria > Chloroflexota > UBA6077 > UBA6077 > CF-72 > CF-72. Next base: position 34,307 of record JAFAZN010000224.1, read on the forward strand.
GACGACGTGAAATTCACATTCGAGTACGCCGTCCACCCGGATAATCCACACCCGCTGACCGATGATTTCGCGAACATCGTCGGCGCCAAGGAATTCAAAGCCAAGCAGGCCACCGAGATCAGCGGCTTGAAAGTGGGCCCGGACCACGTCGAATTCTCACTGATCGCACCGTCGCCCAGTTTCCTGGTGAATGTCGCAACGGCTATCATCATGCCCAAGCACGTCCTCCAGGATGTGGCGCCGGCCGACTTTCCCAAGCACCCCTTTGCACGCCAGCCGATTTATACCGGGCCCTTCAAGGTGGACGAGTGGAAGAGCGGCGAATCGATCGCCTACTCCGCATTTGCCGACCATTTCAAAGGTCGTCCCAAGCTCGACAAGGTCGTGCAGCGGATCTTTCCCGACCCCACCACCTCGGTCACTGAGCTGCGTAGCGGTGGCATTCAGCAGGCGTTTATTGCCAGTCCCGACCAGTACCAGCAGTTCAAGAGTGATTCGAGCTACACGACGCAGGAGCTGGCCGGCACGCTCGGTTGGTTCTTCTCGTGGGACATGACGAACCAGACGTTCCCGTTCGCGGAGAAAGACTTCCGTATCGCGGTGAGCCACGCGGTCGACCGCAAGACGCTGGTGGATGCGCTGTTCCGTGGTTTGGCGGAGCCGGGCACCAGCCTCGCATCACCGCTTTCCTGGATCTACAACCCGAACATCCCCACCTACGATTACGACCCCGCAAAGTCACAGCAGCTCCTGGATGGGCTCGGTTGGATGCCGGGGTCCGATGGAATTCGCGTCAAGAACGGCCAGCGGTTGGAGTACGCCATGATGGTCACCTCCACCACGAAGGACTGGTTCCTGGCGATCCAGCCGATGCTGCAGGCGGTGGGCGTCGGCATCAGCAAGGTTGATGTCGTCGATTTTCCAACCTGGGTTAGCCGCCTCGCCATCGGCAAATATGAGTCAACGATGAATGGCTGGGGTAACTTCGCGATCGATCCACGCGCAGATTTGGCCAATCATTTCTGGTCGCCAACCAAGGCGGCTCGCGGGGACGCAACCGGCTACAAGAACGATCAGGTTGACCAGTTGTTCGCACAGGCCGCCAAGGCGAGCTCGCATGACGAAGAAAAGCGACTGTACGATCAGATCCAGATGCTGGTTGAAGCCGACTGCGTGTACGCGTATCTCTTCCGCCCGAAACAACTCGGCGCGAGCGTCAACAATCTGGTGCTGCCGAGCGCGAAAATCCAGGCAGAGATTTACGACGCGCTTCCCAGTTGGACTCTCAAATAGAGGTGTAAACAACCACTGGCCCGGTACATCATTCGGCGACTGCTGCTGATGATTCCGCTGATCATCGGTGTCTCGGTGCTGTCGTACGCGATCATCATTCTTGCTCCTGGCGATCCCGCCAAGCTCCTGGCAGATCCAGAAAAGATGACGGCCGAGTCATACGTCGCCATGCGTGCGGAATTGGGCCTCGACGATCCGGGCCCCGTGCGCTACGTCAAAACAATGTCGTCGCTGTTCACCGGTGAGCTGCGCTCTTTCAGAACTCAGCAGCGGGTGGTTGACGCCATCGGCGAGCGTCTGCCCACCTCACTTTCGCTTGGCGGCCTGGCGATCTTGTTTGGCCTCGTATTCGGCACGTTGATTGGCGCCCTTCAGGCGATCAAACCGTATAGCCGCCTGGACGATCTCGGAACACTGCTGTCGCTGACCGGCTTTTCGCTCCCGCAGTTCTGGTTCGGGCTGATGTTGGTGATGCTCTTCGGCGTGCGGTTGCACTGGTTGCCGTCGAGCGGGATCCGGCCGGTTTCCGCGACGGGGTGGAATCCGCTCGAAATGGCACCGTACCTGGTGATGCCGACGGTCGTCCTCGGGACCGGTCTGCTGGCGTACGTCGCACGCTTTGTGCGCTCGTCGATGCTCGAAGTGCTCGACCAGGACCACGTGCGCACCGCCCGCTCCAAGGGACTCCCGGAGCCTACCATCATCATCCGCCACGTCCTCCGCAATTCACTCCTGCCAGTCATCACGATCGCCGGCTTCCTTTTACCGTTGTTGATCGGTGGTGCGGTGGTGGTCGAGTACGTGTTTGCGCTGCCTGGGATGGGGCGTCTGGCAGTCGACTCCGTCTTCGCTCGCGACTATCCCGTGATCCTCACGCTCACCATCTTCAGCGCCATCGCGGTGATCCTCGGCAATCTCGTCGCCGACGTGCTCTACGCCGTCGCCGATCCACGCATCCGCTATGGCTGACGTCGCCACGGCGATCGCCGTCGCGGCTCGATCTTCCGACCGGTCGGCACCGCGCCGCCGCGGCCTCGCGCTCCGCCTGGTCGGCAACGAGCGCGTGGTGGTGGGCTGCGCAGTCCTGCTTGTGGCCTTCTTCGTCGCCGTCTTTGCCAGTCAACTGGCGCCGTACGACCCCAACATGCAGATCCTCACTGCGCGATTTGGTCCACCCAACTTGGCGCACTTGCTGGGGAGCGACCAACTCGGACGGGATGTGCTCAGCAGGGTGATCTGGGGATCTCGCGTTTCGCTGGTGGTTGGATTCTCTTCGGTGATGATCACGATCATCATCGGCACGGCAATCGGTCTCGTCGCCGGATACAGTGGCGGCTGGATCGACGCACTGCTCATGCGATTCGTCGACGTTTTCATTTCGATTCCGGTGTTCATTCTCCTGCTGACGATCGTTGCAATTTATGGGGCAAACGAGCCACTGCTTATCGCGTTCATTGGTATCTCCGGGTTTCCTGGCGCGGCGCGCATCGTGCGAGCGGAGGTCCTCGCCCTCGTGCCGCGCGAGTTCATTACCGCCTCACGAGTGATCGGGTCGACGCCATGGCGGATCATGGTGCGCCACATCCTGCCCAACCTGCTTTCGATCATCATCGTCTCCGCCACACTCCGGGTGGGTGCGGCGATGCTCACTGAGGCCGCGCTCAGCTATTTCGGACTTGGGGTCCCGCCGCCGGCGCCGGCCTGGGGCGGGATGGTGGCCGACGGTCGGACCTCGCTGGACGTTGCCTGGTGGGTCTCCACCTTTCCGGGTGTGGCGCTGCTGGTGGTGGTCATCGCCACCAACCTGGTTGGCGACGGGCTACGAGACGTGCTCGACCCGCGCCGCGCTCACCTCGACTGATTTTGCTGATCCAAAGGTGTCATCCAGGAACCTGAGGACTTCTCGCCACGACTCCTCGCGCGCCGCGGCGTAGGCTTTCGGCGTTCCGCCATAGGCGAAGAGCTCGCCGGTAAGCGGATGTCGCGAAGCGAGCACGGTCGTCGGCACATATGGTGTACCGATCATGTGCCCGGCGCCCGCATAGGCGAGGTGACGGTATGGGTGCGGGAAGTGGTGCTCTTCGAGGCGCCGCCGCGCTATCTCAGCCAAGCGTTCTGACGGCCACATCGCGTCATCCTTGCCGGAGATCAGCAGGACTGGCCCGTTGATCCGTTCGACCGGAATCTCTGCCCGAGACACCGCCTCCTCATCTTCCATGCCGCGGAGGAAACGTTGGGTGAGTGGAATCGGTACTCCCGGTGGGGTTGGCGGCGGCTCCGGCGACAACTTCTCGACGCGCGGCTGCATGTAGGGAACGGCGGCGCCGCGGAACGTCCATGCCGCGGTGGCGCCACGTACGCCCGAACGGCCGATGCCGCCATGCACGATCCCGCTCGGAACGTACGCGATGACTGCCTTCACCGCGGAGAACGTCGCGCCGAGCAGCAGAACCAGCTCACCGCCACGCGAGGTCCCCGAAACCGCGATGCGGTCGCCATCGAGACGTGGCTGGCGTTGCAACCACTGGATAGCCGTTTCAAAGTATTCGAGCGGAATGTCGATCAGATCCTGGGGGAGATCCGGGTAATTGAAATACGCTAGCGCGAAGCCCGCGTAGCCGTGCGAGGCGTACAGCGCTGCGCCGCTCTCGGAGAGTCCACCACCCGAGCCAGGGAGGGTGATAACCGCCGGATGGGGACCGGCACCCCGCGGCACAAATAGCGTGCCAACAAGACCCTCGTCGCGAACGGGGATCCGTTCAACGCCATCCGCCACGTACAGACGCTCCGCAGTGGTCCGCACCACTGCAGCGCCGTCGATTTCAGCGACCAGTTCAACTGGCAATGGCGTTGGTTGTTGGCGAAAGAACGGTCCCTGGTTGGGTTCGTCCGCATCCAACGCCATGGACCAGATCAGGCCCATGGCATCGGCGTCCGCGTACGTGCCGGATTGTGGCGCCTGCTCGCGAACCTCCACCTCGCCGCTGGAATTCGCGATGAATATGGCATGCGCGCGCCATGTCCTCGCGAGATCATCCGTCTGGGAGGCGCGCAGCGTCACAAGATCGCCGGGTCGCAGCCCAGTCAACCGAATCGCGAGCGGCTCATCAACCATGCCCCGCTGAGGCTCAACGTGGATTTCAATCATGGCAGTCAATCCATCAGGCTCGGCAGGACTTCGCGCATGACTCGCTCCAATTGACCGAATTGATCCCAGCCGGTCATGCGCAGCGTCACCTCGTCGAAGCCCATCTCCTTGTACACGCGCAAGTGCTCGACGCACTCCGACGGTGAGCCCGTGGCGGTCCATCCGTCGACATAGCTGAGCGGATAATCCATGGTGTAGTACGTATCGAGGAACCGCTTGGACTCGTCGAGCGCCGCCCTACGATCGTCATTCACATTGATGTTGTGGTACAGGTGGGTTTCTATTGTTCGTGGATCACGCCCGGCGTCTTCGGCCATTCGACGCAATTCTTGCATGCGCCAGCCCACGTCGGCGCGATCCCACAGCGACGTCTCCCACCCATCCGCGTGGTTGACCACACGTCGCAGCGTGCGGCGAATCGCTTCCTGGTCGCCGGGTGGCGGATTGTTCGCGATCCAGACCGGCGGACGTGGTTTTGCGGCCGGCTTGGGGTCGATGGTAATGCCCTCGCAACGATAATGGCGGCCTTCGAAGGACACATTGTCCTCCGTCCACAGCAGTTTCACGAGTTCGATCCATTCGAGCATACGTTGCACGCGATCACGACGCTGCAGTCCGTAAAGCTCGCCTTCGATGCGTCCACCCTCCTGCGGCACAATGCCCGTGCAGACCACCAGCACCGTACGGCCACCGGACAGTAGATCCAGACTCGCCCATTGGTACGCGAGCAGCACCGGATCGCGCAGCGGGAAGCTCGCCATGCATGCTGGACCAAGCCGCACACGACGTGTGCGAGCCGCAATGCCGCCGAGTAGAGCGATGGATTCCATGCGTGGTTTGCCCAACAGCGAGTCGCCGACCCAGACCGATTGAAAGAGTTCTGACTCATCGGCGATCTGCGCCATGCGCAGCATCTCTTCGGGAGTGGTGACGCCAAACAGAACGCCGCGATTGGGCAATGTCAGCCCAAAGCGCATGTCTTCATTTCTCCTCTCGTGCTAAGCGGGTGCTATGTTAGCCGGACGGGGTTGACCGACCTTGTTCGCGGAGCGTAGCCGCCTCATACACTCGGCCGGCTTTCACCACCATCCGCACCCGCCGCGCATTTTGGATGTCCGAAAGCGGATCCGCCTCTACGAGGACAATGTCGGCCAGCTTGCCAGGTTCGATTGTGCCAAGTATCTCCGACTGCCCAAGCGCATCCGCCGCGGTAACGGTCGCGGCCTGGAGCGCAGCCAACGGACTGAGCCCGGAGTCAACGAGCAAGGCCAGCTCATGTTGTAGCCCCAGCCCCGGCAGCTGCTTGCCCAACCCGAAACAGTCCGTGCCGGCAAGCAGCCGCGCACCTGCCTCGTGAAGCATCTGCACCAACCGCTGGCGTTTCCGAAATCCGTTACGCGCCGTTTCCAGATTCACTTCGGAGCTGTCAAAGATCGGCGGACGCTCCTCGCGCGCGAACGCCTGGCGCACCGCCTCCGGCACGTCTGCATTGGCGGGATGCTCGGTGTCGATCGCGTAGCCGTCGAGACTGAGCGCTGAGTCCACCAGCAGCGTTGGATCGAAGAATACGCGCGAGTCGGCGACGAGCCGGATCAAGCGTTGCATCTGCTCCGACTCCAGCTCGAACCGCTCCCAGAGCAGCGTTTCACGCCGTGCCACCGGGAGTGAGTCGATCCGGTCTGCTTCATCCGACGGCAGTAGTTCGCGGCCGGTGATGCGAATATGCTCCAGGCAATCCATGCCGAGCTGGATCGCCCGCGTCATCGTGATCGTGCGCGGCACGTGGCCGGTGACCCGCAGTCCGAGTCGATGCGCAGTGTCGAGAATCACCTGCAGTGATGCCTCCGGCACCCAGTTGTAGATCTTGATGAAGTCGACGCCCTGGCTGGCAAGGAACTCGACGGCACTGCGCGCACGCTCTGGTGTATCCACCATGATCGACATGGCCGGCCAGACCGGGGTTGCGCCATCCAGGAGTGGTCCCGCGAAAAACACTCTCGGACCGATGTGCGAGCCACTCTCGATCCGGTTTCGTAGCAGGCGGAGGAGTGTGAGATTGCCACCTGTGTCGCGCACTGTGGTGACGCCGTACGCCAGGTACAAATGGTGGAGCTTGTCTTTGCGCACATTCGGTCCGCCGGTGATGTGAGCGTGCATGTCCATGAGTCCCGGCAACAACCACATGCCCGTGGCGTCGACGGTGCGCGCACTCTCCGGGGTATTCTCGCCAACGCTGATGGCGGCAATACGCCCGCCCTCAATCAGCACTGTTGCGTTGCGCCGTTGGGCGCCCGTGCGGACGTCGATGACCGTCCCGCCCGTAAGCGCGAGAACTTCGCTCACGCGCCACCTTCCGCTGGTTTGACTCCCGCGAGCGGCAACACGTCCTCCACCAAACGGCGGTACTGATCCTGCTGGTTCCAGCTGGTAATGCGCAATGTTACTTCGGAGAAACCCAGATCGCGAATCTGCTGGAGCCGTTCCGCGCACTGCTTGGGAGAGCCGGTCGCAACCCATTGATCCACGAACGCGCGCGGAAACTTCGTCGGCGCGTAGTACTGTTCCAGAAAGTTCCTGGATTCTTCGAGGGCGGCTTCACGATCCTCGTTCACGTTGATGTTGTGGTAGAGATGCCGCTCGAACGTGGCTGGATCGCGGCCTTGCTCGCCGACCTTCTTGAGCGTGTCGTTGATCCGAAACTCCAGGTCCTTTGGATCCCAGGCCGACGTTTGCCAGCCATCAGCGTGTCGCGCACATCGCCGGTGCGTACGCTCGATCAGCGCGAAGTCCTCGCTGTTCCACTCGGCGAACGGTTTGTCCTCTCGCGCATTGTTGGCAATCCAGATCGGAGGGCGCGGCTGTGCCACTGGCTTCGGCTCAATCGTGATGCCAGTGCATCGATAGTGCTTGCCCTCGAAGCTGACATTGTCCTCGGTCCACAGCCTCTTGAGCAGCGTAATCCACTCGATCAGTCGACTCACTCGGTCACGCGGAGTGAGTCCGTACAGCTCACCTTCGATGCGCGCCCCCGGTTGCTCGACGATGCCCGTGCAGCCAACGAGCACGGTCCTGCCGCCTGCCAGGAGGTCGAGACTCGCCCATTGATAGGCGAGCAGAACCGGATCGCGCAAGACAAAGCTGGCCATGCACGCCGGACCCAGGCGCACGCGCCTGGTGCGAGCCGCGATTCCCGCCAGTAGTGAGACCGACTCCATCCGCGGTTTACCGAGCAAACTGTCACCAACCCAGACCGACCGGAATAGTCCCGATTGATCGGCCGCTTCGGCGAGGTCCAGCATTTGATTGGGTGTGGTGGCGCCCAAGAGCACGCCGCGGTTGGGCAATGTCAGGCCAATGTCCATTGTTTGCTCGTTCCTCTTCTACCAGGGCAGTCGGTGCGATATGGTAGCCGCGTTCGTACACCCGGGCAGTCGCGCCATTAGAATGGCCGCGAGCGAGCAAACGAGGGGAGGTTCCCCATGAACGTCGAATTGACTGACGCGGCGACCAATCAGCGTTGGAGCCGCAGGGCGTTGTTGCGGCGGGCGGGCCTTGGGGCGGTCAGCCTGTCGATCCTGGCGGCGTGTGGACCGGCCGCGGCGCCTGTGCCGACCAGTCCGCCGGCCCCCGCGCCAACGGCCCTTGCGACGACGGCTCCGACGACGGCCGCGACCACAGCGCCGACCGCCGTCCCGCAAGCCGCCGCGACAACTGCTCCCACGACCGCGCCGGCGGCGTCCGCGGCGGCTCCAACTGGCACCTTACGCGTTGCCAACGCCGACTTCAGCAGCGAGACATTTGACCCGATCGTTGTCGGCGGCGGCTGGCCGTCGACCCTGTACGACCTGCTGCTGGTTTTTGACGAGCAAGGCAACGTGAAGGGCAACGTCGCCGAAGACTACAACCTCAGCTCGGACGGCCTGACCTGGACGTTCAAGATTCGCAAGGGCATCAAGTTCCACAACGGAGACCCGCTGACCGCGACAGACGTGGCTTTCTCGATCCAGCGATTTGGCTCGAAGGAGTCGACCAACCCGTGGTCGCCCTACATCCTCAAGAACAACGAGTCGATCACTGCGCCCGACGACTCTACCGTCGTGTACACGGCGCAGAAGCCCGAGTGGCCCTTGAAGGTCCCGTTTGCAACGACGCCGATTCTGCCCAAGAACTACTTTGACAAGGTCGGGCAAGACGGTTTCAGGGCTGCACCCGTTGGCTCAGGACCCTATAAGTTCGTGAAGTGGGTGCCCAAGACCAGCATGGAGTTCGCGGCGAATACTGACTATTGGGATACCGTCAAGCCGCAGTGGGCATCGATCATTGAAACCTTCGTGCCCGAAGAGGCCACCCGCGTTGCGCAGCTCGAACGCGGCGACGTCGACATGATTGGCAACCTGTCGTTCGACCGGGCGATCGAACTGAAGAACGCTGGCTTCCGGCTCCAGGAGGTTGGACTGCCAACGCTGGCGAACATCAGCTTCCCCGGCACGTTCATGTCGCAGGGCCCGACCTCCGATATCCGCGTGCGCCAGGCCATGTCGTACTCCATCAATCGCCAGGAGATCTGCGACACGTTTTACAAAGGTCTCGCCAAGCCTGGCGGGTTCTGGTTTTTCAGCGAGAAGACATGGGGGTTCGACCCCAGCAGCTTCAAAGCCGACTCGTTCGACGTGGACAAAGCCAAACAATTGCTAGGCGATGCCGGCTATCCGGGGAAATTCAATCCACAAACCATTCAGCTGTACACGACTGCCGTTGCCGCGGATCTGATGCAGGTGCTGCAGGGCTACTGGCAGGCAGTCGGCATCGACGTGAACATCCAGACCGTCGACACGCCGGTGTACAACAAGCTGGTATTCGTCCGCGCAACCTCGCCGTCAGACCAACAAGTTGGCGCGGTGTGGCCGTGGGTCAACGTCGGCGCCTTTAACAACGTGTACCACTCCGCAAATATGTTCACGTCAACCGGTGTGCACACCACCAGCAACGACACCAAGGCCGACGCGATGTATCAGGCCGCCACCACCGAGCTCGACGACACCAAGGCCAAGAAGCTCTGGCAGGACATGATGCACTACGGCTACAACACCATGTGGGTGAACGTCGAACTGGTGGAAGTCCCCACGTACTTCGCGGTTGGCAAGAACGTCGGAGAATTCAAGGGCCGCACCTGGATCAACTTGAACGATACCTACGTCGGAATCCAACACGCCAGCGCCTGACGTTGCTGCGCGCCTCCAACAATCGGCGATGGGCGCACTGTCCAGGACTCGCCCGCTCGGTCGTACACGCGAGACTCGGCGCTGGTCGCAAGCGGGCGTGACGCCAACGACGCCGCAAGGCTGACACAATAGCGAGCATGCGACATAAGGGAGTTCTCAGCGGCTTTGTGGTGAGCATGATCATGGCTGGCTATCTGCTGGCCGCGCCAGTGGCGCTCGCCGACGGCGGCCCACATCGAGGCTCGTACGCGGTCTACAACGTCGTCACCGGACAGACTGAGACGTTCGACATCGGTGC
>JAFAZN010000374.1 GCA_019239775.1 Chloroflexota bacterium
GCGCCGAACACGCCGTCTCGTTGGAAGACGTGTTCCTGCAGCTAACGGGCGGCAACGAGGAACGCGAGCTAGCCGCCTACTTGCGAGAGTCGCCGTGACGCCCAGCAGGGATGTGACATCCGCGTGACGCAAATTGTGATGCAGAAATGACGCTTCTGCACGTCTTCCCCTGTCGCGTGACGCGATTCGTGACGCTTCGAAATTACGCTTAGTTGCGATGAAAACGGGGCGCAGGCGGCGGCGAGCGGGAGCGCCGGCGATGACAGCGGAAGCCAGCGGAAGGGCGGCACGCTCTGGCACCTCTGGCACCCAGCGCAGAAGCCAGGCTGTGTGACAGGCGACGCTCGCGGCAATCTCGAAAGTGGGGCGTGTAGGTGGATCGCGCTGGATAGCACTGGGTGCAGCCGCCGCGCTGCTAAGCGTGCCCGTGCCGCCATGATAGGTGTGCGGGTGCCGCTGTGCTAAGTGTGCGGGCGCTGTGATGCTCGGTGTGCTGGTGCTGCAGTGCTAAGCGGTGCGGCTGCTGCGATGCTAGGCGGGGGGTGCTGGCGTGGTTACCCTGCTGCTAGGCCCTCTGCGCGGGCGCTGGAAGGCTAGCCGTGCGAGTGCTGCGATGCTAGGCCTGCTGGTCGGGCTTCGGGTCAGGTTGGCGTGGAACCGAGCCACGCGCGGGCCGCGGCGCGTGCGCCAGATGCTCGGTGCAGCCATCACGCTGGTCTTCTCCGTCGGCTTTGTGGTGCTCGCAGGCCTGAACGCGGGCGCGCTGCTGAACGGGGTTGCCCGCACCGATCGGGCTGCGGCGGTCGACGGCCTCCCCGTGCTGCTGGCTGGGGTCGCCGTTCTCACCCTGGTCACGAGTCTGAGCAGCGCGTTCCACCACCTGTTCCTGGCAGGTGATCTTGAGCTGTTGCTCTCTGCGCCTATCCCGTCCTGGAGCCTGTTCGGACTGAAAACGCTCGAGATCTGGCGCGACGCCATGCACATCATCCTGTTCCAGGGTGCGGCTCTGCTGGCCTTCGGACAGAGCCTGAGCCTGCCGCCGAGCTACTACGTGCTGGCGGTCCTGGTCGGCGCGGTGCTCAGCTTCGGCGCCAGCGCTGCAGGCGCAATCCTGTCGCTAGCCCTCGCACGCGTGCGCTTTGGCGAGTCGGTACTCGGCCTGAGTCGGCTGCTGGCGATCCTGTTGTTTCTGCCGGTCGGCATCCTCGGCGTTCCCGCACTGGGTTTCGGACGCAATCGCATCTCACTGCTGCTCAATCCGCGTGGTGTGAACGCCGTCACCGATCAGCTGCGCAGCATTGGCGACCCGCCCACCTGGGCGCCAACCACTTGGGCTGCGCACGTGCTGCTGGGCGATGATCAGGCCTGGCTGTCCGCGCTGCTGTTCCTCGCGACGGCGGGCATTCTGCTGTTCGGCATGCAGCTGGCTTTCGCTGGCCTCTATCAGGGCGGCTGGGAGCGGGTGCGCTTTTCACCAGCCGTGCGAAAGTCGGCGGCACCGCGCTTTGGCGTGCACCTGCCAGCGCTCGGGCTCTCGCGAAGTCCGATCGGAGGCATCTTGCTCAAGGACTGGCGCACCGTGCTGCGGGATCCGCGCTGGCGCACCGGCACCCTGGTGAGCCTGGTCGCACTCGGGCTGCCCGCGATGGTGCTGTTTGCTGGTGATCCGTTCCTTCGATCGGCGCACGTAATGCGCTTCTGGTTCGGCATGGTGCCCGTGCCGTACCTGGCGTTTCTGGTGGGCAGCCAGCAGGGCGCTTCAACCCTGTCGTACGAGGGCCGCAACGTGGCATTGTTGCGGGCCGCTCCCGTGGGCATGGGGCGCATCCTGTTGGCCAAACTGTTTGGCGGCCTGCTGCTGGTGCTGGTAGTGACGTGGACCGCCACGCTCACACTGGGACTGACGCACGCGGGCGAACCCGTGGAGCTTATTGCAGCGCTGGCGGCCGCGACCTGGTTGGCGGTAGGCGCCACGCTCGCGGCCGTCGCCGGTGCGGCGCTCACGGCCGACTTCGAAAGTGACAACCCGCAACGGCGCGTCGGATGGCTGGGGACAATCGTCACATCGGCGTTGTCCATGTTCTTTTTCGTCACCAACACCGGGGTCCTGGTGTGGTGGGTGCTGCGGAGCCTGCTCAATCAGCCGCGTCTGGTGCTCGGGCTTGCGCCGGTGGTGGACTGGGGCCTGCCGCTCCTGGCGCTGGCGTCAGTTGCCGCGATCGTGGTCGCGTCACGACTGGCCGTGCGGCGGCTCGCCACCTGGGAGCTCAGTTGAAGAGTGCCGCGCCGATGCGGGCGCATGTTCTACCGACCGATGCGGCGGATCCTGGCCGGTTTGGCTGGCGCGAATCGCGGCGAGCCCTCGGCGGTGTCGCACTCGTCGGTATAGAACCGGGCCACAACCGCGGCGCGATAGGCCGCCAGGCGCTGCAGCTCACGTGGGCTGAAGAGGTAGGTCGGGGGTTCGGGGGATGGGGATGTCTGGGGTGCCACGGGATTCGTTGATCTCCATTTCGGTTGGCGCCCACACTACGCGCGGAGCGGCCCGGCGCCTGTGAAGCCGCTCACGTTTCGAGTGTGATGTGCCTCACACGTCGGCATAAACGGGAGTGGCGCCATGTTTTCGCGGCTCGGCTCGGTTGAACTAGTGGTCGAGGTAATGCTTGTAAGCACTCCAACAGAGACGCAGTCGTAGACTCCTGGCCGTGACGCATGGCGCATCACTCCTGGGCGCGCCAAAGCCGGTCGTACTCGTAGTGGATGACGAGCCGATCGTGGCTGAAGTCGTCGGACACTATCTGCGGCGGGATGGATTCGCCGTGGTCTCGGCGAGCACAGGTCCCGAGGGCCTTGCGGCAGGGTTAGCCAAAGAAGCGGGCAGCGCGCCGCAGGCGATCGTGCTGGACGTCATGCTGCCGGGCATGGATGGTCTCGAGGTCTGCCGCCGCCTACGTGAAGCGCACGTGACGGCGCCCATCATTCTGCTCACCGCGCGCGGCGAGGAGGCCGATCGCGTGGGCGGACTCGGACTCGGCGCGGACGATTACGTTGTCAAGCCGTTCAGTCCCGCGGAGGTTGTCGCGCGCGTGAAAGCACAGCTGCGCCGCGTGCGGCTGGACACAACCCCCGCGGCCCGTGACGGTGCGCTGCGCGGGGGCGACATCGAGCTGGACTCGTTGCAGCGGCAGTTGAAGGTGCGTGGACAATCGGTCGTGCTCACGGCCAAGGAGTTCGACCTGCTGCACTACCTGATGGCGCACCCTGCCGAGGTCTTCAGCCGAGATGAGTTGCTGGACGCCGTCTGGGACAAGGGCTTCGTCGGCGGGCCGGCCACGGTGACCGTCCACATCCGGCGCCTGCGCGAGAAGATCGAACGCGACCCGAGCCGGCCGACGCATCTCAAAGTCGTGTGGGGGACGGGGTACAAGTTCGACCCGTCGGCATGAACCGCGTGCGCAACGCTTCAGGATGGGATGTGGGCCTGCCGAAGGGGTCTCGCGCGTGATCGGTCAGGACGTGCGCCAGCAGCCAGTAGCGCCACGCTTCGGCGGGATTGTGCTTGCGCCGGGCTGGCTGGTGCTCGCCGCCACGCTGCTCGTGGCAATCGTGCTCGCACTGGTCGCCGCCGACCGTGTGCTCGGGGCGCAACGGCGAGACCTGGAGCTGTTGGCGTGGTTCCTGTCGGCATCGGGCGTGCTCAGCCTGGTGGTCGGCGCGGCGGTCATTAGGTGGGCTGGGGGACGGGTCACGAGCGTGCGCCGCCGGCTGGCGCTGGCGTACGGGGTCGGGCTGGTCGTGGCCCTGGTCAACGTGCTCACGACCTCCGCGCTCATGTTCCTGAGCGCCCACGACCTCGGTCTGTTGCTCCTGTTGCTCGGGTTCGCGGCAGTGATTTCACTGGCGTTCGCGTACGTGGTGGCGGGCGCGTTGACCTCGCAGATTCAGCAACTGTCGAGCGCGGCCAGGCGCCTGGCGAGTGGTGAGCTCCAAACGCGCGTCGGACACCACGGCGCCGACGAGATCGGGCAGCTCGCGGCCAGCTTCGACGACATGGCCGAGCGCCTGGAGCAGGCGTTTGCTCGACAGGCCGCGCTTGAAGCCAGCCGCCGCGAATTGATCACTGCCGTTTCACACGACCTGCGCACGCCGCTTGCCACCACGCGCGCGATGGTTGAGGCCATGGCGGACCGCGTGGTCACCGATCCGGCTGAGGTTCAGCGCTACCTCGGGTTGATCTTGCAGGAGACGCACCACCTGAGCCGGCTGATCGACGACCTGTTCGAATTGAGCCAGATCGACAGCGGCGCGCTGCGGCTGCAGCGTATGCCGATCGACATCGCCGAACTCGTCTCGGAAACGGTGGCGGCGTACGAGGTCGCCGCCACCGAACGCAGCATTCAACTGGTGGACGAGTCCGCTTGCGAGGGGTGTCGCGTTGAGGCGGATCCCGAGCGGCTCCAGCGCGTGCTGCGCAATCTGGTAGACAACGCGCTGCGGCATACGCCGCCGGGCGGCACGGTCAAAATCGGGGTTTGCGCGCAGGCGGGCGATATTGCGGTCGCCGTGGACGACAGCGGGCCAGGCGTGGCCGAAGTGGAGCTGGAGCGGATTTTCGACCGTTTTTATCGGGCCGAGCCATCGCGGCATCGCAAGCACGCCGGCGGCGCCGGGCTGGGGCTCGCGATCGCGCGCGGACTGATCGAGGCGCACAACGGGCGCATCTGGGCGGAGCGTTCAGCGCTCGGCGGCATGGCCGTTCGCATGAGGCTCCCGGCATACGGGCATTTCGCCGCGGCGCCTTTTCAGAAGTAAAGGGAGCCTAAACCCAGCGCAGGGTGGTGGCGATTTCGGCAGGCAGTTTCAGCGGATCGAACGGTTTCACCAGGATGCCGGCCGCGCCGAGTTCGGCGAGCCGAGCACGTTCGGCCTGCTGGGTTTTGGCAGTTAGGAAAACAACGGGGATGTCACGCGTGGCGGGGTCGGCGCGCAACTGCGCGAGGGTGCCCGGACCATCCAGGTCGGGCATCATGACGTCGAGCAGGATCGCGTCGGGCTGGGCGGTACGCGCGCGAGCCACGCCGTCGCGACCGCTCGAGGCGGTCAGCACCTCGTATTGGCCGACCAGCTCGAGGCTGACCTGGGCGACCTCACGAATGTCGTCCTCATCGTCGACGATCAGGATGCGCTTGCGCTCGCTCACAGGCGTGGCGCCTCCACGGGCGTATCGGTTGGTACACCATCTTCGATCAGCAGGCGTGGCTCGCCCCCGATGAAGTAATAGCCCGCGGGGTCGCCGGCGAAGTGCGCGGTTGCGGGTGGGAGGGTGATGCTCCAGTCAGGGCCGTCGCTAGACGGTCCGGCCACGGAATTGCCTTCCATGTCCAGCAGTTGAGCCTGAGCGGAATGGCGTGGGATGCGCGCGCGAAGAGAGATGCCGTCACCGTTCCACAAGGCCGTGACGCGACGGCCACCGGGCATGTCGAAGACGACATCGTAAATCTGCCAGTTGGGCGTGAACGAATTCGGATCGGATGGCCAGGCGGACCATGTCGCCGGCGAACGCACGAGCGGGGCGAAGCGCGCTTGAACAAAGCCACTGAACGTGTGAACCGCGGTGCGGAGTGACCCGGCGACCGGTCGTTGGGTTCCGTCGTCGCGCACGATTCCCCAAACCGCGGACTGATTGCAGGGATTGTCGTCGATCATCTGGTAGAAGCTGATGCGGGCATAGCCGGCCGCGGCTGCAAGCGCGAAGGCCTGGACCGCGTATGCCGCCTGCTGCGATTGGGTCGTCTGAATGGGGTTGTGGGCGTGGCGGTCGGCGCACGGAATGGTGGTGTCGTCAGTTGGCATCGCGTTCAGTTCGAGCAACCAGATCGGGGTATCGTTCACGTTGTACCGTTTTTGCAAATCCACGAACTCCTGGTGCAATCGGACCAGGTCGTCCGGAGCGCGGTACAGGTTGAGCGGAACCGCGTCATGGAAGAAATGATTGGCGGAAGCTTGCGGATTCGCTGATTCGATTCGCAAGAAACGTTCGTAAAACTGCGGCCGGCCGCTGTTCTGGTCGACCCAGTAGGAGGTGCCGGGAAACGCGATGGTGGCATGTGGATTCGCCCGCTTGGCGGCCCGATAGGCGACCTCCATGAGCCGCGCAAACTGCTCGTCGGTGCCGAGCCAGGTATACGAACCCTGGCCGGCGGCATCACTGGGGTGAAACTCCGGCTCATTCCAGACGATCCACTCGTCGATGCGACCGGCGTAGTAACGCACCGTTTCGTAGACGAAGCGAGCCCAGTAGTTGCGCGGATCGTCGTCGGGAAGGTCCAGATTCTGCGGGACCGATCTCCCTGGGTCGTCGAGATTCGTGGCCGCCCAGGTCGGCGTGAACTGCAGCAGGCCGGCCATTTTGACTCCACGATTGAGCTCATCGGCGAGCGATCGAGGCGGAACGGTGCGGCCAAGCCAGCTGAAGTCGTCCGGACCGTCCGGCTGGATGTCGTCCCAGGACAGCACGATGCGCTCCCAGCCGGCGCCGATTTCAGCCATCACTTGTGGATCGCGGAAGCCTTCGGAGATGCCGAAACGCGGATCCAGATTCCCGGGGTTGGGCGTCTGCAGCGGTAGTGGCGTAATTGGCGGCTTTCCGAAGCTGCTCGCGGCAGTCGGTACGGCGAGCGGGGTTGGCTGCGCCGTCGCTTCGGGAGTCGGGGTCGCGGGCTGTGGCGCAGGCGTGGGCGCCGGCGGCGGCGTCGTTGTCTGACAGGCCGTTGCGATCAGCAGCAGCGCCGCCAGGATCAAGCGCCGCACTCAGACGCTTTCGGGATCGAGGTGAAGGAATGACGCCATCCGGGCGTACAAGACCTTGCGGTGCTCGGGCTCGGAGGGCAGCAGCCGCTCGTGGTTGATCAGACGCGTTTGTTCTTCGATCCAGTCATGCCAGCAGTCGGCGCAGATGTCGGCGAGGATCAGCGGACCCCACTTGCCTGGGAGCGGCGCCTGGTCGAGGGCAGGTTTGTGCTGGCCGCAGCGGCGGCAGGCGAGGAGGCCCGGCACGCCGGTAAGTGTAGCGGCGGCGCTTCGGCCGCTTCGGGCCGCCGTTCGGCGTTTTCGGGGACTGCAGAAGGAAAATTGGACCGTCACGCGGCGCAAATGGCCCGTCACGCGAGGGGATTGGACCGTCACGAGGAGAGAATTGGCCCGTCACGCCGCCGCAATTGGACCGTCACGCGAGGGGATTGGCCGCGCACGGTGGCCCAGAGGCGCAGGGGCGCAAAAAGGCGGGAGAGATAGAGAGATGCGCGAGGCGGGAAAGGAACCGAAGGGAGGAGCGGGCGGGCGGGCGGGTTAGCGGCTGGGGAAGCGCAGGTACATCGGCTCGATGTCGGCGAAGTCGCGGCGTTGGACGATGCCCTGCTCGACCAAGCGCTCGAGGATGCCGCGGCAGCGGCGGCGGCTGATGCCCATCTTGTCGGCTAACGAGCTGGCCGACTCAGAGACGCCACCCGGCGAGTCGACGAAATCGCGGACGCGCCGCTCGTCCGGCAGCAGCGCCTGCTCGGCACTGGCGGGCCTGATCCACAGCAGGTTCACGCGGCTTTGTCCATTCGGCCCAGTCCTTCGTCCATCGGCCTCGTCAATGTGGGAGATGCGAGATAACAGCCGCGTTACAACCGGCGTCATGGACATCACAATCATGTCTCTTACGCTTCGATTACGCTGTTTACTGTCTGCGTAACCCCGTATTGACGCGACTCGTTCTCCACAACACATGGAGGAGGGCAACGATGCGCTCTGATCTTCTCCAGCGGACCATGTCGTCGTCCGCGGTCCGACGCCTCAGCCCCTGGGCCGTGGTGGTGCTCATCGGCGCGCTGCTGCTTGGCGTCATGCCGAGCGTGCAGGCGCAAACCGGCTCCAGTGCCAGCGACGCCATCCCCATTGGCACCGACGGCCACTTCGCCGGCACCGACGCGGCTAACCAGAGCCTCTGGTACAAGTTCAACTATGTCGGCGGCGGTCAGACGGTGACTGCGACGCTGACCTTCGAGCCGGCTGACTCGACTCGCCTGGACCTGTTTTTCTTCACCGGTGATCCGAGCAACCCGAGCCTGAACTCTGCGACCTCGACGTTGAGCAACAACGTCCGCACGATCACCTACAGCGACCCGGGTGGTGCACGGGTGGTGTTCATCAAGGTCGAAAACGACCATCCGGATCGATCGGTCAGCTTTGTCGGCGCGCTCACGCCAACCGGCACACTGGCGACGCCGACCGCGACCTCAGCCTCCAATCCCGCTACACCGCAGTCCACGCCCACCGCCGGGCCAGTTGCGAATAATGCCGCCGCGGCGATCCTGATCGCCGGCAACAACGGTGAGTTCTCCGGCACCCTCGCGCCGGGCCAGGCGGTCTGGTATCGCGCGTACTACGGCAATCCGGGCGCTGACATGACCATCAACATCTCGGTTGCGCCCAGCGCTGACAACGCGGACCTCAACATCTACACCGGCACCGACGTCAACAATCTTGGGCCAACCCAGCAGGGTGGTTCTCAGAATCGAACTGGCAACACCATTTCACGCCACGTGAACGCGCCGAATGCCCAGTTCATCTTCTTCAGTCTCGCCGACAACGGCAGCAACGTGCTGGCGTATGGCGGGCAGCTCCAGCCGTTTAGCTCGCCGCCACCGACGGTGACGCCGACCCCGGCGGCCACGGGTACTCCGGTCGCGACGGCCACACCGGTCGTGCAGCAGGCGCCGGCGCTGCAGCACGATGCGCAGTACTACGCACAGACCGGTTTCCGCGTCGATGATCAGATGGTTGGCTTCTTCCAATCGCGCGGCGCGGTAGACACGTTTGGCTATCCGGTGTCCCGCGTCTTCACGTTCCTGGGTTGCCCGGTGCAAATGTTCCAACGCCTGATCATCCAAATGTGCCCAGGTCAGGGACCGGCGCTGATCAACCTGCTGGATCCTGAAATCTTCCCGTACACACGCGTCAACGGCAGTGTGTTCCCATCTCCGGATGATCAGCTGAAGGCGCAAACGCCGGCGGTTGGATCGCCAGAGTACGCCAACATTATTTCGTTCATTCAATCGGTAACGCCGGACCAATTCAGCGGGCAGCCGGTCAACTTCTGGCAGACGTTCCAGGCGCGCGGCGCGCTGGAGGTGCTTGGCGCACCGATTTCGCGGCCGCAACCGGATCCCAGCAACGCCAACTTCATCTATATGCGGTTCCAGCGGGTGATCTTGCACTATCGGCAGGGGATCGGTACCGAGCCACTGCTGCTTGCGGACTACCTCAAGCAGATCATGCTCGGGCCGAATGCGCCGAACCTGCCGCAGGACCTGCAACAGCAGGCCAGCGGGAGTAAGTTCTATGCGCAGTACTGTCGAGGCGGAACGCGTTGGATCTGCCGACCCGATCAATTGCCAGGCAGTGACCTGACCTTCGCCTTCGAACAGGGCTAACCCCGAACCAAGCGCGGCGGCCGGCCCCATACAAAGTCGTATGATTCCGGCCGCCGTGTCTTTGGCTGCTGCCGCGGACCAGAACGTCGAACGACCCACGCGGGTGCTCGTTGTTGATGACGAGCCGCGGATTTTGAGCATGATGCGGCGCGTGCTCGAGGCGGACGGCTACGGTGTGATCCTCGCGGGCGACGGCACATCCGCGCTGGACATCCTGCGAAGTGAGCCGATCGACCTGGTGATTCTCGACGTGATGATGCCTGGCATCGATGGCTTCGAGGTATGTCGGGTGGCACGCCGCGAGAGCCTGGTGCCGATCCTGATGCTGACCGCGCGCGATGCCAGCGCTGACAAGGTCAGCGGCCTCGATTATGGCGCGGACGATTACGTCGTCAAACCGTTCGAGACTGACGAGCTCATGGCGCGGGTTCGCGCCCTGCTACGGCGAGCCCAGCCGCGGCACGTGGAGGTGCTGCGCTTTCAGGACGTGGAGCTGGTGCCGAGCGAACGTGAGGCGCGGCGCGACGGCGACGTCCTGGAGCTCACCGCGCGCGAATACGACTTGCTCGAGCTGTTTTTGCGTCATCCACGCCAGGTGCTTTCGCGCGAGCAGATCCTCCAGGAAGTGTGGGGCTTCGATTATCTGGGTGATTCGAACCTGGTCGACGTCCGAATCAAGTACCTGCGCGACAAGCTCGAGCTGGGAGGCCGGACGCGGTGGATCCAGACGGTGCGCGGCGCAGGCTACGCGCTACGGATGTGATATGGAGCGCGTCGTGCGGCACGAACGTCTGACGCAGAGGCACGTCCACCTTATTGCACCAAGGCGTGACGCGGAGAGACGAACGAGGGTCGGGCACACATGAAACGCATGATCAGGTTGGGTGTGTCGCTGAGGACGCGGCTGACCTTGTGGTATGGG
>JAFAZN010000205.1 GCA_019239775.1 Chloroflexota bacterium
CTCCTCGCGACGTGCTTCAAAGCGCGCACGCTCGCGACGCCCCTGTCAGGTCAGTCTGGCCGACTGCAATCCGGTGCGTGTGCGCAGATGGGTAGCGATCGAAGAGAGCAATCGTCCGAGTGTCGTCGCGAACCTCGATAGGGGTTCGGACGACCGACGTAAATCGCTCGTGTCCATGGCTCCTTTCACCTGCTTTCCTCCGCGGATGTCGCCGAGAGTGCGAGGACGCAAAAAACCCACCCGACCGATCAGGTCGTGGTGGGCACACCGAACAGGCAAGCGGGGCCAGGTCTACCTACGTCGCGCAGGCCACCTCGCTAGCCGCCACGTCTGGCGCGCCCAATGTCGAGTTAGTACTCGGAGGTTCGGATAACACCCGCGCCGAACATAGCATATGAGCGGTCGCTCAGCAAGATCGCCGGCGCGTGGGGGGCGTTGCTATGCGGCCTGCAAGCTCGAAAGGATGATGAACAGTCCGATGGCGGTGAACAGCGCCGCGCTGATCCGATTGAGCACCACCGGGCTGATAAAGCGCGCCAGCTGCGCCCCCGTGGTGGCCGCGAGCAAAGTAACTGCCCACAGTGCAGCGAGCGCGCCAAGGCCCACTTCCAGCGGTCGGCCGGTGTGTGCCACCAGCCCGGCCGTCGCGAGCTGGGTCAGGTCACCCCACTCGGCAGCGAAGACAACCAGGAAGCTGGCAACCCACGGCGGCGAGCGCCGCCCGCGACCGGTTTGGACATCCTGCTGTTCCGCCGCGATCTCCTGGTCAACATTGCGGCGGAGCGCGATAACCGCAAACAGAAGGAAGCCCAGCCCGGCCGCAATCCGAACTGGCTGGGTTGGTAAGAACTGGAGCACGCTGCCCGCGACCACGGCAACCAACGTCTGCACGAGGAACGCGAGCCAGGCCCCAACAACGACCTGTCGCGGAGGCAGGTGTGTCGCGAGCACGAGCGACGCCAGGGCGGTCTTATCGGGCAGCTCGGCCACGAACACAATCCCGAAGCTCGAAAGGACAAGGTCGGGAGCGAGGCTCACGGCAACTGCGTCGCCGCGGCTCGCGTCGGTCGGCGCGATTGGATTGCGATCGGCATAAGGCGGTTCTCCACAGACGCTCGAAATGCGCGTGGCGCCTGGACGAGACCGCTACGAGAATCCGCGACCTCGGCCACCATCAGCCGGCACGCCACCGGCGTGTCGACCGCGGGCCGAAGGTCTGGCTGGGCTAGTGAGTGCTAGCCGGTGGAACCAGGGTCGAAGAACCCAGTGTGTTGATTCCACCCAAAGCGTTGGCTGGCAGTTACTCCCCTTCGGAGCGCTGGATGCTGGATCAAAGTGTAGCGCAGGCTAGTCGGCGGAGCCTTCGATCATCTCCAACGCATCGCGATACAGAAACGGGACCCAGAACGTCGGATCGCGCTGCGCGCCATGCTCCTCGAAGAAACCAACCTGCACGAGCTCGTCGGCCAATTGCACGGCGCTGTCGCGATCGACGTCCCAGACTCTGGCCAGGCTGTCAGCCGTTTGCTCGGTCCGCTCACGCTTGAGGCGCAGCAGCCACTGCCGCAGATGCGGATATTCGGCGTACAGCGTCTGTTCCAGGCGTTCTCGCGAGACCTCTGGCAGGGCGTCGCGAATCGAGGCCCGGTCGAACAGCGCTTCGCCTGGTGGTTCCTTGTGTCCTTCCTGGAGCCGCCGCCGCTGCACGTTACGCGCCGCTGACAACAGGTGAATCAGTTCGCGCGGGGCGTTGTGCTCGGTGCCGTCCTGCGTCCGAAGCAGCATCCATACGAACGTCGACGGCCGTCGAGCGCCGAGATCGACCTTGGGCGGGAACACGCGACCGAAGAGTGCCTCTTGCTTGCTGGCATCGGCGAGCACCTCCGCCTCGTCGACACCGTAGAACGAGCGGATCGCGGTGTTCCGCAGCAGGCGACGCACGACCAGATTCAGCAGCGAATCGCGGTTCCAGATGATGCTGAGCGACCGCGTGATGTGGCTCGCTTCCGGAAAACCCGAGCGCGTGATGCGCTGCCAGATGTCGTTGCGCAGGAAGATTTTCAGCGAAAGCTGCCGCAGGTGCTGGATGTCGAGGTACATCCGAAACAGGGCCGACAGCGCATTGGCTTCCAGGTCGGCCGACTCGCTGAACGCGACGTCCAGGCGGTCGAACAGCACCCAGGCGGTGTGCCCCATCGAGCGCAAGGCGTCGTTGGCAACCTCGAGCAATTCGTCGGCTGAGGTGTGGCCGAGCCGACGGTCACTCGCACTTGGTTCCCGGAACGTGATGCGTAGCACGGGCTGCGCTGTGCCCGAGGCGGAGTCGAGCTTCATGCCAGCCTCGACGCCCTCCGCGTTGCGTACCTGGCCCAGGTAGTCCACGACCGAGCGCAGGACCCCACGCAGCGACGCTTCACGTGGTATCAGCCCTGAGCGCTCCATGGTGCGAATGAGCTTCCGCGCTGGGGCAGTCGCTGCGTGCTGATCGCGCAGGCCGCGAGCGACCAGGGACAGGACGTAGAGCTTCCACAGATTGCGGAACTCGGTCGTGCTGGCTGGTGGATCAGTGACGAGGTCGCGGAACACCGGCGCCCCACTTGGATTCTCGGCGCTGATCAGGACGATGCCGCGCTCCCGCAAGGCGGTCTCGCGATCCCGCAGCAGCGAATAGAGTGCGCTCTTGCCGGAGCCCTTGGGCCCGTAGAGAACATCGACGTCGCCCGCGTAGATCGACTTCCAGGCGACCGTTTCGACAAAGTACGAGCGAAGCTCCTGCGTCTCTTGCTCGGCAACCCGCTGGCCGAATGTGACAGCCTCGAGAACGTCGGCTTTATTCAGCGGCGCGTCTCCATGCTCGACTCGTGAACTGCGCCAGTCATCGCGTTGTGTCCTGGCGCGGTATCCAGCGCACATGTCGCACTTCGTCCACTGCCGCGCGCACGGCTGCCTCGACGTCTTTGCCTGTGCGCTCGGCGTGTTCGAGGCGCGTCGCGGCGTCCATGTGTCCCTCGATCTCGAGGGTGAGCGACCGCCCCATCCAGCGTCCAGCAACGACCGCGGCCTGCACACCCGGTACGCTCATGGCTGCGCCTCGCGCCAGGCGCAACTGCTCAGGGTCGACGCCATCCATGAGATGGTGGACGATCTCGCTGGTGACTTCCCAGCCCACGTGCAAGATGAACAGGGTCACGGCAAAGCCAGCTATTGGATCTGCCCACCGATAGCCAAACGCCACGCCGATCAGCCCCACGAGTGCGCCAAACGACGAGACCGTATCCAGCCACGAATGGTTGGCTTCCGCGTGCATCGTGATCGAGTTGATCTGCCGGGCGACGCGCGCCTTGTAGCGCGATACCGCCAGATTGCCCGCCATGCCAATGATCGCCGCGACCATACCTACGCCGATGTCGGTGGTGCCGCGATCCGAGATCAGTTTTTCGTAGCTCTGGTAACCGGCGAAGACTGCGCTAGCGAAAATGACCGCGGCCACGCCCAGGCCAGCGATGTCTTCGGCCCGCTCGTAACCGTATGGATACGAGTCCGACGGCTGCTTCTTGGAGATCCAGAACCCGAGAAAGATAACCAGTGAGGTCGGTACGTCGGACAGGTTGTGGAGCGCGTCGCCCAGCAGCGCCACGGAACCGGTTACCAGGGCGATGGCGAGCTCGATTGCCCCAGTGACCGCCAGACCGATGGCCGATACGGTGACCGCACGGTTGGCTGCCGCCCGATGCTCGCGCTCGCGCTCCGCGTGAGGCCCGAGGATGGCGCCGGCGTCGGGACGCAACGCAGTATTCATCCTGCCGATCATTGTCGTGGTTATATGAGCGCACGTTCAATTAGAAGCCGGCTATGGATACGGGTGGTCACTGATGCCGCGTCGAACGTGGTCGGCGTGGTATTCGGCTTCGCGAAAGAGTACCGCGACGTGATGATCATCGAGCGAGTAGGCCATCGCGTTGCCACGCCGATCGCGCTTGACCAAATGGTGCTCCCGCAGAAAGCGGAGCTGATGCGAGATGGCCGACTCAGAGACGCCAATCAACAGCGCCAGATCGCGGACGTAGAGTGGCCGACGCAAAAGTGCATACAAGATACGCGCGCGCGTAGGATCCGAAAGCGCCCTGAACGCCGCCACGACGCCGTCGAGTATCTCCTCGTTCGGGACGTCATCTCGGGCGACTTCGAGCGCCGCGGCATCGATCGGCGGTCGCGCGTGGCTGCGGGCGTCCGATGTCGGCATCGTGCCCAGATGCTAGACGGTGACAACCGCAAGCGATCCGCTCGCTACGTTCGGCGGCTGACCGGCTCGGCGCACTCGGCGCAGTCTTCCTCAATACGCATCGTCAGGGACGCCTCGCTGCGGATTCGCCCCTTTCCTGAAAACCCCTGAGAACCGCCAGGCGGCACCTCGTGGGCTCCGACGTGCGTATTGCCCGCGCGCCCTTCGGCAGAGCCGCGTCAATTACGAAAATCGTGGCCCCCACAAATGGCCCCCACAAGCCCTGATGAGCGGTCCGAGTGACCAATTTTGAGATTGAAATGAGCCTGAAAAAAGTGCCTGGAGGAATGTAAGCCAGATTCTGTTGTGACGGCCATCTATCTACCTGGTCGGAGGTGACCAGGTCCGTGCCTTGTTGAAGGGCGCGGTGCCCTCTACCCTGGCCTCGGCGAGCAGCGTCGGCAGCCATGCTTGAGGTTGCAGCAGGTGGGGGTTACCGCGTTTCACCTCCTTGCCTTGCGGCAGGGAGCTACGTCTCTGTGGCCCTGTCCGTCCGGTTACCCGGCCCCGGCTTGCGCCAGGCACCTTGCTCTGTGCTGTCTGGACTTTCCTCTCCAATGCCTTGCGGCAGCGGAGCGGCCGTCCTTCCTCCAGGCAGAGCGATTCTAACTGCCGGCGCGACGCGCGCGAAGTGCTTTCAGGCGCTGAACCACCACGAACGCCACGCCCAGCCCTACTGGCAACAGCGAGAAGCAGACTGTCGGCTCTTCGGTACTGCCGCCGCCGCCCTTGCCGATTTCTTTCGCCAGGATCTCAAACGTGGCTAGCAGGGCCGACAGGTCCATCTATCTAGGTTTATCTTAGCGACTGACCCTCAGGTCTTGCGGATCGTCAGCCCCTGCAGCGGCACGAAGTTACCGCGCGCCTGGAACGCCAGCACACTCACGTGGCGAGCCACTTCGCCTGCGACCGAGTTCAGTGCCTTGGCCGCGGGAGAGTCGGGGTCGGCGATCACCACTGGCTGGCCCTGGTCGCCACCCAACCGCACGTTCGGCTGCAGCGGAATCTGACCCAGGAAGGGGACGTCGAACGACTTGGCGATACGCTCGCCACCACCTCGACCAAACAGCTCGTGTTTTTCCGAGCAGTTGGGGCAAACGAAATAGCTCATGTTCTCGATGACGCCGATCACCGGCACTTCGAGCTGTTTGAACATCGCCATGCCCTTGGCAACATCCTGTAGCGCAACGTCCTGCGGCGTTGTCACGATCACCACGCCCGACAACGGGATCAGCTGCGACAGCGAAAGGGGCGCGTCACCCGTGCCCGGCGGCAGATCGATGACCAGGTAGTCCAGGTCGCCCCAGTCGAAGTCACGCAGGAACTGTTGGATCGCGCCGTGCACCATCGGGCCGCGCCAGATCACTGGCTTGCTTTCATCCAGGAAAAAGCCGATCGAGACCAGCTTGATACCAAAGCGCACGATCGGCTCGATGGACCCCTGGGTGCCGGTCACGTCGGGCTTCTCTTTGATGCCCATCATCAGCGGCACGTTCGGACCGTAGATGTCGGCATCCAGCAGACCGACCTTGGCGCCACTCTGCGACAGCGCGACCGCGAGGTTCACGCTCGTGGTGCTCTTGCCCACACCACCCTTGCCCGACGCAACGGCGATTACGTTCTTCACCCGCGGGATCAGGGGCGTCGCGGAGCCCTGGCCGCGCGCCACTGCCGTGCTGGCGGTCATCTTGACCTGGACTTCGGTGACCCACGGCAGACGCGAGACCACGGTGCGCGCTTGATCGCGCAGGTCATCTCGCACGGGGCAGGCGGGCGTCGTCAGATTGATGTCGAAAGCGACCGTACCGCGCGGATCGATCTGCAGGTTCTGGACGAAACCGAGCGAGACGATGTCACGGTGCAGATCGGGGTCGCGAACGACGCGCAAGGCGTCGAGGACCTCCTGGTCGCGAGTGCTTACAGCCATGGTGATGTGTGAATTCCTAGTGGATCAGTCGGATTTAGTCAGATTCTAACCGAACGTACCAATCTCAGCGGCCGATCCCGTCCAGGACGCCCGAGTCAAGCGGTAACCGCCTTGGTGCTGTCGGTGTACTGGACGCGCATGGTTTTCTTGTCGAACTTGCCCACGCTGGTCTTGGGCAACTCATCCAGGAACAAATAGCGTTCCGGCAGCCACCATTTCGCGAATTGCTGGGCCAAAAACTCGGACAGCTCCTCAGCCTTGACGGAGCCCTTAAAGTCAGGCCGTGGGACGACGCAGGCGAGCGGACGCTCCGACCATTTCTCGTCGGGCACCCCGATCACCGCGGCTTCTTGAACCTTCGGATGGGCCATCAACGCGTTTTCCAGGGCCACCGAGGAGATCCATTCGCCACCGCTCTTGATGACATCTTTGGTGCGATCGGCAATCTCGATATAGCCATTGGGGTGCATGACCACGATGTCACCCGTGCGGAACCAACCGTCCGACGTGAACGAGCCCGCGCTGCGATCATCGTTGTAATAGCTCGCCGCCACCCACGGGCCGCGGACCACCAGCTCGCCCATGGTCTGGCCGTCCCAGGGCACCTCCTTACCGTCAGAGTCCAACGCGCGAGCCTCGACGCCCGGCACAGGCGTGCCCTGGCGGGCTTTGAAGTCCATCTGCGTTGCCGGATCAGCCGAATCCAGCTCGGTGAGCGGCACTGCCACACTCCCGATCGGAGTCAACTCGGTCATACCCCACGCGTGGACGATGTTGAGCCCAAGCTTGTCGTAGGCATCGATCAAGCCGCGTGGCGCCGCCGAGCCGCCGCAGGCGATGCGCGTCACGGAGCTCAGGTCGTACTTGCCTGCCTGCAGGAGCGGCAGGGCGCCGATCCAGATCGTGGGAACGCCCGCACCCAGCGTGACGCGTTCGTCCTGCATCAGCTGCAGCACGCGGTCAGGCGCCATCGAATTGCCGGCAAACACCTGCTTGGCGCCCACCATGGTGGCGGCATAGGGCAGGCCCCAAGCGTTGGCGTGGAACATCGGTACCACGGCCAGCACCGTGTCGCGCTGAGATACCCCCACGCTGTCGCTGAGGCATGCGCCGAACGAATGCAGCGTCAGGGCGCGGTGACTGTACGCGACGCCTTTGGGGTTGCCGGTCGTTCCCGACGTGTAGCACATCATCGCGGCCGTGTTTTCGTCGAGGCGTGGGAAGTCGAAGTGCTCATTGCCGCTGGCGAGGAACTGCTCGTAGTCGAGCGCATCCCCAACTTCGCAGTCGCCGCCGTCATCGACCACGATGATCTTCTCGACGGTTTCCAGCATTGGCTGCAGCGCTTGCACGATGCCCAGCAGCGATCGGTCGACCACGATGAAACGGTCCGCGGCGTGGTTAATGATGTAGACGAGCTGGTCGTGGAACAGGCGAATGTTCAGCGTGTGCAGCACAGCGCCCTGCATCGGCACCGCGAAATACATCTCGAGATGGCGGTAGTGGTTCCAGCCGAAGGTGCCCACACGTTCACCAGGTTGGAGGCCAAGCGCTTTGAAAGCGCTGGCGAGGCGATGGACTCTCCGGGCGAAATCCTTATAGGTATAGCGGTGCCGTTCGCCGAGACCGCCTGTCACGATCTCGCGATCGGGGAACAGGCGCGTGCCCCGATCGAAGACGTGCTGCAACGTCAGCGGGAAATCCATCATCGTCCCGAGCATGTGCGTTTGGCCTCCCCTGAAACGGTTTGTTCGCCGATCGTTCCGCCTTTTGTCCACTCTTTCAACAGGAGATTTTCTGTTGCTGCGTATCGGCGCTCGGCAGTGTACGCCCCGAGCGCCTGGACGCTGCGACAGGTAACCGAGGAAGACTCCTCGACCTGGGTAAATGCGAAGCGTGGCTACGGTACCGCAGCCGTGCCGCGCATGGCATCCAGCACTTCGTCGACGGTCGGCAAGCGCGGCGGGTCGGGCACGTCCCAGCGGTAGACGAGTTTGCCATCTGGATTGATCACCAGCACGGCACGACGGAGGACGTCCTTCAGCCCCGCTGCGCTTGTGGTGAGCAAATCGTAGGCAGACCCA
>JAFAZN010000496.1 GCA_019239775.1 Chloroflexota bacterium
GTTTGCACTCTCAGGGGTGGCACTCCATGGGATGGCACTCCGTAGGGTTGCACTCCCGTGAGTGAGCACTCGGTGGGTCGCACTCCGTGGGGTTGCACTCCCGTGAGTGAGCACTCGGTGGGTCGCACTCCGTGGGGTTGCACTCCCGTGAGTGAGCACTCGGTGGGTCGCACTCCGTGGGGTTTGCACTCCGTGAGTGGAATACCATCGAGGTACATACCTGGGTGAGACCCGTTACTGCGTAGGGACATCACTCCGTGGGGTGGCACTCGGTAGGGCTTTCACTCCGTGGGTTGGCACTCCCTGGGATGGGTACTCCGTGGGTTTGGTACTCCCGTGAAGTGGCACTCCCTGGGGTGGCCACTCCGTGGGTTGGCACTCCGTGAAGGTCCGCACCAGTGCGCGTCACGCGTCGCCTGCGGTGCGCACGCCGAGCAGCGCGTGGCCTCAGCTCTTCGACAGCATGAACGGGTTGACCCGCCATGCGGGATTCCACACGTACCCGCCGATATTCGCGCGGGTCGCAATGTAAACGCCCGGCTGGATGACCGCCGCCCATGGACCGCTCTGCTGCAGGTAATCCTGCACCTGCTGCCACTCCTGCGCGCGCCTGGCGTTGTCCGTCTCCACGTTGATCTGATCCCGCAGCTGCTGGATCGACGGATCGGAGTTCGCATTCGTCCACGAAGCACGTTTGCCAACAATGCCCTCGGGCAAGAACGCGAGGTAATCGTTGGAGTCGAAGTAGTCCGCACCCCAGTACCAGAAACCGAGCCCCTCTTGCGCGGCACGATAGTTGGCCAGCTCGGTGTTGATCTCACCCGGCTTCAACGTAACGTTGATGCCGACGTCGGCCAGGTCCGACTGGATCTTCTGGGCGAGCACGTCGAAGCTCACCCCATCGTGGCTGAAGTTGGTCGGATACTGCAGGTCGATGTCGAAGCCGTTCGGATAGCCAGCTTGCGCCAGGAGACTCTGCGCCATGGCGGTGTCACGCCTGAAGGCATGGTCCGGTCCATACGCACCGAGGAACCCGACAGGTAGAACCGTCGGAGGCGTGACGGCGGGTCCACCCACAAGCTCGTTGATACCCGCGTAGTCGAGCGCGTAGCGAATCGCAAGCTGGACCTGCGGATTGGCCATCACGCCCGACTGCAGATCCGGGTTCTCGTTCATGAGCAGGAAGAACAGGTCCGTTCCGACGCCCTGGACAACCTTCAAGCGTGGGTCCGCCTGCAGGTCCGACACGGAATCCGGCGCAACTTCGGTCGCTATGTCGATGTCGCCCGCCTGCAGGGTCAGCTTCTCGGCGGCGGCGGTCGGAATATTCCGGTAGATCACCCGATCGAACGGCGCATCGCCTCCCCAATAGGCGCTGGACTTCACCAGGTCGATCTCACTCTCGGGCGTCCACTTCGTCAGCACGAAGGGGCCGGTGCCGGCGGAGTTCTGGTTCAGCCATTGCTCGGCCGTATCTGTCGTCGCGGCGTCAGCCGCATTCGTCCCGCCGTGCGCTTGCACCGTCTTACTGTCGAGCACCGCGAAGACGCCGAAGCTGGACTTGGAGATAAACGCCGGGTCCGGGTCGGTCTTCGTGATGCGCACGGTCACTGGGTCGACGGCGTCAACACTGGCGATCCCATCCAGCAGAAACGACGGATTGCCTTTGATGGCGATGGCCCGCTCCAGCGACCACTTCACATCGGCCGAGGTCATGTCGTTGCCCGACGGCTGGAACTTCACACCGGGGCGCAGATGGAACGTGAAGACCTTCGCATCAGGACTGACATCCCAGCTGGTTGCAAGATCAGGCACGACCTGGCTGATGTCGTTGTCACTGAGCGTGACCAGGGTGTTGTAGGTCGCCTTGTGCACCATGCCCGTGGTCAGCTCGAAGCCACGCGCTGGGTCCAGCGACTTCACGTCGAAGGCCGTGCCAACCACCAGCGTCTTCGGGTCTGAGGCAGTCTGCGCAGCCACGCCAGAAGCGCTGCTCGCTACGAGCAGGAGGCCAAGAATCAAAGGGAGGAAACGCATGGAGCGGTAAGGTACCACCTCACACCACCTGGATACGGCTCTTACACGGAGAAGGCGGGTACCTGGTCGTTCAGGCCAAGCGACTCCCACCGCTGCAGCGCGATGGGCACGTTGCCGTTGTCCCACAGCCGATCGTGGAATTCGCGGAGCCTGAACGCCTGTCCCTGAGCTCGCCGTGCATCGGCGAGGTATCCGACGACCTGCAGCTTTCCTGTTTGATACGTGATAGCCTGCCCTGGCTCGGAAGCGAAGAACGACGCTTCCTCGCGCGCCGTATCGGCATCCATCGGGACGCGCGATGCCAGCTCCGCCGCGGCACTCTCGATCGTGAGCTGGCCCAGCGCGAGCCGGATATCGATATCCACGCGGATCGCGCGCAGCCGCATGAAGTTGTAGATGATCTCCCGCGACCGAGGACTGTCGTCGAAGAGTCCAGCCTGCAAGAGCATTTCCTCAGCGTAGAAGCCGATGCCTTCGTTCGAACCCGAGTCGTAATAGAAGCGCCGCAGGCCGTTCGGCTGGTGCCACGAGCGAGCCAGCTGGTAGTAGTGCACGCCTTCGTGGGCGATCAGCGTGCGCGCGTCGCGCGCCATGGCCAGGTAGAAGTAGGGCAGGTCGGGTGTCGGCTCAGGAATGTAATGCACCCCGTCCTCATCCAACCGCGCTGCCGACGTGAGATCGTCAAAAACTCCACTTCCGCGGAGCGGCGCCAGATACGTGGGCTCCGGCGCATACCTGTAATGGCGTAACCACGACGGAAACGTCAGCAGCTCGTGCTCCTCGCAGAAGCTGCGGACCTGCATCTCAGAAGTGACCTCACGCTCCACCTGCTCCCGGGCCGATGACGGCAATTTCCAAGGTGGCTCACCGCGATTGCGCAGCACTTCCATGGCTTCGAAGGCGATCGAGCGCTCCAGCTCCTGGCGTGCGCCAGCCATGATCTGCTCCGGCGTGAGATCGATGATCGCCACCTTGCGCAGGAAGTTCACATATGCCTGGCGGCCAAGCGCCGTCTCCGACGACATGCCACCAGCACGACTGCGCAGCCACTCCGCGAACTGTTCTAGCGCGCGCGCCGCGGTGGCCATCGCCGCCTCAACGCGGTCGGCACCACTGGCGTCAAGGACTGGCACCAGCTCCGCTGCAACACGTGACAGGCGCGGCCCAACGCCCTCGAGCGCACTGAAAGCAAGCCGCGCGAATGGCGCTACCGCGTCTGTGGATAGGTTCTCTCGCCCCGCGTCGAGCGTACGTGGGATGCTCTCCAC
Source organism: Chloroflexota bacterium (assembly GCA_019239775.1). Taxonomy (GTDB): domain Bacteria; phylum Chloroflexota; class UBA6077; order UBA6077; family CF-72; genus CF-72. The sequence goes on from JAFAZN010000496.1 coordinate 3,306, forward strand.
GCGGGCGAGCAGATCGGAAGTGCGCTCGGCCGTGAACGGTGGCGGCGGCAGCAGCGACTCGAACAGCGCTGTCACCGTCTGGTGCACGTAAAAGTGCGGATTGCGCTGCCAGCCCCTGAGCACATCCAGCTCCCAGCGCATTCGGGCAAGCGCCGAGCCGAGTAAGCGCCAGTCCACCTGATCTGCCACTGGGCCACTAGCGACGGCCGTTCCCAATGCGGCGTGTTCGCGCTCGAAGCGGCTCAGCTCCCCCCGTCTGCCCTCGACGGCCTCGGCCGACCAGTCCGGCGCCCACTTCGCCGGCCGTTCGATGCGCGGGATATCGTCGCCCGAAGACGGCTGGGTTGCCGCCCGCCACTTCCAGAACGCCTCGCCAAGGGCCTGCACATCCGCGTTCGCCACCACTGCATCACAATACAGCCATGCCAGGCATTCAGCGGATTGGCAACGTCTTCTACCGTGCGCCCGACCTCGACGCCGCGGTGCGCTTTTATACCCACGTCATGGGCCTCTCGTTGAAGTTCCGCGATGGGGACCACTGGGCAGCCTTCGACGTGGGCGGACTCACTCTCGCCGTGGAAGGCGGCCAACGCGGTGGACCAGGCGGTGCCACCGTCAGCCTACGCGTGGATGGCCTCGACGACGTCGTCGATCAACTGCGCGCCAGAGGCGCCACCGTGGGCGAGGTCGAAGCCGGCCCACACGAGCGCCGCGCCAACTTGACCGATCCCGCCGGCAACACGCTGGTGCTGTACGAACCGACGTAGCGGAAAGGGTCCTGGACTCTTTTGAACGTGACCTAGTTAGAGGTCGCGCATACGCGGCAGCACCTTGGTGCCGAATAGCTCGATGGCTTTGCGCAGCTTGTCGGCGCCCACGGGCTGAAAGATCAGGTCCAGAATCCCGCAGCCAAGCGAATCCCGAATCGCGCGGATCTGCGAGAGAACCGTCTCCGGCGAGCCCGCCAGCAATTGGCCAAGTTCGATGCGGTCCGCCAGCGTGTGCGGCTGGAGTCGGCCGCGCTGATTGACCACGTCGCGACCGTAGTACCCAAGATTTGCCACCGTGTCATCCAACACGCGGTTCGACAGCGCAAAGCCGGCGCGCAGCTCGTTGGCACCAGTGGCAACGAGATCGTCCATCGCCTGTTCGTCGGTGTCCGCCACGTGCACCGTCAGCCGGTACAAGACATCAGTAGCCGAAGGCGTCCAGCCATACAGAGAGGTAGCTTGCGAGCGGTAATACGCCGCAGCGTTTGAGGCCAGCGGCAACGTCGTCACCGCGAAGCCGATCTTCAAATGGTTACGCGCGGCAAATTCACCCGACTCAGGCGACGACCCGGACATGTAAATCGGCGGATGCGGCTTCTGCACCGGCCGCGGCCAGATCGAGATTGCACGGTACTCGAAGTACCGACCCTGCCAGCCAAACGGTTGCGGCTCCGTCCATGCCTTGACGATCAGCTCGAGCGCTTCTTCAAATCGCTCACGCGATTCCGCCGGATTGACGTGATACGTGACATATTCGTTGGATGTACCACGCAGCATGCCTGCTACCACCCGACCCGACGTCAGCGTGTCCAGCATCGCGAACTCTTCGGCCACCCGCACCGGGTTCAGGATCGGCACGTTCGCGCCAAGCAGCGCAATCTTGGCGTTCTTCACACGCTGGGTCAGCGCGCCGGCCATGACCATCGGATTCGGCGTTAGCGACATCGGCGCAAAGTGGTGCTCGGCCACCGTCACCCAGTCAAAACCCAGCTGGTCAGCCAGCTCGAACTGGGCAAGGCTGGTTGCCATCGAGCGCTCGGCGACCTCCACCGAGAAGTTGCTGGTGGGCACCGGCCAAGTGCCGCGCGGCGCCGGACCCATGTACGGCACGGGCGTGAAGATGGCTGCTTCCACGTCGCCTCGGATGCTAATGTATCACATTAACTTGAAGGAGTGATCCCGCCCATGGCCAAGATCGTGCTCGGCATTGGAACCTCGCACACCCCATTGCTCTCGCTGCCGCCAGAGATGTGGGAGGAGTACGCCACCGGCGACTCACGCAATCCCGAGTTGGCCTTTCCGCCAGACGGCCTCATCCGACCCTTCGACCAAGCGGTCGAGTGGTTGAAGTCTGAAGGCAGGTCGAAATACTCCGGCTCTGAGCCGTTCAAAGACCAATCGGCGCGCTTCAAGACCGCGCTCGATACCCTTGCCTCCACGCTGCAGCAGGCCGAGCCGGACATCACGGTCATCATCAGCGACGACCAGGACGAGTGGTTCTACGAGCACAACATGCCGCGGTTCGCCGTCTATTGGGGCGAGTCGGTGCCGCTCATTCCGCGCGGACAGGTGGGCAATGCTGGCAACGCGGTTATGACCAAGGCCATCGCCTCCGGTTACGGGGAGTATCCGATGGACGTGCCGGTGGCCAGCCACTTCGGCCGCTTCCTGGTGGAGTACCTGTGCGAGCACGAGTTCGACCCGGCGCACATCACCCATGCGCGACAGCCATATGGGGGAAAGGTCGCCCGCCGTTATCCGACACCGGACGGTGAGCTCAAGACCGTCCGCGAGACCGCGGACCACGACCAGGGGCTGCCGCACGGCTACGCCTTCGTGGTGAAGCGGCTGTTTGACAGCAAGCCACGACCAATCCTGCCGGTGTTCCAGAACACCTGCTATCCGCCGAATACGCCGTCGGCGAAGCGCTCGTATCAGTTTGGGCAGGCAATTGGTGCGGCGATTCGGGCCTGGGACGAGCCCGCGCGCGTGGCGGTCGTTGCCTCAGGTGGCTTGAGTCACTTCGTGGTGGACGAGGACCAGGACCGCAAGGTGCTCGGCGCTCTGGAGCGAAAAGACGCCGAAACGCTGAAGGGAATTCCAGGAGCGGGGCTGCACTCGGCGGCATCCGAAACGCTGAACTGGATCAGCGTTGGCGGCGTCATGGAGCAAGAGCCGCTCAAGTTCGAGCTACTTGACTACGTACCCGTCTACCGCACCCCCGCCAACACCGGCGGCGGCTGGGCCTTCGGACGGTGGCAGTAACTCCATGCTGAGCTCCGAACAAAATCGTGCTCTCATGGAAGTTGGCCCTGGAACATTGATGGGCAACCTCCTTCGCTGGTATTGGACTCCGTTCGCTGCAGCCGGCGAGATGGACCAGAAACCCATCAAACCCATTCGGCTGATGGGCGAGGATCTCGTTCTCTACAAGGACAAATCCGGCACCTATGGCCTGGTCGACAGGCATTGCCCGCATCGCCGGGCGGACATGTCTTACGGCTGGGTGGAGGAATGCGGCCTCCGCTGCAATTATCATGGCTGGAAGTTCGACGAATCCGGTGCGTGCATCCATCAGCCATTCGAAGAAATCGCCCATCCAGACGCGCGCTTCAAAGAACGCATCACCATCAAGTCGTATCCAGTCAAAGAATGCGCCGGTTTGCTCTGGGCGTACATGGGACCTCTCCCCGCTCCAGAATTGCCGGTGTGGGAACCCTTCACGTGGGGCAACGGTTTCGTCCAGGTGGTGCTGAGCGAAATCCCGTGCAACTGGTTCCAGTGCCAGGAAAATTCGATCGATCCGGTTCACTTCGAGTGGCTGCACGACAATTGGGCACAGCAGCTGCGCGGTCAGACGAACGGGAAAAAACCGGCCAGCCACCTGCGCATTGCGTTCGACGAATTCGAACATGGCTTCACGTACCGGCGCATCCGCGAAGGTCAATCCGAGAATGACGAGCTGTGGACGGTCGGCCGGACCTGTCTTTGGCCGAACTGTCTGTTCACCGGCAACCACTTCGAGTGGCGCGTGCCAATTGACGACGACAACACGCTCAGCGTTGGCTGGTTCTTCGACCGCATTCCCGAGGAGATGGAGCCATTCCATCAGGAGCGCATCCCCTGGTGGTACGGTCCGATCAAAGACGAGAAAACCGGTCGCTGGCTGGACTCGCACGTTATGAACCAGGACTTCGTGGCCTGGGTCGGCCAGGGCACCATTGCCGATCGCACGCAGGAGCACCTGGGCGAAAGTGACCGGGGCATCATCTTGATGCGCCGGCGGTTGTTGGAGGAAGCCGAACGGGTACGCGACGGGCACGAGCCGAAGTCGGTGATTCGCGATCCAAAAGAAGCGCGTTTCGTTTCGCTACCGATTATTGGCCGCGACTTTTTCCTCGCCGGTTACTCGATGCGCGATGTCGCGAACGGTAATGCCGGCTTCCGGTATCCGAAGAGCTTCGTTTTCCAGGCAGGTCAACCGGAGGAGATCGGCGAGGCCTACCGCGACGCGATGGGGATGAAGCCAGACGGCACGCCAAACCTCGATCGGCTCGCGGCCCGCGCGTGACCGAAACGCTGGAGCGCACAGAGTTCGCCGAACACCGCGTCGACACGGACGGTTTCTCCATCCGGTACATGGAAGCGGGCACTGGTCCACCCCTCGTGTGGCTGCATCACGCCGGTGGCCCGCGCCTTTCCGGTGCCCATCACCTCCTCGCCAACACCTTCCGCGTTATCGCGTTCGAGGTTCCAGGTTACGGAGCCGGTTCTCCCAACGAACGCAGCACCTCGATGGCAGAACTCGGCGCAACCATGATGGGGGCTGCCAAGGCGCTGGGCTTGGAGCGATTCAACCTGTGGGGCACCTCCTTCGGTGGTGCGCTCGCGTTCTGGACCGCGTGCGCATCGCCCGATTCCATCGAGGCATTGGTCCTCGAGTCGCCAGGCCTGCTGCCTCCGCCCGACGGGTTCCCGCCAATTAGCACGCCGGAGGAGCTGCACCGATACACGTTCGCGCATCCGGAGCGACACGCGATGGCGCCACCGCTCGATCCGGAGCTGCGCAATCAGCGGCGAGCGCTGCTCGAGCGCCTCGAACCCTTTGGCGGCGAAGAAGCGGAACGCCGCATGGCCGAACTGGATGTTCCGACCCTGGTCATTTTTGGTACACGCGATCGTCTCACGCCGCCAGAGCTCGGCCGCGTCTATCGGGAGCGCATGCCGCGCTGCCAATTCGTGTTGCTCTACGACGTCGGGCACGACGCGGCGGCAGAGCGACCGGAGGCCTTTGTCAGCCTCGTCGGCGATTTTCTCGTGCGGCGCGAGGCATTCATCGTCGCCGACAGAAGCTCACTGCTCCACCCATGAACCGCAACGGTGCGCCGCGCCAGGGTCGGGCATCCGAGGACGTTGTCGCGCAGATCCTCAATTCTGTTCATACGCAAAATCTGAAACCGGGGGAATGGCTCGGCACTGAAGCGGACCTCGCGCGGCGCTTCAGCGTGAGTCGCGTCACCATTCGCGACGCGGTAAGCGCGCTGTCCGCACGCGGACTGCTCGACGTCCGCGTGGGCGCTGGGGGTGGATTGCGCGTTGCGCGCCACGATCCCGAACGGCTTATCGACGCGTTCTCAATTCAGCTGCGCCTGCTTGGTCTCAGCCGTGAGGAGCTGTTCGAAGCAATGCTCGCGATCGAACCGGTGACGGCCTCACTCGCGGCGCAGCGCGCGACTCCGGATCAGCTTTCACTTCTCCGCAGTCTTGTGGACGAAGCCTGCGCGGCAGTCGACAACCCTGATCTCTTCACGGCGTTGGCAGTTAACTTTCACCAGGCGGTGGCGGAGGCCTCCAACAACCGCGCGCTCCAGGCCTCACTTGCGGCGGTGCGTGCAACGCAACTCGCGCACCTCGGCGCCGAGACAACCCAGCCAATCGCCGAACGCGTGTGTCGCATTCACGCGAGCATCCTGGAGGCAATCTGCGCCCACCACGCGGACCTCGCCCGCGAACGCATGCGCGAGCACCTCTCCGCCGTTTCGCACTCGCCCGTCTAGAGGTCCGCCTGTTTTCCACTCCCCTGGTGGAGGGCCTGCTTTCGGTACAGCGAAAACGGCTTCTGTATCGGCGCGTCGTCAAACGAAAACAGCACCGCCGGAGCATCGGCGCTCGCAACCTGGTGCTCACGCCACATCCACGTCGGCGCGCAGAATGTGTCGCCTTTCTCCCACTCCAACGTGACACCACCGATGACGGAGGTGCCGCGTCCATCCAGCACGTGGTAAAGCCGCGAAGCGGTGTCTCGCACTGCCCGTGTATGTTCACCTGGCCGGATCAACTGCGCATGCGCGTCAATCGTCGGCAACGTGGGACCGCCAGTAAGCGGATTGATGTAGTCCAGCATGACGCCTTCTTCTTCAGACGTCGCGTCTCCGGCGCGCTCCATGGTGTCTAACGTTTCGCGCACATCCGTGTATCTGTAATTCAAAATCGGCGAATAATTGCCGCTGAACCGGTCATCGTGCGGGCGGAAGCCCCGGTTGTAGCGCAGCTGAGAATCATCCAGCGCCTTGGTCACCGGCTGGATTTCGTAGCCATTTCCTAATTCTTCGTAGAACATCGCGTTCAGCGCGAGCACGAACGGCATATCCAATCCGTCGAGCCACATCATTGGCTCATCGGACTCGTTCCCGTGGTCGTGCCAGGCCCAGTTGGGGGTGGTGACGAAATCGCCCGGGTGCATCAGCGTTTTCTCACCGGAGACGGTGGTGTAGGCCCCATTCCCTTCAACCACCACTCGCAGCGCGGAGGGCACGTGTCGGTGGGTGGGCGCAATCTCCCCGGGCATGATCAGCTGGATGCCGCTGAACAGTGTCTGCGTGGCGCCTGGCGCGCCGTTCAGCCCCGGGTTGAGGTACATGAGCACACGCCGCTCAGCCTCTTCGGCCGAAATGCGCCGACCGGCCTCCAGAATGCGCGGGCGGACGTCTTTCCACCGCCAGTTGTACGGGACGATCTGGGTATTTGGCTCGGCGGTGAAGGCATCGCTCAGCACCAGCCAGAGCGGCTTGAGCCACAACTGGCGAAGCTCATCCAGGTCCAGCCCAGCGGTGTTCTTGCTGCCAGGTCCAGCGCGCTTGCGCGCCTCCTTCCGCGGCGACTCAATGGCCATCTCGCTGCGTCCTCCTGTATCTAGCGAGATGCTAGCGCACGCCGCCCAGCAAGTTCCGCGGTGATCCGCTCTTCCTGCCTTGATCCACTCTTCCTTGGAGGAGATTTTGTCCTTCCACAGCGTTGGGGCGCTCTGTTGCTGGCTCGCTGCAGTCGCATAGCGGCGCGATTCGTGCGACCATCTCGCCCATGGCCGTCAGCATGCGCCCCAGCGGCATCCCGCCGTCCTGGCTGCGCGCGCTGATCCTGCCCTTGATCGTGCTCGCCTGGCTAGCCCTGGCAGTGCTGTTCATCTGGGTGCTCGGCCACTTCACCCGAACGATCCTCATCGTGGTGCTGGCCGCGGTGTTGGCCTTCGCCTTCACGCCACTGGCGAACTTCTTCGGCCGCTGGACCTCGCGGCCGGTCGCCATCGGGCTGGCCTACCTGGTCGGCCTGAGCGTGGTCTTCGGCTTCGGCGCGTACGTCGTGGCCACCGCGTTCGACCAGATCCGCAGCCTGATCACGAACTTGCCGGAGTACACGCAGCAGGCCCAGGCGCTGGAGCCCCAATTCGAGGGACTGCTCACGCCGCTGGGCTTCCAACCAGGTTGGCTCGCCGACCTGGGCAGCCAGGCCATCGGCCAGGTGCAGGCGGTGGCCGGCGCAATCGCTGGCGACTTGATTCCGCGTATTGCCGAATTCTTCGGCACGATCATCGATGTCCTGCTGGTGCTGATCCTCAGCGTGTACCTGTGCTCCAATGGCGTCAGAATCGCGCAGTGGCTCAAGACCGAAACTGAAGGGCCAACCAACTTCCGCGCTCGGAGCATGGTGGCCGTGGTCAACCGCGTGATCGGCGGCTACGTGCGGGGCGTGCTGGTACTGGCCGTGCTCATCGGCATTCTGGTCGGAGTCGGTCTGGAGGTGCTTGGCGTCCCATACGCCGTCCTGATGGGCGTGCTTGCCTTCTTTATGGAGTTCGTCCCCGTGCTGGGCGTGCTCATCTCAGGCGCGGCGGCGGTGGTGATCGCGCTGGTTAACTTCCGCGAGCCGATTCGACCCTTGATCGTGCTGGCCTACTTCGTCTTTGTGCATGTTATCGAGGGTGACGTCGTCGGGCCACGCATCATGGGTCGCGCGGTTGGCATCCACCCGGCCACTGGCCTGATTGCGCTGGTGGCGGGGACAGAGGTCTTCGGCATCTGGGGGGCGTTGTTCGCGGCACCGCTGGCGGGATTGCTGCAAGCAATCGCCGTAGCGGCGTGGCTCGAGTTCCGCGGCGGCGGTGGGCGCGAGGTCCTGCAAGCCGCCGAGCAAGAGACAACCGAGCGCGCCCAACAAGCCGAAGCCGAAGCCGCCACGACCCGGTGAGCGACCGCCTTCTCGAGCAGTTGGAGCGCCCGCGGCTCACTGGGCTGGACCTTGGCGACGTGCGCGTACCGATTACACACCCCGACCGCATCCTGTGGCCCGCCACCATGACCGAGCCGCCCATTACGCGGCGAGACCTGCTGCGGTACTTCATCGCAATGTCGCCGTACCTCCTCCCCTACTTGCAAGATCGGCCGCTCACGCTGCTGCGCTATCCCTACGGTCTGAGTGGAGTTGGAGTCGCAGAAAAACACTTCTTCCAGAAGCACGTGGAATTCGAGGCGCCACCCTTCGTGCATCGCGAATGTCTGATCTCCGAGCACACCGGACTCGACGGCACCTACCTTTTCTGTAACAACCTGGCCACCCTGCTGTGGCTGGCGCAAATCGCCAACATCGAGCTGCACACGTGGTACTCGCGCACTGTCAACGCACCCGATGCTCTGGGCCAGCCACACACGTTCAGCGGTTCGGTGGAGGCCTTCGAGCGCTCGGTCCTGAACCATCCAGACTTCATGGTCTTCGACCTGGACCCGTATCTCTACTCCGGCCGCGAGCCCCCTGGCGGCCAACCGCAGCTGCATGCCGCTGGCTTCCAGCGCACCTGCGAGGTGGCGTTGTGGCTCAAGGACGTACTGGACAACCTGGGACTGCCCGCGTTTGTGAAGACCAGCGGCAAGACCGGCGTGCACGTCTTTGTGCCGATCCTCCGCCAGTTCAACTTCGACACCGTGCGCGGAATGTCGGAACAGATCTGTCGGTTCGTCCAGCGCCTGCACCCGCGCGAAACCACCATGGAATGGTCGGTGGACAAGCGCCACGGCAAGGTATTCCTGGATCACAACCAGAACACCCGCGGCAAGACGCTGGCTACGCCGTACTCGCCACGGGCATTGCCTGGAGCGCCCGTTTCAGTTCCACTGCGCTGGACTGAGCTTGGCTCTGTCTACCCGACGCAGTTCACGCTACGCACAATGCACGAACGGCTGAAAATTGTCGGCGACCTCTGGGCTGACATCCTGCAGCACAAGGCGGATCTCGCGCACGTGTTCACAGCGCACGCATGAGTGCTCGCGCCAGACGTGCCTCACCCCGCCTTCCGCGCATCAGCGCATCCACCACCACCGGCCGCGCACCGAGCCGCTCCACGTCGGGGACCAGGTCGCGGTCCCGCGGATCGATCAGGTACACGTCGACCAGGCCGTCGTAGACCTCGAGCACGCCTGCTGCCGACGGCTGGTAGCCGAACTCGCTGAGCATACGTGCGGCTGGTCCTTTGATGGTCGCACCGCCAATGAGCGGACTGACTCCAGCCACACACACGCCCCGTCGCTTCGCCGCCTCGATGGTTTCGCGCACGCGCGAAACCTGCAGGATTGGTCCGATGCTGACGAACGGATTGCTCGGGCACAGGAAGATCGCGTCGGCGGTCTCAATGGACTCCAACACACCAGGTGCCGCTTCCGCGGTATTCACCCCGCGTACTTCCACGCCGCTGATGGCCGCGTCCGTGCGCTGGTGCACGAAATACTCTTGGAAGTGCACCCAGCGCTTCTCGTCGCGCAGCTCGACCCAGGTCTCGACCGCCGCGTCGGTCATCGGCAGAATGTCCGCACCTTGACTGCCCAGCCGCGCCGCGAGCTCCCGGGTGACTTGCGATGGCGTCCAGCCCGCGGCGAGCAGCTCCGTCCGCCGTATATGCGTAGCGAGGTCAAGGTCGCCGAGGCGGAACCAGGTCTCACCGCCCACCCGATCGAGCGCATCCATCGTTCGAAACGTGTCACCGCGTGGGCCCCATCCTCGGGCCTCGTCCACCAGACCAGACAGGGCGTAGAGTACGGTGTCGACGTCCGGCGAGATGCGCAGCCCGTGCAGCGTGACGTCATCGCCAGTGTTGACCACGATGGAGAGGTGCGCTTCGGGCGCGGCCGCGCGCAGTCCACGCGCAAAGCGTGAGCCGCCCACACCGCCGGCAAGAGCAACAAGGCGTCGCAAATCGGAATTCAGCCTACCAAAACGCTGTTGCGTACACTGAATGGCGTTGGCCGGTCTAAGCCCCTGGGCGGTCGTCGTCGCGCGCGTCGGCGATGGCGCTAAGTCGCGCCTGGCGCACGTGCTGGATCCTACTCAGCGGCATGAGCTCGCACTCGCGATGCTGGCTGACGTACTGGCAGTGTGCACCTCACCGCACGCGCCGCTAGACGGCGTCATCGCGGTGCTGGATACGCTCGAAGCCCGTACGCTCGCGCGCGGCTTCGGTGCGCAGGCAATCCCGGACGATGGCGGCGACATGAACCGCGCCGTCCGGGCCGGCATCAGCGCAGCTCTTGCGTGCGGCGCCGAAACTGCCATCGTGCTGCCTGGGGATATTCCACTCCTCTCCGTCTCAGACCTTTTTGCCCTAATTGATGCAGCGACCGAGGACCAACGCGCAGTGGTGGTAGGCGCCAGCCGCGACGGCCAGGGCACCAACGCCCTGTTGTTGCGCCCGCCGGCCGTGATCACCCCGTCGTTCGGCCCACCATCCGTAGACCGCCACCTGCGCCTGGCGCGCTCCGCCGGAGCCACCGCGCGCGTGCTTTCCAACCTGGGCCTCTCACACGACGTCGACACCCCCGCCGACCTGGCCGCCCTGGCCGACCTGCCAGTGGGGCGCTCTACCGCCAGGTTGCTTTGCTCCGGCAATCTGACCGCGCCACTCGCCTCTCACCCACGTTGAAGTCCTGGCACAATGCGCGCAGCGTGCCAGAGATTCAGGAACGGCAGGACGGGCTCGCGACGCCGGCGCGGGAGGGACAGGTTCGGGCGGCGGCGCTGCGACTCTTTAAGGAAAAGGGCTACCACGCCACCTCGATGCGGGACATCGCCGAAGCGGTCGGCATCAACAAGGGCAGCCTGTACAGCTACATCAAATCCAAGGAAGACCTGCTGGTCCCCGTCTTTGACCAGGCTCAAGGCATGCTCACCTCCCAGATCGAGCAGATCGCGGCGGATACCGCGGCCAGCCCCACCGAGCGCCTGAAGCGCGCGCTCCACGCGCACGTCACCGCCGTCGCCGAGAACCTTGACGTCCTGACCGTCTATCTCAGCGAATGGCGTCAGCTCGCGGCCGAATCACTCGCCACCAACCGAGACCAGCGCGAGCGTTACGCCGCCATGTTTCACCAGATCCTGCGCGACGGCATCGCGTCGGGCGAATTCCGCGAGATGGATACGCGCATCGTCATGCTCGGCATGATCGGCATGTGCAACTACCTGTTTCGCTGGTATCGCCCCGACGGCCGCCTGGCGCCGGATCAGATCGCTGACGAGCTCATTGAGATGGTGATACGCGGCGTCCAGGCAACCTGACCATCCGCTCACGCGGTATGACGTAATACAGCGCCAGCAGCACGTTCAGGCCAAGGCTGGCTGGGACCCAGACGAACGCCAGCACGAACGCCAGGAAGTAGCAGGGCGGACCCCAGCGATAGCGCCTGGTGATGACCTCGGCAAGGCCGGCATTCGCGTCGTGTTCGCTGAGGAGCCTGCCTCGGCCCGAGGCGTAGAGCCACAGCAGGTTGAAAAAGATCGCAATGATGAAGAACCAACCGCTGTAGATCGCCGTGGCCGTGGTTTGATCCGGCGTGAGCACGTACGTCGCGACGAGGTTCGTCGGGAACGGCACCACGGTGATGCCTAGCAGCAGTAAGCCGTTGAGCAGCATGAAGGTGCTGTCCACGCGCACGATGTGCTGGAACATCCAGTGGTGGTTGACCCACATGATCAGGATGAAGCTGAAGCTGATGATGTAGGCGACGAAGACGGGCCACTCCTGGAGCAGGCCAGCCAGCAGTGGCGCCGTCGTTGGAACTCGTAGGTCCAACACCAGCAGCGTGGTAGCAATCGCGAAGACGCCATCGCTGAATGCCTCCACGCGGCCGGTCTCCTTCACGCCGGTCTCACGGCGGTGCCGCTTCGCTGCGCTCGCTCCCGCCGCGGCAACCTCGACGTCCGATCGACTACGGATTCACCACCCGTGTGATTGTCACTGCACAGAGCATCAGAGGACGCATCCCTCGGGCATCAGGACGCGATGGCACCAACTGCCTCACGCGGCAACTCCGATTCCGTAAGGCGCGCAAGCGTGAGTTGCAGCGCGCGTTCTCTGTGAAAATCCGCATCACCGTAGAGCGGCTCGAAATGCTTGGCCCGCTTGAAGTAGATGTGCAGGTCGTAGTCCCAGGTGAAGCCGATGCCGCCGTGCACCTGGATCGCCGAGCCGCACACCTTGCGCGAGGCATCGCCCACGTAGGCCTTCGCGGCCGACGCAGCCAGCGCCGCGTCAGGCGACCCAGCGTCCGCAGCCCACGCGGCGTAGTACGTGGCCCCGTGTGAGTTCTCCACTTCGAGCAACATCTCGGCGCACGCGTGCTTGATTGCCTGGAACATGCCAATCGGCTGGCCGAACTGTTGACGCACCTTGGCGTATTCCACGCTCATGTCCATGCAGCGGCGGGACGCGCCCAGCATCTCGGCGGAGGCAGCCACTGCCGCGCGCTGCAGCACGGCATCGACGATGGCCCACCCCTGGTCCACCTCGCCGATCACCGCATCAGCCGGAACCACCACGTCCTTGAAGGTCAACGTGGAGGTCGGGTTGGTGCGGTCCATCTCCACGTTGCGGCTGCCCGACAACCCAGCTGCATCACCTGGCACAGCAAAAAGGGTGATCCCGCCGGCCGTCCGAGCAACCACCACCACAAGGTCCGCCACGTGCGCAAACGGCACGAACCGCTTCACCCCCGAGAGCGTGTAGTCATTCCCGCTGCGCGTGGCGCGCAACTGCACCGCGTTCGCTTCCCACGAGAGTGCAGTCTCCAGGAGCGCGAGGGTTGCACGGGTTCGGCCACCGGCGATGTCGGGCAGGTAGCGCGCCATCACCTCTGCTTGGCCTGACGCAGCGATTGCTCCGGCCGCGAGCACTGTGGTGGCAAAGTAGGGACCCGGGTAGGCAGCGCGGCCCATCTCGTCCAGCACCAACGCCAGCTCGACCATGCCAAGGCCCTGGCCGCCGTAGCTCTCTGAGACCGTCAGGCCATGCAGACCCATTTCGGACATTTGCTGCCAGGTGGCGTCGCTGTACCCGCGCTGATCCTCCCACAACCCGCGCACTGCCTTTGGCGAACTCTCGCGGGAGAAAAACTCGCGGGTGAGATCGCGGAGCATGACCTGTTCTTGCGTGAAGTCGAAGTCCATAGGTTGATCTAGCCCTCCCGAGTAGCGGCGCGATCGGCCCGCGGCTCGCGAGGCAGCCGCAGTACACGTTCGCCAATGATGTTCTTCTGGATCTCGCTGGAGCCAGCGTAAATGGTGCCCGCGCGCGACCACAGGAAGTTGTACGCCCAGGTGGAATCGTCGCCGCGCAACGTGCTGGAATTCAGCGACAGCTCGCTCGGCAGTCCACGCTCCAGTTGCCCGTACGGACCGAGCAGGTCCTGCATCAGCTCCTGGTGGCGTTTATCCATTTCGCTGTAGTAGAGCTTGTCGATTGACGACTCCGAGCCTGGGCGTTTGCCCTGCTCCAATTTGCCGAGGATGCGGAAGCCGGCGTAGCGCAGCACTTCCACTTCCACCACCATGCGGCCGAGCTTCTGGCGCGCAACCGGGTCCTCCAGGACAGGCACGCTATCGCGGCTCACGTGCTGGGTCACTTCGAAGAGCCGCCGTAAATTCGCCTGGTGGCGAGTTACCCGCGCCAGCAGGCTTCCGCCACGCTCGAAGCCGAGGGTGGTCTGTGCCAGCTCCCAGCCCTGGCCTTCCTGGCCGATGATGTTTTCTGGCGGTACCACGGCGTTGTTGAAGAACACCTCGGCAAACTCGGAGCTGCCGGTGATCTGCTTCAGTGGCCGGACTTCGACGCCTGGTTGGTGCATATCCAGGATGAAGTACGAGATGCCCTGGTGCTTCGGCAGGTCCGGATTGGTGCGCGCCAACAGCACGCCGTAGTCCGCGATGGGTCCCAGGCTGGTCCAGACTTTCTGCCCGTTGACCACCCAGCGGTTGCCGTCCTGAAACGCTTCCAGCACTGCACGAGTTTTCAAGCTGGCCAGGTCCGAGCCTGAATCTGGCTCGGAGTACAGCTGGCACCAGATGTCTTCCGCGGTCAGCATGCGTTTGACGTAGCGCTGCTTCTGATCCTCGGTGCCGTGGACGATCAGTGTTGGGCCGATCAGGCCGAGAGCCAGGCTGTTGATCGCGCCCGGGACGTCGGAGCGCGCCATCTCCTCGGCGACGATCGCCTGCTCCATCGGCCGCGCATCCTGGCCGCCGTATTCGTGCGGCCAACCCATGCCCACGAACCCCGCGTCGTACAGCGTCCGCTGCCACGCCTTCTTCTGCTCCAGTGTGTTCAGAGGTCCAGCTGGATGGTCTGTGATCCACCGGCTCACCTTTTCGCGGAAACGTTCATCCTCAACCGAATAGTTCAGATCCACGCTCAAATTCTCCTAGTAGACATTCTTGCTGGTGAGGCCCAAGTGACATTGATGTGTTTGCAACAACGGTTGGGCCATCACGTAGGTGAGTACCCCAAGTGTGTCCTCGAGAAGCCGCGGTCGCCTGCGACCCGGTTTGCGGCCGCCGAATAGGCCCCTCATGCGGGGGGTCGCCGCGGAAAGGAGTGCGCAGCGAGCTTGCGAGCGGAGCAACGACTGGCGGCGGGGGGCCTGCAAGGCTCCCCCGACCCGGAACAGCGACATTCATCTGCCACGTAGACGAGGATCAAGCACATCACGCAGTGCGTCGCCGAGCATGTTGAAGCCGAAGACGGCGGCGCTGATGGCCAGTCCTGGCCAGATCGACAGCCACGGTGACTGCAGCATGTACGCCCGTCCGGTGCCACTGAGCATCGCCCCCCACGTCGGAAACGGCGGCGGGACACCGTAGCCCAAAAATGACAGGGTGGACTCCGCCAGAATAGCGGCGCCAAGCTGCGTGGTGGCCAGAACCAGAATAGCGGCGGACACGTTGGGCAACACGTAGCGCCGCACAATCCGCCAGTGTCCCGCCCCCACACAGCGAGCTGACTCTACATACGGTTGGTGCCGCATTCCCAGCACCGCGCTGCGCACCACCCGCGCCGTGCCCGGCGCTAACAGAATGCCAAGCACCAGCGTGGTGCTCCACAAACCAGGCCCAACAATCGCCACCAGTGATACCAGCAGCACCAGCGCCGGAAACGAGATCCACACGTCAACCACGCGTTGCACCAGCAGGTCAATCCAGCCGCCGAAATAACCCGAGCCGATGCCGACCACACAGGCGATCACGGTGCTGATGAGCACGGCGCCGAAACCGATCGTCACCGACACCCGGGCGCCCCAGATGACGCGGCTGAGCAAGTCCCGTCCGTTGGCGTCCGTCCCGAACGGATGCGCCAGCGACGGCCACTGCAAGCGGTCCGCCGCGGTCCCAATGTCGTACGGGTAGGGCGCAAGCCATTGGGCGCCGGCGGCCAGCACCAGGAACAGCAGAATCAATACTGCGCCAAATGCACCAAGTGGCTTTCCCAGCACGAAGCCGCGCAGTCCACGTACCGCCGACGGTCCAGCCACCGGCCGACGCGCCGCTGGCATAGCTCGCGACCTGGCCACCGGTTCCAGCGTGACCTGCTGAACACTCATGTGTAACGCACCCGCGGATCGAGCCAGCCGTACAGCAAGTCCACGACCAAATTCGTGAGCACGATGACCGTCGCGAACAACAGGTTGAGCCCTTGAATCGCCGGGTAGTCCCGCGATTGCACCGCTTCCAGCAAATAGCGGCCCATGCCCGGCAGCACGAAAATGCTTTCGAGCACGACGGTCCCCGAAACCAGCAACGCCACCTGCAGTCCAAGGACGGTGAGCGCCGGGATGAACGCATTCTTCAACGCGTGGCGCACGATCGTCGCGTTTTCGGTCAATCCCTTTGCGGTTGCGGTGCGAATGAAGTCCTGCCGCAGCACTTCGAGCATCTGCGTCCGAATCAAGCGCATCAGCCCACCCGAAAGGCCGAGCCCCAGAATGACGGCCGGCACGATCACGATGCTCAGGTTCTTGATCGGGTCGACGGTGAGGCGCGCGTATTGGAGGGGCGGCGTCCAGTGCCACCACACCGAGGGCAGCGTCACCACCAGGGTGCCCAGCCAGAAGCCGGGGATCGCCAACAGACCAATGGCGACGCTGCGCCCGGTGTAGTCCGCCCACGTGTCCTGACGGACTGCCGAGATGATGCCGACGATGGTGGCGAGGAACGCGGCAATGATGAGCGCCAGCACGCCGAGTTCGGCAGTCACCGGGATGCGGTTGGCCAGCTCAGTCGTGATCGGTTGGTGCGATCGGAACGAGTGGCCGAGATCGCCACGTAGCAGATTGCCGAGCCAGTCAAAGTACTGGAGCACGACGGGCCGATCGAGCCCGAGCTGGGCGCGCAATGCGGCCTCGTCGGCTGCCGTCGCTTTGGCGTCCTGTAGCTGAAGACTGACGGCGTCGCCCGGCAGTAATCGCACCAGCACGAATACCACGATGCTGACCCCAAGCAGGGTCGGCACCAGCAAGACAAGTCGACGGATCAGGTACCGCGACACGTCGGGTGCTCTACTTCTCGATCAAAATCTAGTGGCTGTCTAGCCAGAGCTTGGGCACGATCTCCGCGCCAAAGCCGTAGTCGCCTCTGGCGAACAGGTCGCGCACCCACGGTGTCGTACCCGCCGTTTGATAGGGCGCCACGCCCGGTGGGTAGTACATCTGGTCCGCCAGGTACCGCTGAATGTCCATGATCTGCGACTTGCGTTGCGCACGATCGAGCGTTTTGGCCTGCTGCTCGATCATGGCGGTGAGTTTGTCATCATTGACGCCCGCGTGATTGCGCGTACCTTGCGGGTGATACATGTTGAACAAGAAATCGTGCGGCTCGGTAAATGGGGTCTCGAGTCCGAACACCAGCACATTCCCGCCCTGGAACTTGCCTGAAAAGATGTTGGCGATGTAGTCGGCGTACTCGTGCATCTGCAGGTCGGCATTGATACCGCCGGTCTTGAGGTCCGCCTGGACCAGCTCGACGGCCTGCACCCAGACGTTGCCGTACCCCGGCGTAGACAGCATCGTGACGTTCAGGCCGTCCGGATAGCCCGCCGCGGCGAGCAATTGCTTCGCCGTCTGTGGGTCGTACTTGAAGTTCTTGGCGGTATCGCCCTGATCGGGGCTTCGCGGATCCAGCCACCATTCAGATAAGGCCCACGGAATCGCGTTATTCCACGACCCAACGCCGTTGTAGATGACATTGATGATGTTGTCGCGGTTGATCATCATCGACACGGCTTGCCGCACTCGTGGATCGTTGAACGGCGGCTGGTCGACCTTCCAGTAGACGAACGGGATCAGGTTGAACTCGGTCTTGCTGAGTTGGACCTCGGGGTTACTCGACTGCATCCCCGGGATTTCGTTATCCGGGATGGGCACGTAATCCAGCTCGTGCGCGCGGATACCGGCCATCTGCGTCGCGGTATCGGGAATGATCAGCCCGACGAAGTCATCGATGCGCGGCTCGCCGGGACGGTAGTAGTCCGGGTTCTTGTGGCCGGCAAACGAGACGCCGGAGTCGAACTTGTCGAAGATGAAGGGGCCGCTGCCGATCGTGCGCTTGGAAACGTCGCCATCCGCGTCCACGACTTCCTTCGGCAGGATCCAGAAGACCGGCCCACCGATCTGCGCCTCGAATGGCGCGTAGACGTCCTTGAGCGTGAACTGCACGGTGTGATCGTCTAATGCCGTTACCTTGTCCACCTGGCCGAAAGTCGACTTCTGCGGGGAGGTCGCCATGAAGTGCTCGAACGACCAGGCCACGTCCTGCGCGGTCACTGGTCGTCCGCTCATCGGCGCGATGTTGTGCCACTTGGCGTTCTGTCGGAGATGAAACGTCCAGGTCTTGCCGTCCGGTTCCGGACCCCATGACTCGGCCAGGTCGCCTTCCATGATGTAGGCCTGCGCTTTGATGCCCGGCCCCTTCTTCGACATGAGCAAACGGCTATAGAAATAGGCGGAGAACTCCTGCACCCGATAGCTGACATTGACGTACGGATCGAGGCTAGGTGGATCGTCCGTCCAGGCCAGGAAGCGGAACGTACCGCCGGTCTTGATGTTGGGGTTGGTCGTGGGCGCTGGCGCGGCTGTTGGTTGCGCGGCGGCGGCCGCGGCGGTTGTCGGTGCGGCGGTTGGGTTAGCCGCCGCGGGCGCCGTCGTTGCTGCCGGCGCGGTTGTTGGTGGCGGAGCCGGGGGTGAAGTCGGCGCGGCGGGCGCGCTCGCCGGACCGCAGGCTGCCAAAAGCGACGCGCCGGCGGCGATACCACCCCAGGTGATCAGGAACCCGCGACGAGACCAACGGCGCACAGCCGGCGTTGAGGTCGCGTCCACACCATCTGCCACGGCTTATTCACCTCCCGCTGGAGCTGACGACAAGCACAAGCGTAGACCCACCGTCAATGGGGGTCAACGAACGTTTGTTAGGCGATCAGCCCCGTGGGCCGCCGGCCACGTAGATCACCTGCCCACTAACAAAGCTCGACTCGTCGCTGACCAGGAACGCGATCACGTTGGCCACGTCCTCGGGCGTGCCCGTCCGCCTCACCGGCGTGTTCTTGGCCGCATTGGCCTTGAACTCCTCCCAGTTCGCTCCAATCCGTTCAGCAGTCTGCTGCGTCATGCGCGTCTCGATGAACCCGGGCGCAACCGCATTCACGTTGATCCCGAACGGCCCCAGTTCAATAGCTAACGTCCGTGTTAGCCCCTGCAGGCCGGCCTTGGCGGTCGAGTAATTCGCCTGGCCACGATTGCCCAGCGCAGAAGTAGAGGACGTAAAGACCATCTTGCCGTAGCGCTGCTCGACCATGTATTTCTGGGCCGCCCGCGCGGCCATGAAGCTGCCCTTCAGGTGGGTGTTGATGACGCCGTCCCAGTCCTCGTCGGTCATGCGGAACAGCAGGTTGTCACGCGTGATGCCGGCCAGCGCGACCAGGATGTCGAGGCGACTAAACTCCTGGGCGCCACGCGCCACGGCTTCTTCGAGGGCAGCTCGGTTGGTGACGTCCACCGATAACGCGAGCGCCCGTCCACCGCTCGACTGGATGCCTTCAGCAGTTTCCTCGGCCGGGCCCAGGTCCATATCGGCCACAACCACCGCCGCGCCTTCGCTCGCGAGCTTGGCCGCGGTCGCCGCGCCAATGCCGCGCCCCGCACCGGTCAGAAACGCTACGCGACCATCCAGTCGTCCCATGCGGCCGAGCGTATCACGTGACATTCGTCCATCATCTCAACGTGGATGGCACCACCCGCGAGATCAACCTGGCCGTTGCGCGGCTGTTCGAAGAGATTGCCCAGAGCCTGGAGGTCGCTGGCGAAAAGGGTCACCGATCGCGTGCGTACCGTCGAGCGGCACGCGCCGTCGCGGCAACGCCGGCCAGCCTCCAAGAACTGGCCGCCGAAGGCCGACTGCGCGAGCTGCCCGGCGTTGGGCAGGCGATCGCTGCCCTGATCACCGAATACCTGGAGTCGGGCGCCATTCGCACGCACAAAAAGCTGGTGGACGAACACCCACCTGGCCTGGCGCCGTTACTCCAGGCACGCGGCTTCGGCCCTGCCGGCGTCCACGCCCTGCACACGGCGACCGGCGTGACGAACCTCGATGAGCTCGAAGCTGCGGCGCGAGACGGTCGCCTGGAGCAGGTGCTCGGACCACGCCGCGCGGAAGAGCTGGTGGGCCAGCTCCCGGCTCTGCGAAATCCGATTCGCAGCCTGCCCCTCAAGACCGCCTGGGAGTCCGCGTGGTTGCTCCTCGAACTTCTCGGCCAGACCGACAACCACACGGTCACAGTTGCGGGCGCAGCCCGGCGCATGTGCGAAATGATCACCGGCGGCCTGGACCTGGTTGCGTTTGCGGAGAAGGCGCAGGCCACCCTGGAACTGCTCACGCGTCTGCCGAACGTGGTGGCAGTGCGTGAGCGCACTGAAACGTCCGAATCAGTCCGTCTGTACGACGGCCTCGAGGTGCGCCTGCACCTCGCCGAACCGCAGGCGTACGGCGCCGCCGTGGTGTGGCACACCGGCTCGCCCGCGCACGTCGAGCACCTGAACAGACTCGCCATGCAGCGCGGTCTGCGCCTCACACCGCACGGGCTCTATCGCGGCGAGACGCGGCTGCCCACCCCAACGGAAGAGGACGTCTACGCCGCGTTAGGCCTGCCATATCTAAGGCCTGAGCTGCGTGAGGACGAGGGCGAAATCCAAGCAGCCCTGACCGGCAACCTGCCCAGGCTCATCGAACAAGCCAATCTCAAAGGCGACCTCCACTGCCATACCCGCGAGACCGACGGCAGCAACAGCCTGGAAGAGATGGCGCTCGCAGCGCGGGCACGCGGCTACGACTACATGGCCCTGACGGACCATAGTCGCTCGCTGACCATCACCAACGGGCTCAGCCTGGAGCGGCTCGAGGAGGCGCGCCGTCAGGTTGCGCAGCTGAATCATCGCCTGGCGCCGTTCGTGATCCTGCTCGGTACCGAGATGGACATCCTCGAGGACGGCTCGCTGGACTATCCCGATGAGACGCTCGCGTCACTGGACTACGTATCGGCCTCGATTCACAGTCGGTTCAAACAGGCCGAGCCCGTCATGACCGCTCGAATTCTGCGTGCGATTTCGAACCCGCTGGTGCATACCCTCAATCACCCGCACGGGCGGTTGCTCGGTATTCGTCCGTCCTACGGCGTGGACATGCCGCGGGTGGTCACGACGGCGGCTACAGTCGGCTGCGCGATGGAGGTCAGCGCTGACCCGGCGCGCATGGACCTGGATGGCGGCTGGGCGCGCCGCGTGCGGGAGGCAGGCGGGCGCTGCACGATCAGCTCAGATGCGCACTCCACACTCGATTTCGACAACATCTGGCTGGCTATCGGCAGCGCCCGGCGTGGCTGGCTGACGACCGATGACGTCCTCAACACCCGCCCGCTGGACGAGTTCCGAGCACTGCTGCGCCAGCGTTCTCAGCGGATTCCAAGGTAGGACCGCTTACCTATGCTGCAAATGCGTCTTGTAGCTCTCGGACCGCTGCTCGCGGTCGCTGCGCTTGTGGCCTCGTGCAGCGGTCCCGCCAACGGCCAGTCAACGGATCCGCCAACAGCTGCGGCAACCGTCGCGCCCACACCGGTTGTGCCCGCGGGTGGGACGACGCTCGTGGTGGATGCTTCGGCCACTCACGCCAGTTACCACGCCCACGAGCAACTGGTTGGACGCAACCTTCCGAGCGACGCGGTGGGCACCAGCAGCGCAGTCAGCGGCACGATCGTGCTCAACGCCGATGGCTCGATCGACTCCGCGCAGTCACAGATCGGCGTTGACCTGAGCCAGCTCACGAGCGACGAGAGCCGTCGTGACAACTTCATCAAAGGCAACACGTTGCAGACGAGCCGCTTCCCGATGGCCACGTTCACGCCGCTCGACGCCAGCGGCTTACCGACGCCCTTACCTCAGAGCGGCCAGGCAACGTTCCAGTTGATTGGGGATCTCACGGTCCACGGCGTGTCCCGGCCAGTGACCTGGCAGGTCACGGCTCAGTTCGACCCCGCGTCCGTAACCGGCGACGCCACAACCGACGTGAACATCTCGGACTTCGGCATGACGCCGCCCAAGGCAGGCCCCGTGCTGAGCATCCAGGACGGCCTCACCCTGGAGCTCGCCTTCAAGGCCGCGCGCCAGGCCTAGTCCGCGGCGGCGAACGCAGGCACACGCGCCGGTGCGGAGGTGAAGGCGCGCTGAGCGGCAAGTAGGCCGGAGCCCATCTCCACGTCGATACCGAGGTCGGCGAAGGACAACTCGATTCCGCCGAGCGTCCCGAGTACCTCCAGTTCGTTCAGCGACCCTAAATGGCCGATTCGGAACGCCTGGCCACTCAGTTGGCCAATGCCGCCGCCTAGCGACAGGCCGTAGCGCTCGCGCGCATGCTTCAACAGCTCATTGCTGTCCACGCCAGCAGGCGTCCGCACCGCCGTAATCGTGTTCGAGGCCGTCGACGGGTCCTCACACACCGTAGACAGTCCCCAACCATGCACGGCCGCGCGCACCGCCGAAGCCAGCCGGGCGTGACGGGCATACACGTTGGACAGGCCCTCCTCCTCCACCAGCATGCGCAGCGCCTCGCGCAAGCCAAAGAGCATCAGCGTTGCGGGCGTGTACGGGAACAGGCCGATGCGGTTCTCGCGCATGATGGGCTCCCAGTCCCAGAAGTGACGCGGCGAGCCGCCGTTCTGTGCGCCAACGGCGAGGGCACGCCGCGAAACGCCCAGAATGCCCAGGCCGGGCGGCAGCATGAGACCCTTCTGCGAGCCGCAGATGATGATGTCGACCCGCCACTCGTCCATCAGGAACTCCATGCTCGCAAGCGAGCTGACCGTGTCCACGATGAGCAGCGCATCGTGCCCGGCGGCATCCATGGCCTGCCGAATCCCCGCGATGTCCACCGTGACGCCGGTCGACGTCTCGTTGTGGCAGATCAACACCGCGTCGTACGGGTTGCTGCTGCTGTCGGCGCGCAGCTTGTCTTCAACCAGCGCCGGCGTGACCGCCTGGCCCCAGCGCAGCTGCACTTCGTCGACGTCGTAGCCGAACTTGCGGGCGATTGCCCCCAGGCCACCGCTGAACAGGCCGTAGTTGAACGAGAGCACCCGCGCACCCGGGCTCAGCACGTTCACCAGCGCAGCTTCCGTCGCGCCGGTCCCTGAGGCCGGGTAGAGCATCGGTGCGCCATCGCGCGTACCGAACACACGACGCAAACCGACGCGGACATCCTCCGTCAGCTGGGCGAACTCCGGGCTGCGGTGATCGATCACAGGTCGATCCATCGCTCGGAGAACGCGATCGGGAAGGTTGGTTGGGCCAGGAATCTGAAGGAAGGACCGTCCGCTCATAGCGTGGACATCATAACGGGGGTACTTCCTACGACACCGCGTGCCCGTTGGCCTGCGTTTCGTTGCGTACCGTCCACGCAGCAACTTCGGCGCGTGTCTGAACGCCCAGCTTCGCGAAGATGTGCTCCACGTGCGTCTCGACGGTTCGCGGCGCAACGAGCAGGTGTTCGGCCACCTGGCGATTGGTGAGGCCTCGTGCGACGAGTTCTGCCACTTCCATCTCGCGCCGCGTCAGCACCGAAGCGCGCTTGTGGCCCATCCCATCTGGCGCGCCATCGCTGTCATCCGGCGTGCCGATGCGCAGCGCCACGCGAGCCGCCTCGTCTGGCGCCATTTCGCGCCCGGCCGACCATTCCGCCACGAACGTCTGCGCCCCGAGTCGCCGCCGGACTTCTTCAACCTGAAGGTCGCGTTGGGCGCGGTCGGCGGGATCGGCAAGCTTCACGCCGGTCGTTTCACGCAACGCTTCGGCGGCACCAAACAGGCGCGCGGCTCGTCTGGGCCGCCCCGCCACGCTTGCCAGCGCAGCGAAGCCCTCGAAACATTCGGCAATCGCGAGCGTGTTGCCGAGCGCCTGGCGCAGCTGCAGAGATTCGGTGAAATACGCCGTCGCCTGAGTCTGGTCGCCCATCGCGAGCATGCTGTGGCCGAGATTGGCTAGCGAATTGGCCAGATTTCGGTCGTCGCCATGCGCACGGAACAGGCTCACGCTACGCTCCAGGAGCGGCACGGCAACACCGTGGTTATCTCTCTGCCGTTCCAGCCAGGCCCGCGCGGCGACCGCGACGGCAATGCCCCGCTGGTCGTTCGACTGTTCGTACAGCGCTTGCGCCTCCCGAAACAGCTCCAGCGCGCGGTCGAAGTCGTTGCGCTGCTGCGCCACCAGCCCCAGATTGCTGATGCTCGCCGCCACCCGAGTGGTATCCCCGACCTGCCGCCAGAGCCCGAGACTCTGTGCCAACCAAACGTCCGCCTGATCGTTGTCGTCCTGGAGGCCAGCGATCACGCCCGCCACGTTCAACGCCTTGGCCTGAATGTCCGCCCGGACCGTTTCACTCCGTGGCAGGGCGCGCTCGAGCCACTGCCGCGCCTCGCCCAGGTGCCCGCGTACCAGCCAGAAGCGATTCATCGCCCCTGCCAGGCGCAGCCCGATCGCCAGGTCCTCGGCGTCTCCTTCGAGCGCCCAGTGAAACGCCGCGCGGAAGTTATCGTACTCGCGCTCGAGCGCGTCCAACGTGCGCGACATGTCGCCACGCCCGGTCAGCAGCGTGGGCTCGGCCGATTCGACCAGGGCCACGCAGTACTCGGCGTGGCGGCGTCGCGCAATCGGCAGCTCACCGGTCAACGTCAGGTGGTCGACTGCAAAGGATCGGATCGTCTCGAGCCAGCGAAAGCGGGGTGCCCCATCCGCGTCGTCGGCGACCTGGAGCAGGTTCTTGTCGGCCAGGATTGCCAGCACCGGCAGCAGGTCCTGGTGTTGGGTTCCATTGCCAAAGATGGCGTTCGCGGCCTCAGAGCTGAAGCCGCCGGCGAAAACGCCACACCATCGGAAGGCGGCCTGCGCGTCCGCGTCCAGCAGCTCGTAACTGGAGGCAACTGCCGCGCGAAGCGTGCGATGCCTGGCCGGTAGGTCGGCTACGCCTGTCAGCACGAATGGCGCGCGCTCGTGCAGTCGCTCGAGGATCGTCCGCGGCGAGAGCACCCGCACCTGTGCCGCGGCGAGCTCGATGGCCAGCGGCAACCCATCGAGCCGCGTGCAAATCTCGACGACCTCTTGCATGTTGTCCTGAGTCAGGCTGAAGTCGGGTCGACAGGCGTGGCCGCGATCTACGAACAGCGCGACGGCTGGGTTGGCCGCCGCCAGGCGCAGATCAGTCAAACTCGGGTCAGGCACGGGCAGTGGGCGCACCTGCAGCACGCGCTCGGCACGGACGTGCAGCGGTTCGCGGCTGGTCACCACGACAGCCAGCCGGGGGCAGTTGGCGAGCAGCTCGGCCACGAACTTCACCGCGCCGACCACCTGCTCGAAGTTGTCGAGCAGCAGCAAGATCGCGCGGTCCGCCAGGACGTCGGCGAGCGTGGTTTCCAAAGGCTGGCTGCCGAACTCCTGGATGCCAAGCGCCTGCGCAATGCTGGCCGGCACCAGGTTGGCGTCCTCTACCGCCGAAAGATCTACGAAGCAGACCCCGTCGGGAAAGTCGACGGCGGTACGCACGGCGGCAGCCGAAGCCAATCGCGTTTTGCCCGCTCCGCCAGGCCCGGTCAGGGTGAGCAGGCGCGCCTGCTCGCGCGACAGCAGCCGCTTGATTGTGGCGAGGTCGTCGTCGCGACCGAACAGCGGCGTGCTGACCGATACCAACGGTCGGAGGCGAAGAACTACCTCACCTCGAATTAGCCGGGCGCGCTCCTCCTGCGGCTCCATCGTGGCGACGTGCCGATCCAGCGCCTATCTTAGCCGGCACTCACGCACCCCGCTGCAAATCGTTTCTCAGGGCTCTTTTTGGGGGTCTACCTGGTGCGCAGTAGGTCCCGGTAGGTGGGGTCCCTTCGTACTGCGTAGAGCGCTCGGCGCGTCTGCCGTCCAGACACGATCGTCCCGTACATCCAAAACGCCACGCCCGAAGCCAACAGGATGTCGCCAACCGAGACCACGTTCCGTCTCGGCAACCAGGCAGGCTCAGCGAACACGTCGCCCAACCATGCCAGGCGCGTCTCAGGCCCCATCACGCTGATGTTCTGCAACCGCGCCGAGTCAATTGGGCTCGCACCCCATGCAGCCAGCGCCGCCTCAGGCGACTGTGGCATATGCCCACCGTTGAGCGCGATGACCACCGTATTGAGGGCAACACCCGCTGCGGCTATTCGCCAGGCCCAGGCACTTCGCGAGCTGGAGCTCCCGTTCAGCACCAGCACGCCAACAATGACCAGGCGGGCAATCATCCAGATCCATGGACCGGCGGCGATGGCCCAAGCCTGCCGATCCAACGGCGGGTTGTAGAGGGCCAGCTCCACCGCGAATGCGAGGCCAATCGCCGGCCAGGCGCGGAAGCGCGCGCCAATCAAGCCGCGCAGCGACCCGCCCGCGATCAGCCCCACGAGGAGCGCGATCGCCGCCGGCGCCAACAGACCTAACACCTACGCTCGACTTGCTTACTGCCAGTACCCGGATGCCGAGCCACCCAGGATCATTCCGATAACCGACACACCGAACATTGCGATCCGCGCCACGCGCGGCACCCGTTCCCACCAGGCCTCTAGAAACCGCATCAAAACCTCAGCCTCCTTGCTGCAGCGAGACTCGAGCCACTCGTTGTTGAGCAACAAAGATCGCAGAGGACATGCCGAAATGAGCCGGCGTGTTTTCACAATTGCACACGTTTTCGTAACTGCACGCAGAGGTTCGGTCGGCGTCCCGATACGTATCCCGATGCCACCGAAAATCGGGATTCTTGCGGATGTCACGATCTTGTGCCGACGGCAAACTGATAGTGAATGGTCGTCGCCACGAAATTGATGCATGCGCTCGACGAAGGTCCACGGCCAGCGGGCATCCACCCGCAAGCCGTTCCGCTGACGAGCTCCACGCCCGAGCTGGAAATGGGCGTGCTGTTCCAGCGTGTTCTCGACGCCATCGTCGTCGCTCGCCTGTCCACTGGCACCATCGTGCTGTGGAACGCGGCCGCCGAGAAGCTGTTCGGTTATCCCGCCGAAGAAGCCATCGGCCAGTCGATCGAGATGCTGATGCCCGAGCCAATTGCGCAGGTACATCGTGCTGGCATGGCGCGATATCAGCGCACGGGGCATGGCCTGATCATCGATGCCGAGGGCTCCGTCGAGATGCCCGCGCGCAAGCGCTCGGGCGAAGAGATCCGCGTCGAGCTGAGCCTCAGCGAGTTGCGCGACTCCAACGGTGAGCGTTATGCAGTGGCCGCAATTCGCGACGCGACCATGCGTAAGCAGCTCGAGCTGACCACGCTCGAGCTGGTTCAGGCGCGCGTTGCGCGGTCTGAGGCGGAGGCAGAGCTCGCAGGCCGGGACGAGCTACTCGCCACGCTCACGTGCAGCCTCGAAAACGACCCTTCTTCGGACGACCTGGAGCTCCTCGTTCGCACGCTCAACAACTTCCGCCAGCTTCATACCGGCGAACTGCGCCTCCGCAGTGTGGAAACGGACCTGGTGGATATTGTCCACGCCGCCGCCGATGATGCGCGCCGCCACATGCCACGCCGACGTTTCCTCGTGCATACCCCGCCACTCGCCTCCGTGACATGCGACCCCGCGCGTATGCGCCAGGTTCTAGACCAGGTGCTCGACGAGGCATGCCGACGCACGCGCGATGGCTCGCGCATTGAGATTCGGCTCGAGCTGATCTCGCCTCACGTGATCCAGCTGGCACTACGGTCCGACGCGTGTGGCGATGCGCGGGTTGCTGGGCCTGGTTTGCAGCTGAGTCGCACCCTGGTGCAGCGCCAGGGTGGCACGTTTACTACCGCCATTTCGTCCGGCGGCAGCCTCGAGGTCGTCATGACCTTGCCTGGGAGCCCGCATCCGCCGCGGCGCCGGCCGAGCCGTCCTCGGCGACCCGGCCGCGCTGCGCCCTCCTCCTAGTCCCGAGGCTGCCGCACCCCTCCCGCGCACCACCCGCGCACCACCGCCCGGGGTATGTGGTTTAGTGCGTGGCGGCGACGGGGACCGAGTCTGCGCTGCTGTTGCTGATAAACGCGGGCAAACAGTCGCCCTGCCAGCAGCCTCGCTGGCGGCGGTGGCGAAATTCAATCCAGGCGTGGCTCACCACCGGGTGATCGGCGCGATAGGTCACATGCAGCGGCGGCGCAGGCCCTCGGTCCAGCACAGGCAGGTCCCATTCCAGCGCCGAGCCCTCTTGTCGCGCCCCCTCGTCAGCACGAACCACCTGAGCGCCGTCCGGGTCGCTCACCACCACGCGCACCTGCTCCAGCACGTAGTCGGACCGGTTCGCGACATTAATCGTAAATGTCACCTCGCCAAGATCAGGCCCTGGCTGCCCAACATTGCTGCCAACCAGTGGCGGCCAGCCACCCCACTGGACCTGCACACTCGCCAGAGCCACCCGCGAGCCAGCATCAACCATCGCGGAGACCCGCTGCAGTCCGTACGGCACGCGCGCAGGCACGCGCGCCTCGAGATTGAAGTGACCCGAGCCATCGGTGTGCGCGGTCGCCAGCGGCTGATCGTCGTCACCGATGGTCAATGCCACATCCACGTCACGCGCGAACCCTTTGCCCACCAGCTCCAACCGGTCGCCCGACTCCGCCGTCGACGGCGAAACATCGATCCGCGGCGGAGACGACACCTCGCGCTCGAGCGAAAAGGCGTGATCTCCGTCGCTTGCCAACCGCGAATCAGCCGCGGCGGCATGCCAGCGCAGGTCGAAGTTGCCCGGCTTGGCGTCTAACAGGCGCACGGTCATTCGTCGCGCATCGTTTGGATCAACCACCATATTTGCTGCGACGCTTGCACCTTCGGCGTCCACGACCGCGGCCTTGCTCGAGCTCGCGTCGAGCGATCGATTGAACGTGAGCTCCAGCGCGTGCCTGGCCACAGGCATGCTGGCACCCGGTACAGGCCAGCTCGCGACCAGTCGCGGCGCCACACCCAAGGCGGGTGCGCAGCCAGCCGCGGCTAGCATAAGAAGACCACTGATTATTGGTACTGTTCTGAACCCGATGCGTCTGGCGCTGCTCATTGTCTGCGCGCTGATTCTCGAGGTCGGTTGGCTGGCACTGTGGCCGCTCAGCGCGACGTTGTCACATAGCGCGCTCTTCACGGCGTCGCTCGTCGAGAGCCATCCGCTCATTCAGTCGGTGCTTCAGGCTACCTCACACCTCGCGCCGGGCCTAGCGCAATCCACGTTGACTGACCCGCTCGGCGCCGACGCGTACGTCGTTCCAGCGACCCTTTTTGCGGCGCTCATGCTCGGACTGGCCAGCGTGTATGGCCTGGCGCTGCTGCTCCTCAACTTCTTACAGGGCGTCGGAAGCGTGCGGGCTTGGCTGGCGGTGATCATTGGCGGCGCCGTCCTGTTTCAGGCGACTCTACTGCTGCTCCCGGGTGTGTTCTCGCAAGACGTGTTCAGCTACATCGCCTACGGGCGGCTCGCCGCGATCTACGACCTGAACCCGTACATCTGGCCACCGAGCGTGCTGCGCGACCCGATCGTGCCGTGGGTGGCCGACGTCTGGCGGACGTACGCGACGCCGTATGCGCCACTGTGGGTCAACTTGCAGTGGCTGCTCGCGCGATTGACCGCCGCGCTGCCGATCGCCGACCAGGCGCTAGTGTACCGAGGCCTCGGTAATGTGCTGCTCCTCACCAACCTGGCACTGGTTTGGCGCCTCCTCGGCCGGCTCACGCCGCTCAGCCCGACGCAGCGTGTGACAAGCCTCGCGGCGCTGGCGTGGAATCCGCTGCTGCTGTTCGAGGTGGCCGCTAACGCCCACAACGACATCCTGATGGTGACGTTCTGCCTGGTTGGCCTGTTGCTGTTCAGGGCCACCAGCAAAGGCACGCTGACATGTATCGCGCTCACGCTGGGGACGTTGGTGAAATACCTTTCGGGGCTCGGTCTGATCTGGCTGGCGCTGGCCGCGGCCGCTCGATTGGATTCCTGGCCGCGGCGTGCGCGACGTGTCGCGGTCCTCATGGCCTTGAGCATTGCCATATCGCTGGCGCTCGCCGCCCCCTGGCTAGAGCTGCCCGATTCACTCGATCCGCTCCTCAACGAAACCGCCGGAGTTGGCTACGTCAACTCGCTACCCGACGCACTCATCGTGTTGCTGGCCGATCGCACGGGAGCCGCCCTGGAGCCCGCCCGCAACCTGGAACGCGTGCTGGCGATCGTTGCGTTCACCGTCTACCTCGCGTGGGAGGCCCGGCGTGTGTGGGCCGAACCCGGCCGGGCCGCCATCGCCCGGGCGCTGGCGCGCTCGAGCCTGGTCTATGTGCTGGTCGCGTCTACGTCCGTGCAGACCTGGTATTTCTGCTTGCCACTGTCGGTCGCGCTGGTGCTCGGCTGGCGACGCGGCATCGCGCGGATCAGTCTGGCCTACAGTGCGCTCGCCTTACCTGTCCTGTACCTGAGCTACTACCTGCGCGACAGTCTGCCGCCGGCGATCTTCATTGCCTATGCCTGCGCTCCACTCGCAGTGCTCCTGCCAGATGTGGTCCGCGCGCGGACGCGCCACGCTAACGCAAGACTGCTGCCGCCACGAGAGCAGCAACAGCCGTCGCCGCCAACGTCGTTGCCCATGCCAACCCCGCGATAAGCAGCGCGTTGCTCTCGCGCTCCTCCACCAGGCGCAGCGAACGACCGACCACCACGAAGCCGTCGCGCCACGGTTGCACCACCACCGCGCTGCGCACACCCGGTTCGGGCTGCCACGTGAGTCGATCCTGGCCTCTGCCGCTTGCCAGGACGCTGCGCGGGAACGGTGGTGGACCGCCATGCAGCGTCGCGGAGGAGGCCACCAGCTGGTTCGAACCGTCGAAGACCATCAGGTACGTTTGCAACGAGGTCGCCAACTCGACCGACTGGTTGGGCACGACGCTGCCGGCGGGCGCTCCGCCGTCGAGGCTAGCCGCGGCATCCTCGGCCATCTGAATCTGCGGATCGTTGGCGCCTTGCCGAAGATCCTGCTGAACGCTGGCGTAGACCACGCCGCTAAGTCCAGTGAGCGCCACCGCAAGAGGGACCCACACGATCGCGGCACGCTTGAGAATCCGCTGCATCGCCGCCACACTGCCAGGCGCGTATGCGCGGCTCCAATTCCCAGTGCGCATTGGCCGTCCAGTGGCTCGCCCTCTCTATGGACACGTTGTGAGCGCGTCCGCGGCGCGATGCTCAATCCAGTACTGCTGGGCGGGCTCCTGCACCGCTCGCGGGCAGTAGGCTCCGCGGACCCAGGCCACCGCCTCCTCCACCGGCACGCCGGCCAGAATGGCCATGCACGCCAGCACGGTGCCGGTCCGTCCGTGACCGCCGATGCACGCCACTTCGACACTTTCACCCCGACGGGCGCGGCCAAACGCGGACCGAATCTCGGCGACTGCTTGCTCCAGCGACGCCGGCACGCCGAAGTCCGGCCAGTCCAACATGACATGCGGCCAGTCGACCGGCATCCACGACGGATCCAGGTACATGCCGAAGGAAGGCCGCCAAACGCCAGCAGCACGCGAGAGCCAGCCGGAGGCAAGCACCACGGTACCGTCGGGAAAGGTCACAGGTTGTTCAGTGTGCTGGCAGACCACACCACAATTGTGCGGGAGCGCACGCAGCGTAGACTTCGTTCTGGGAGGGTTCTGAGAAAGCATGAAGCTTTTATTCTTCGGTGACGACTTCCGACTTGGTGTTCTCAACCGCCAGGGACAGGTCGTTGACGTTTCGGACGTGGTGAAAGACATTCCCCACGTCGACGCCCAGGGCCTCATCTCCGGGCTCATCGAACGTTTCGATCAGTACAAGAGTCGACTGCAGGATGCGGCGGACAAAGGCCAGGGTCAGGCGCTCGACCGGCTGCGCGTCCGGCCGCCGTTGCCACATCCGTCGAACATCATCTGTATGGCGGTCAACTACATGGAGGACGGCACGCGGTCCGAGCCGGCCCCGATCAATGCCTTCATGAAGTCGCCCACCGCGGTGATCGGCCCGGGCGAGACCATGGTCCTGCCCGATGTTGCCGCGACCATCTTCGAAGGCGAAGCCGAGCTGGCCGTGGTCATCGGCAAACGCGCCTCCCGGGTCTCACAGGCCGACGCGATGAGCTACGTCTTCGGCTACACCAACTTCATCGATGGCTCGGCCCGTGGCATGGTCCCCGCCGCCCAAAGCTTCTATCAAATGAAATCACGCGATACGTTCGCGCCCATCGGACCGCTGCTGGTCACCGCCGACGAAATCCCCGACGTCAACAAGGTGCCGATCAAACTCTGGAATAGTGGCGTGCTCTATCAGAGCTTCAATACCGATGACATGGCCCACAAGATTCCGCGCTGCATCGAGTGGGTGACCGCGATTCACACGCTGGAGCCTGGCGACATTCTCGCCACCGGCACGAACCATCGTGGTCTGAACCCATTTATGGACGGCGACGTGATCGAGCTCGAGTGCGAAGGCTTGGGCCGCTTGCGTATCAACGTGCGCGACGATCTCAAGCGCACGTGGGCGCGCGAGACACGCCTGCAGCGGCAAGAGAAGGGCCTGGACGGCACCACCCCGCAATTGAGCGGCAAGTACGCGGAGGTAAAGGTCGGCTGACAGTAATACTGGTAACCGGTTGTAGCTCGGGCTTCGGCGAGGCCATCGCCCTGGCGTTCGCAGCACGCGGCGACCAGGTGGTAGCCACTGCCCGCGACCCCTCTCGCGTACCGTCACGGAACAACATCACGGCGTTGCGCCTGGACGTGACCGACCAGGGCAGCATCAACTCCGCCGTTGCAGCGGCGATTGCGCAGCACGGCCGAATCGACGTGCTGGTCAACAACGCGGGCATCGGCACTCTCGGCGCCCTTGAGGTCGTAGACGATCAGCAGTTGCGGCGAGTCTTCGACACCAACGTGTTTGGCGCCGTGGCAGTTACCCGGGCCGTCCTGCCGCACATGCGCGAGCAGGGCAGCGGCCGGGTCATCTTCATGAACGCCATCGGCGGCGTCTTGACCACGGCATTTCTCGGGGCGTACTGCGCCTCGAAGCATGCGCTCGACTGCATTGCCGCCGTTTTCGACCTCGAGCTGCGACCCTTCGGCATCCGCGTGAGTTCGGTCTATCCCAGCGCGTTCCGCACCGCGATGTCCGGCAACAACACCGTGATTCTGGGAGAAGGCACGCCGTACGCCGAGGCAACCAGCGCCTACCGGGCGGGGCTCTCGGAGCGGATTCGCAATGGGCCGAGCGACCTTTCGCCAGTGGTCAACGCGGTGATCGACGCCGCTGACAATCCAGACCCCCTGCTGCGGTACCCGGTGGCGCCGCACCTTGCCGAGGTTCTCGGTCCCGCGTTGGATGCGCTCGACGCGCTCCACCAGCGCGAAATGAGTATGACGCCCGGCGTTAGTCGTCGGGCATGATCTCGAAGCCCGCGGCGTAGAGCGCATCGTCGAGTCGGTCGATGGTGCGCGGCTCGCCCGGATCCACGAAGTCGGGGTGATCGATCTGCCAGATCGCCCGACCGTGGAACTCCGCCTCGATCGTGCCCACGCGCACACCGTCCTTGGTCACCTGGTAGCGATAGTCAAATACCATACGTGACTAGCAACCCACTTACGCGCCCTAGGGTTGCGCCTGGCCACTGCGGCCCGAGGCCGCAAGGTGCGCCATGGCAAAGTGTTCGCTCCCTGGCGACGATGCGGCGGCGGACGCAGACAGCTCGAGGCACAGCGCCGTGGCGGCGATGATCTGCGCCAGCCGATACGCACTGCCAGGCCCCACGCACCCCAACAGCGACAAGTACGCCCGCGCGTGCGGCATACCCGTGCCGCCGCCAACGGTGCCCACTTCCAGCCCCGGGAAACGCATGCCCACGTGTACCCCGTCCGACGTCCGGTCGAGCACGTCGTGCGCCATGCTCGAGGTTCCGACCATACCCAGGTCCTGCCCAGTAGTGGCAAACATCGCCGCGATCGCCGAAGCCGGGGTAAATGCGACCGACTGCATTCCGCTGGCGTGGCCACCCTGCGAGGCGACGTGCTGCAGCGCCACCAGGTCTTCTGAGGAGGTGCGCAGCACACGCCGTAAAGTCTGCTCGCGCACGCGCACGCTGGCAAAGACCGTTTTGCCGTGTCCGCCGTCGAGGAAGTACTGCCAGCTGGGCTTTTTGTCGCCGCCCATGTTGGCTTCCACAAGCATCCTCGTAGGACGCAAGCCAGTGTCCGATACCAAGCGCTCCGATACCCACTGGTTCAACGCAAAGGCATTGCGCGTGATCATGTTCGGGCCGCACGCTTCGCCGGTGCTGAAGCGGTACAGCACATGGCACGCCGAACCGAGCACCTGCGTGTCCACCTCCCACAGCCGTGCATGCCGGCTAAGCAGTGTGACGCCGCCGAAGCTCTGGGCATAGCCGGGATTCGACGGGTCCCGCAGCCACGTTCGCAGCTCCTCTGCGTGATCAGCCAACCATGCCGCGCACGCGATGGCCTCGGCCGCGCTCTCGAAGATAAAACAGGAGTCGCGCGTGATGCGGTCACGCAGCACCCAGGTTTCAAGCGTTCCCCCGTCGATCACGGCCGCGATACCGCGCTGCATCGAAGCGGACAGCCCGCCCTCAGAATGGGCCAGCGGCACGTACACCTCCTCCGTGTGCCGCCTATCCTCGACGACGTTGCCACTGACCTCGTCCAGGTGATAGCTGCCCATCGTGACCGGCAGTGGACCCACCACGGAAACCGGCAACACCACGTGCGCGGTGAGCGCTTCGAGCACGCTCGCGTATGCGGCCGGCGGTTGCGGCCACTCGAACACGAAGTCGTTTTCGGCGTGCCAGCCCGGCAGACCTCGCAGAATCTCCTGCCGCGCCTGGATCTGGTCGGGCGTGTTCTTGCGCGGCCAGGGCTGGCGCCGCGCCGGCGCGCTCAGGTGGTTGCCAGCCGCTGGCTGCAGATCAGACTCAGCAGACATCCAAAGCAGCGCGCCACCAGGCTATCGTCGGTCGAGGCCAGTTCAGCGGCAGGTTGTGGCTCCTCGCGCGCAAGAAACCAGCGCCGCCGGATGTTCTCGCCGCGCGGTCCGACTGCGCCGGGCGGACGACCATTGCGGTCCAGGAGGCCGACCCGCGCTGAGATTCCCTCGAGCTCAGCAGCAACGCCCTGGAGAAAATCTTCGATCTCGACGCCAAATGCCAGCGCGTCGCCGCGCACCTTCTCGGTCATCGACTCGAGCAGCCGCAGAAGCTCATCGCGCATCTCGATCATCACTCGGCGACGCTCGGGCACCAGGGCGGGAAGGTTGCGCTTGAGGTAGTGCTCGGCAAACGCCAGGTGGCGTGATTCGTCTTTGAGAATCCGCGTCGTCAGTCCAGCAAACAGGGGATCGGGCGTGGCTTGTTTTGGCCCGAGCTCCCGATAGAAGTGCTTGCCGATGATGTCGCTGATCAGGATGCCCCAGACCCAGTCGACGCGGTCGCCCTGGCGGAGCCGATGGTAGTAGCGCAGCAATTCGGGCATGTCGCGAATACCAAGGGGATCGTGGCCGAGCGTGCGGTACAGCTTGGTCAGGGTCTCAAAATGTCGTGCCTCGTCCATGATGAACGACGCGAGATACAGCTGCGCCGTCGCCTCGCCGGCCGCCATCACGCTGGGCAAAATCGAGCTGGCGCCGGCCATAGCCGTTTGCTCCCCGAAGTACACAGGCGTGAGCAGCCGCGCCAGCGCCAGCCGCTGCCTGGCCGACAACTGCAGCGGCGTGCTCCAGTCGAGGCTGCGAGAAGTCCACTGCGCCTGGGCGCCCTTGTGGAACAGGTTCAAGAGCAGGTCTTCGGTGAGGTCCGGAAAGATCCGAGTAATCCCCGCGGCGGCCATCGCGCCAATCCTACAGTGCACGACTTCTCGTATGACGGGGCACGGTTTTCCGCTAACCTGCCGCGCGGGTGCTGGTCTCTGAAGTTCGCCGCGTAACCCAGCGCGGGTGAGCACACTCGCGATCGTCAACCCCGTCGCTGGCAACCGTGCGGCCGCGCGCGTCTGGGAAAAGGTTCGCTCAGAGTTCGAGCTTGCGCGAACCTGGCAGTGCGCGATCACCGAGCACCGTGGCCATGCGCTTGAGTTGGCGCGATCGGCGGCCGCCAACGGCCACGAGCGCGTAATCGCCGTCGGCGGCGATGGCACGATCAACGAGGTCGCAAACGGCCTGGCGCACTCGCCGACCAGCCTCGGGCTGATCATGGCTGGCACCGGCAACGACATCGGTCGCAACCTGCGTATTCCGAAGCACCCCGTCGCCGCGGCGCGACTTGCTGCAACTGGCGTTCCCGCGGCCCTGGATCTGTGCGAAGTAGAGATACGCGAGCGCACGCGCCTGGTCATGGGCATCGCGGGCTTTGGCTTCGACGCCGAGGTTGCGTGGCGCGTCAATCGCATGCCCAAGTTCGGCGGCACACTGCCCTATGTCGCGGGAGTGCTCCAAACGCTGTGGCGGTACGGCTCACCTCGAATGCAGATCACCGTGGACGGCCAGCTCCTTGAGAAACGTGTGTTTCTGGTGGCTGTGGGAAATCTTCCGAGCTTTGCGGGCGGCATGCGCATCGTGCCGCGTGCCGAGCCTCACGACGGTCTGCTCGACGTCTGTGTCGTCAAGGATCTGAGCCGGCTCGAAGTCGTGCGCATGTTGCCGCGGCTCTATTCGGGTGGACACGTCGGCCACCCAGCAGTGGAGATGTTCCGATGTCGATCGGTCAGTGCCGACGCTGATGGCCGCGCCCTTTGCCAGGCCGACGGTGAGCTCGTCGGCGAGTTGCCGGCCCGTTTTGCAGTCCGGGTGGGAGCGCTCCGTTGCGTGACGGGGCCAATGTAAGACTTTTAGCAGAGGTCCGGAGCGCCCAGGCGCCGAGCAGCAGCGCCAGCAGCCCCGCGGTCAGGTGGAACGCGTTCTCACCTGGCCCGAGCTGCAGTCCAAATGGTCGGTCGATGGTCAAACCGACCACACCCAGCGCGACGTAGAACGCTCCGAACACCAGCGCCGCCCACGGCGCGCGCGGCGTGCTGCCGATGCTGACCGCCAGGACAGTAGCGCCCGATACCGCGTGCACCAGGTTCACGCCAATATCTGCGGCGTTCACTCCCGCCGACTGCACGCCGAACGCGTTCAGCCCCAGCAACAGGCCGCCATCGAGCAGCAGCCCCCCGCCGAGCATCAGCATGCTGAGCCATGTCAGACGAACGGCCGTTAGACGACTTCCTCCTTGTGGAGCCGGGCGATTTCAGCGGCCGAGAAGCCCAACTCGGTCAGAACCTCGTCCGTATGTTGACCGTGCTCGGGCGCCGGCGAACAGATGCGCGGGGGCGTCCGCTCCATTTGCACCCCAGGGCCGAGGAGCTTCTCCTTTCCGAGCGAAGGGTGATCCACCTCCCACACCATCGGCAGGGTCTTGACCTGCTCGTTGTCGAAGCACTGCTCCACGTTGAGCACCAGCCCGGCAGGGACGCCGAACTCTCTGAGCCGTTGGACCCATTCGTCGGAGGTGCGTGATGCCAGGCACTTCTCGATCTCGATCGTCAGCTCCGGACGATGCTTCAGGCGCGTCTTGCCGTCGACGAAGCGTGGGTCCGCGGCGAGCTCTGGCGCTTCGAGCGCCTCGCACAGCCGACGGAACATCGTCTGCCCGCCCGCCTGGATGATCAGGCTGCCGTCGCTGGCGCGATACACGCCGGTGGGTTCCGAGATCGGGTGATAGTTGCCCGCCTGACCGGGCACCTCGCCAGCGATCAAGTAGCGCGCGGCCTGGAACTCCATCAGCCGGATGTTGGCCTGGAGCAACGAGGTGTGCACCCACTGTCCACGACCCGACCGCTCGCGCTCGAGCAGCGCGCAAACAATCCCGTGGGCGAGCATGAAGCCTGCCGTCAGATCGGCCACCGGCAGTCCCACGCGCATGGGCCCGCGCCCGGGCTCGCCGTTGACGGTCATCAGGCCTGACAGACCTTGCGCGATCTGATCGAGACCTGGCCGATCACGATACGGGCCTGTCTGGCCGAAGCCCGAAATGCTGCCATACACCAGCCGCGGATTGAGTTTCGACAACGTCTCGTAGTCGATACCCAACCGAAACTTGACGTCGGGTCGAAAGTTCTCCACTACCACATCGGCTTCGGGAACCATGCGCAGCAGAATGTCGCGGCCCTCGGGGTGCTTGAGATTCAACGTCAAGCTGCGCTTGTTGGGGTGCACGTTCTGAAAATCGAAGCTGTGGCGCACACCGGTGCCATCGTCGTCCGAGACCAGCGCTTCGACTTTGATGACCTGCGCCCCCATTTCGCTCAGCTGGCGCACACACGTCGGCCCTGACCGGGCGCGGCACAAATCGATGACTTTGATGTGGGACAGGGCGCGGTCCGGCTCAGGCATGGTAGAGCACAACATTACCAATGACGGCGCCGCGCTCGACCGCGGCGTGCGCCTCGGCAATCTGGTCGAGCGGCATCCGCCTGCCTAGCCTTGGCTTCAACGCTCCCTGCTGGAGGGCTCGAGTCACGTCCTTCGCGCCCTGGACCTTGGCCTCCTCAGGCATGGTGTAGACGAGAATGCCGCGCACCAGGATGTTCTTGACCATCAACTGCCGAAACGGCACGTTTGGTTCGCTGTTGCCGCGAGTGGCGTAGCTCGCGATCACGCCGTCAGGCTTGATCACCTGCAGGCTGACGGGCAGGTTGCCTCCAAAGTCGACTTCGACGATGCGCTCGACGCCCTGCCCATCGGTAAGCCGCTTGACCTCCGCCGCAACGTCCTGCGTGCGGTAGTTGATGACCTCGTCGGCACCAACCGTCCGAGCCTCGTTCGCCTTTTCTTGAGAGGAGATCGTCCCGATCACGCGCGCACCACCCCACTTCGCGAGCTGCACCGCCGTACTTCCGACGGCGCCCGCGGCGCCCGTAACCAGGATGGTCTGTCCCGAGAGAGCCCCGTCGGCGAAAAGCGCCCGATGCGCGGTCAGTGCCGGGATACCAAGGCACGTTCCGCGTCGAAATCCACTCCATCGGGGAGCTTCACGGCTCGCCGCGCAGGGACAACTGTGTACTCCGCCGCGGTCCCGCCGGCTCGGTTCCACGTAGCCTCGTATACCCACACCCGTTCGCCCACGCGCTCCTTGGGGACGCCTTCTCCGACAGCATCGATGACCCCCGCGCCATCCTTGTGCGGGATCACCCGCGCAAACGCCATCG
>JAFAZN010000044.1 GCA_019239775.1 Chloroflexota bacterium
TCGCCGATCGCCTCGGGCAGCTCGGTGAGCAGGTTGTGCGTAAAGCCGAGGTACTTGAGGCGGCGCAGGTGGCCGAGCGCTGCAGGGAACGTGCTGTGCTGGTTTTCGCTGAGGTACAGGTACTCGGAGAGCCCGGTCAGCGCGCCAAGGGCCTCGGGCAGCTGTGTGAGGCGGTTGTGCCCGAGGTCGAGCATGCGAAGCTGCTGCAGGTGGCCGATGCCCTCGGAGATGGTGGTGAGCTCGTTCTCCGACAGGTTCAGGCTTTCGAGCTGCTGCAGCGACCACAGCCACTCAGGCAATGAGGCCAGGCCAGTCTTGCTCAGACCGAGGTGCCTGACGGCCAGGTTGCCGCGCAAGGCGTGCGGTACCTCGGCTAGCGGCTGGCCGCGCCAATCCAGGCGTTCACTGAGACTCATCGGAAAGTGACGTGAAGCCTAACGGGGCGACATGCTTTTGCTGAGCCGTACACTACCTCAAGCCCATGCCTCAGGCGCACCTCTATGCACAATGGCGCGAAACGGTCGGTCCGTTGCGGCTGAACCTCACCGAAGCCCGCGTCTCAAATGGGATGGTTCGTGTCGGCGACCACGTTCGGGAGTTGCCGGCCAGCCACCACATCCAACCGTGCGCCTGCACGCTGTGTCGAGCGCGGCCTGACGAAGAGCGCGTCGTGCGGGTGCAGGCGATTGGCTCGCGCGATGGCACCGTCTACCTGTTGCTACCGGGTGCGTACGAATGTCCGGCCATGGAGGTCGAGCGGGTCGACAACTGAGGCGCGGCGCCATCGCAGCCACGCTCTGAGACTGAAGTCAAGGTGCGGCTGAAGATTTTCAATGTAGGCTTGACAAATGTTCATGCCGGACTTAAGTTCTCGGTATGACATCTGTGTTCAACGGTCGCGAGGCGGCGGCTGCCCACCAGGTGCTGACCCGCTGTCCTGTGTGCGGTGATGACCTGCGCATCGTGCGCCTGGAGTGCCCTGCCTGCGGCTCGGCGCTGCAAGGCAACTTCACACTTGGGCGACTAGCGCGCCTCACCCGCGAACAGCTGCAGTTCGTGGAAGTGTTCATTCGCTGCCGCGGCAAGATCAAAGACGTCGAAGAAGAGCTGGGCATCTCGTACCCGACGGTGGTGGCGCGGCTGAACGAGGTCGTGCAGGCGATGGGCTTCGAGGTGCGCCAGGAGGACGCCGATCTGGCGGGACGTCGCCAGCAGATCCTGGATGAGTTAGCTGCGGGAACGTTGACAGCCGCCGAGGCCGCCACGCGGCTGCGGGCGCTGTAGCTGAAGAAGCGGAGGAGATCACGCATGGACAACGGCACTGTCTGGGAGCTTCCGTTCAACCAGCTGGCGGTGCTCGAACTACAGACCGAGGTTGGCACGTTGACATTGCTCCCGGTCGAGCCGGGGCAAATGCCGCGGCTGGAGCTCTCGCGCAGCTCCAGCGAGAACGTCGAGGTACGCGTCGAAAAGCTGGGTGACGCGGTGCGGGTGGCGCTCGAGCCACGGCCGGCGTTCAACTGGTTCGGCGGCTGGGAATGTCGTGCGATGCTGTATGTGCCGCGCGATGTGCATGCCGCGCTGCAGACCAACGCGGGCAGCGTGAGCGTGCGTGGGCTGGATGGGTGCGAACTCGGCATCAAGGCCAATGCGGGCAAAATTGACCTGGTGGACGTGTATGGCTTGATGCACCTGTCGGCTGACGCCGGCAGCATCACCGGGCGTGGGCTGGGCGGTTATTTCGATGTGGAAACCCAGGCCGGTTCGGTGCGCCTGGAGATTTTGGATCTCCAGCCCGGCGAGCACCGTCTGCGTGCAACGATGGGCTCAGTGCGGGTCGAGCTTGGGCGCGGGATGGATGTGTGCATTGAGACGCACACGACCCTGGGTTCGGTACGCAATCATTACCCGGTGCGGGCGGATGCGCCAGCCCGGCTGGTGCTGACGACTGAGATGGGTTCCGTTCGGGTCGACGAAGGTCCGACGCAGCGTGCCACACGACGTGCCTGGCCGGTCTCGGCCGATGCACCCTCAGCACCGGAGGCGGCTCGGACGCGGCGCGAAGATCCGGAGCTGGAGCGCATCCTCAAGATGGTTGAGTCCGGCGAGCTATCCGCCAAAGACGCCGACGAGCTGCTGCGGGCCATGGGCCGCGTCTGAGCCATGGCGTCCGAGTCTGCATCGGCTGAAGGCGGCGCTGAGTCCGAACGCCTGCGCATCCTGGAGCTGCTGGAGCAGCGCAAGATCACCGCCCCCGAGGCGGCTGAGCTGCTGGCCGCCCTTGGCGAACGCGGGCGGGAGGGGAATGAAGGGCGCGCGGGGCGCGAGTGGCGGCGACGCGAGCGCAACCGCTGGCTGGCCGAAGAGCTCGCCCCGCCCAGCGATCGGGCGCGCTGGTTCCGCGTGCGGGTCACCGACGAGCGCACCGGGCGGGTGCGCACCAATGTCTCGGTGCCGATCGGCATGGTCGGCTTCGGCCTTGGCTTTGCGCGGCGCTTCCGCGGGGTACCTGGCGTTGGCGTGGTGGACGAGATGTTCGAAGCGGTGCGCACCGGCCGTCGCGGCACAATTTTCGACGTGGCCAATGAAGGCGGTGAGCACGTGGAGATTCTGATCGACTGAGCCGGGCAGCGGTGCTAGCCTTCAGACCGCTGTGCTCGGTGACGAACAACGCACACCCCCCGTAGGCGTTGGCGATCAGGCGCCGGAGTTCACGTTGCCGGCATCCAACGGCGAAGCGGTGTCGCTGCGGCAGTGCGTACAGCAAGGTCCCGTCGTGCTGCTGTGGTACGTGTTCGACTTCGGTCGCATATGAAGCAGCGAGCTGGGCACGTTCCGTGAGAACCACCAGAAATTCGTCGAGTTGGGCGCGCAAGTGCTCGGCCTGTGCGTCGAAAGCAGTCGTTGCCATACCGCGTTCGCGCAGCAGCTCGACTTGCCGTTTCTGCTCTTGAGCGACCTCAATCGTGAGGTGGTGCGTGACTATGGCGTCATGTACACGCGCGAGCTGCGTCACCGCGAGGGCTACTACGGCATCAGCAAGCGCGCGGTCTTCGTGGTCGATCGGCGCGGCGTTGTTCAGTACGCATGGATCACCGATGACTCGCTCCAGGAGCCTGACCTGGACGAGGTCTTGACTGCGGTGCGACGCGTACGGTGACACGCCACGCAACTGCGTGACGCGCCCAAAGGCGTCGTTCGATATCGACATCGCGGTGGACCGATTGCGCGAGGCGGTCCGCCCGTTTCCGAAGGCGATGCTGTTTCAGCTGTACGAGGACGGCCACACCTCGGCGTTTGAGATTCTGGTGGCGTGTCTGATATCGGTCCGCACGCGCGACGAGACCAGTCTGGCGATGGCGCGGCGCCTGTTCGCGCAAGCGCGCACGCCGACCGCGATAGCCAAGATGGACATCAACGCTATTGACGCGTTGATCGACAAGTGCGCGTTCCACCTGGTCAAGTCCGAGCAGATCAACACGCTGGCGCGGCTGATCGTGGAGGAAAACGCGGGCGAGCTGCCGTGTTCGTTCGAGCTGATGACTTCGTACCCGGGCATCGGGCCTAAGTGCGCCAGCCTCGCCCTGGGCATCGCCTGTGGTCAGCCGCGGATCGGCGTGGACATCCACGTGCACCGCATCACCAATCGCTGGGGTTACGTCAAGGCTCGAACACCCGAGCAGACCATGACAGCTCTCGGCGCGGTGTTGCCGGAGCGCTACCACGTCGAGATCAACGCGCTGCTGGTGCCGTTCGGCAAGCACATCTGCACGCCTGTTGGGCCGAAGTGCTCGAGCTGTCCGCTGCTGGACATGTGCCAGCAGCGTGGG
The DNA here is from genome assembly GCA_019239775.1 of Chloroflexota bacterium. Lineage (GTDB taxonomy): Bacteria > Chloroflexota > UBA6077 > UBA6077 > CF-72 > CF-72. The sequence goes on from JAFAZN010000044.1 coordinate 3,831, forward strand.
GTGGAGAGCTCGCGCTGAACTGGCTCGACGGGGTCGTGCTGCTGGTGCTGCTGGTCAGCGCGCTCGATGGACTGCGCCGCGGGCTACTACTCGGGGTCCTGGATCTCGCCGCAGCCGCGGCCGGCGTGGTCTTTGCCGTGATCTTTGAACGCCCCGTCGGTGAGTGGCTGGCGAGCACCGTCAGTTCCGTCCCGAGTGCTCTGGCGCAGCTGGCCGCGTTCCTGGGCATCCTGATCCTGGTCCAGGTGGTGATCGGCGCAACGGTGGGGCGCTTGTTTGTGGCCATCGTGCGTGTGCTCGCGCGCATCGGCCTGGGTGGACTGGATCGGCTGCTCGGTCTGGTGCCTGGTCTTGCACGAGGCGTGATCACGGTCACGTTGTTTTTGCTGCCGTTTGCGCTTGGGCCGTGGGTGCCGTCGGTCTCGCAAGGCATCCAGCAATCGACCATCGCCAATCGCCTGGTCAGCACGGCGCTGGAGGTGATGCCCTCGGTCGAGGCCAACCTCGGGCAGGACCTGCAGAGCGGTGGGCTGGCCAGCCTGGTGGTGGCGCCGCCGGAAGCCGAAAGCGACAACACGCGGCCGCTGCCGCTCGGTCCAGCATCAGGCGAGCTGGTGCCGGATCCCGATGCCGAGCAGCGCATGCTTGACCTGGTGAACGGCGAGCGGGCGCGCGTCGGGTTAGGCGCACTCGCGGCGGATGAGCGGCTGCGCGAGGTAGCGCGGGCGCACAGCCTCGAGATGTTTCAGCTCGATTACTTTTCGCACAACTCGCCTACGGCGGGCTCGCCGTTCGACCGCATGCACGCGGCCGGCATCAACTTCGTGGTGGCCGGTGAAAACCTGGCCTATGCGCCGAACGTCGACGTGGCCCACCAGGGTTTGATGAACAGCCCGGGCCACCGCGCCAATATTCTGCGACCTGAGTTCGGGCGTGTGGGCATCGGCGTGATCCGCAGCCAGATCCAGGGCGAGATGTTTACGCAGGACTTCACGAACTGAGCTGATAACGTCGCGCGAGCCATTCAAGCGCCGGATGATCGGTGCCGAGCAGGCGTTCGACGATCCATGCGCAGAGTGGCCTCCCGCCGTCGCTATTGGTCATGACCACGGCGCCGGCGCCCGAGTCGGGCAGGCCGAGGCCGAAGCTCTTGAAGCCAGGGTTGTCGCCCCAATGCCAGAAGGCGCGCCCCTCGCCGCTGCTTTCCAAGCCCCACCCGAGAGCCCAGCTCACTCGATCGTTCACGCGCACCTGTGGTTCGAGCATCTGCCCGGGCGCGGCGATCACGCCGGCGACGAAGCGCGCGAGGTCTGCCGCTGTGGCATGCAGACTGAAGGCCGCGTTTGGCGGCTGTGGCTCGCGCGGCGCCAGCGGCACCCCAGCGCTATCGTGGCCCGTGGCCAATCCTTCACCGACGGGCACGGAGAAGGTGCTGCTGCGCATCGCCAGTGGCCTCAGCACGCGCGCTTGCACGAATGACTCGAGCGGCTCGCCGGTGAGGTGCTCGACGACCCGCTGCAGGTACACGAAGCCCTCGCCCGAGTAGCCGAAGCGCTCACCTGGTGGCGCCTCGCGCCAGAGCGGCTCACCCTTGGGCCTCCAGTTCGGCCAGCCAGTGGTGTGGCTCAGGACATGCCGCGCGCTCACGCGTGCGAGGCCCTCGTCATCAGGCACGAACGGTTCCACGCCGTACTCCACAAGCGGCCGGTCGAGGTCGAGGACGTGCTCATCGACGAGACCGAGCACCGCGTACGCAAAGACCGGCTTACTGAGCGAGGCGGCCTGGAACACGGTCTCAGTGGTCACGGGCTGCGCTGTCTCTGCGTTGATCGAGCCGAAGGCGCTGCTCCAGTCGAACTTGCCATCGCGTACGACTGCCACCGATACGCCTGGGACGCTAGCGCGCTGCATGAGCTCGGGCATCTGCGCCCGCAGTTCGTCGGTCATAGTGCGAGCCAAGTACAGCACAATGGGCGGCAATGGCGGCTTTCAAAGTTGGCGTGCACATTCGTCCGCAACACACCACGATCGAGGCGCTGCGCGCGGCGTGGAAAGGCGCCGACGCGCTCGGTGTGGACAGCATCACAATCTGGGACCATTTCTATCCGTTGACGGGCGAGCCGGACGGCACCCACTTCGAGTGCTGGACGCTCTTGGCGGCGATGGCGTGCGATACCCAGCGCGCCGAGATTGGCGCCATCGTCACGGCGATCGCCTATCGCAATCCGGATCTACTGGCTGACATGGCGCGAACGGTCGATCACCTCAGCGGCGGGCGACTGATTCTCGGTCTTGGCGCAGGCAACTCGGAGCGCGATCACAAGGAGTACGGTTTTACCTGGGGCACGCCGGGCGAGCGATTGCGCGCGTTGCGCGAGGGTGCGAAGCGCATCAAAGCACGTCTGGGACGCTTGAACCCGCCACCCAAAGGGCGACTGCCGATCTTGATCGCGGGCGGTGGCGAGCAGGTCACGCTGCGGCTGGTCGCGGAGTTCGCCGACATGTCCAACACGCCGGGGGCACCCGATGCGGTGCGCCACAAGAATCGCGTCCTGGACGAGTGGTGCAACAAGGTGGGGCGACCGCCGAGCGCTGTAGAGCGGACTTGCAACATTCCCGTGAGTGCCGTCGAGCGCATGCACGAATGGGTCGAAGCCGGCGCACAGCGACTGCAGATCCAGCTCGACCATCCGTTTGAGCTGAAGCCAGTCGAGACAGCGCTGCGCCTGCGCGGGTAGCGTTAGCGACGTATGGAGTACGTGCGCACGATCGACGAAGCGGCGGTGGCCGCGGCTGGGCCCAACGAGCGCTTTTCGCAGTGGCTGCTGGATCACACCTCAGGCGGAAAGCACTGCAGCGTGAACTGGATCAAGACCCCCGCTGGTGGCGGCTCGCCCGCGGGCATGCACACGCACGTGGTCGACCAGATCTTCTACATCCTGGCTGGGACCATGAACCTGGAGATCGAGGGCAAGGAATACAAGGCCGGGCCCGGGTCGTTGGTGGTCTTTCCTGCGGGTGTGCCGCACCGCAACTGGAATGGCGGCAGCGAGCCGACCGTCCACCTAGCGTTCAACACGCCGCTGCCCGATCCGAGCGTGCCCTTCGCGCAACCGGCGACCTGAGCCGCGCGGCGAGGGAGGTGAGCCCGCGCCGCCAGCTCGCTGAGCGCGCTTCGCGGCCGCAGTAAGCTGGCGAAGATGGCGCGCCAGATGGTCATGGTGGGCTTCCTGCAAGCCCAGAACTGCACGAACCTGCCCGCCTCCTGGCGCCATCCCGACTCACGCACCGATTTTCTCAGCGCGGACTTCTATCGGGAGATCGCGCATGTGCTCGAGCGTGGCAAGTTCCACCTGGCTTTTTTCGACGACCGGCTGGCGATGCCCGATCGCTACGGCGGCGACCACGTTCACACCGTGGAGTACGGCATCCGCTGCGTGAAGCTAGACCCGATCGTCACGTTGATGACGATGGGCATGGCCACGACACGGCTTGGCCTCGGCGCCACGTGTTCGACCACGTACTACGAGCCGTTCCACGTGGCACGCATGTTCGCCACGATCGACCTGATGACAGGCGGTCGTGCCGCCTGGAACGTGGTTACCTCGCTGAACGACGGCGAGGCGATGAACATGGGTCGGGACGGCGTGCTGGAGCACGACCTGCGGTACGACCGTGCCGACGAGTTCATGGAGGTGGTGCTCGGCCAGTGGGACAGCTGGGAGGACGACGCGCTGATCCTGGACAAGGCGTCCGGACGCTTTGCCGACGGGGCGCGGGTGCACCGGCTGGATCATGTTGGACCCTACTTTCGATCGCGCGGCCCGTTCACGGTGCCGCGTTCGGCGCAAGGGCACCCGGTCGTTATTCAGGCGGGGCAGAGCGGCCGCGGTCGGCGCTTCGCCGGTCGCTGGGGCGAAGTGATCTTCGTGACCTCAGGCAGCATCGGGATGGGCAAGCGCAATTACGCGACGTTGAAAGAGGAGGCTGTCGCGTGTGGTCGCGACCCGGATCGCATGCTGCTGTGCAACCTGGTGACGCCCGTTTGCGCGGCCACGAAAGCTGAGGCTGAGGACAAGATGGCGCTTATCCAGCGGCTGCCGCTGGAGATCGATCAGCTGTCGCTGCTGGCGGAGGCCTTGAACTTCGACTTCGCGACCAAAGGCCTGGATGAGGAGTTGACCGATGCGGAGCTCGCCAGCTTCTCGGGCATCCAGACGATTCGCGACCGTGTGCTCGCGCTCAGCGGCAAGCGCAATCCGACGGTGCGGGAGTTCATGCAGCTGAGCCACCGCGGGCGGCCCGACGACGCGATTGTCGGCGACCCTAAAGGTGTAGCCGATCGGCTCGAAGAGATGTTTACCGAGCACGTGTGTGACGGCTTCGTCGTGGCGGCGACGCACGTGCCTGGTGGCTATGCGGACTTTGTGGAGTTCGTTGTGCCCGAGCTGCAGCGCCGCGGTCTCTATCACACGGACTACACCGGCGCCACGCTGCGTGAGAACCTCGGCCTCCCGCGCCCGGAGCTCGGCGCCTGGCGCCACGCGGTTCCGACCAGCGTTTAGAAAGCGAGTTCGCTTGTCAGGCCGTACTGCTCGGCCAGGGAGCGCAGCTTGTTCCAGGTCGCGTCTTCGACGTCGATGCCGTTGGCACGGCGATCCTGCTCGCGCAGGTGCTCGATTTCGCCGGGGTAGAGGACACCGGAGAAACCCTCGGCCGCGGGCGTGTTCTTCAAATAGCGCGCGAATTCAGCCACTTCGCGTTTGAAGTCGGCGAGCGGCCGGAATGCCGCGACGTTGAAGACGGCGAGGAAGCAGCCGTCATTGTGGCGACCACTGGGGTCGATGCCAAAGCCGAGCCCCGTGAGCAAGCCGCACAGGATCTCGACGATGGCTGACAGGCCGCTGCCCTTGTAGCCTTCAGTGCCGCCGAGCGGCAGGAGCGCGCCTCCACGCCGCAAATCACCAGGATCGGTGGTAGGACGGCCCGACGCGTCAATGAGCCACCCTTCGGGAACGGCCTCGTTGCGCGAAACCGCGAGTGAGATTTTGCCCGCGGCGACCGCGGCGGTGGCCATGTCCAGAAAGAGCGGTCCCTCCAGGTCGGACGGGATGGCAATGGACAGGGGATTGGTGCCCAGGCGAGGTTCGCGACCGCCGAATGGCGCGACTTGCTTCGCGGACCGGCCGGAGTCAGCGGTAATGAGCCCGATCATGTCCGCGCGCGCCGCCATCAACGTGTAACTCGCCAGGCGGCCGATATGGCCCTGCCGAAAGACGGTCGTGGCTGCGACATTGGCCGATCGTGCCTTGTCGATGGTTAACTGCATCGCGCGTTCGGTGACCGTGTAGCCGAACCCCCAGTGGCCATCGATGACCGTGGTTGTGGCCGATTCCTGCTCGATGGTCCACGGCGCGCCGGGCACGATATGGCCGACCTGGATGCGGTCGATGTAGGTGGGAATCTGGATGATCCCGTGCGAATCGTGGCCAGCCAAGTTGGCGTCGATGCAGTGGTGCATGACGACTCCGGATTCATCTGGCGAGGCGCCGGCTGCGACCAGCAGGGCCTTGCCGATCTGGTGCAACCGCTCGGCGGCGACTCGCGGCATCGACGCAGGCTAGCCGGACAGCGGCGCGCGATCGGCGACTTTTGCGCCGGCGTCGTCGCTTTCGTCGGCCGCGGCTTCGGACACCGCGGATGGAGCTGTAGCTTCGGGAGTGGTGGCCGGTGCGGCCACGCGCATGGCGGGCCCGTGCTCCGGCCCATAGCGGCGATACCGCTGGTATTGGAATACGAGCGCCCAGACGGCGACCATCGCTGAGAGCACCGACAGCAGCTGCGCCTGGCTCAGTCCCAGCGCGAACGGCGTGTCCACGCGATAGAACTGAATGAAGAACCGGCAAAGCGAATACAGGCCGAGATACGTCCAGAACAGCATGCCGTCGCGCGGGTAGCGCGGGCCCCAGTTGAAACGGAATCGGCCACTGCTGCGCGATCGGATGACGCCACGCACCAGCCACACGAGCGCTGCGAAGATCAGCAAGTCGAGCACCAGCTCATAGCCGACGGCCAGGTGAACGGGCACGCCGATCTCGCCGAGCGTATTCGGGTTGGTATAGACCACGGCCAGCGGGAACCCCTGCACGTGGGCGCCGTGGTGCTCGCCGTTGATGATGTCGCCGATGCGGCCGATGGCCATGCCAAGGATCAGCGGCGGTGCGGCGACATCAGCCAGGCGGGCGACGTTCAGGCCTTTGCGCCAGGCGTAGAGCGCGCCTGCCACCGGGCCGCCGACGATGGTGCCGTAGATGGCCAGGCCACCCTCGTTTATCTTGATGATCTGGATCGGGTCCTTCGAATAGAAGTCCCACTGATCGACGACGTGGAACAGGCGCGCCCCGATGATCGCCCCAATGACACCCCACATCGCGACCGAAAACGTGTCGTCCTCGGTGTAGCCAGCCCGAACCGCCCAGCGTACCGCCAGCCAGATGCCAACCAGTGTGCCGACGGCGGTGAAAAAGCCGTGCCACGTGATCTGGACTGGCACACCGTCCCACTTCAGCAGCGTGGGATCGATGTTGATGGTGATATCGGCGATCGTGGGGATGGGGGCCGCCCTCCGAACGCGATAATAACAGTCGTGGCGTTTCTCGACTGGCTACGCCGTCGTGGTTCGGTTCCTGCGGGTACTGAGCGTGAGTGGCTGGTGTGGGTTGAGGATGACGCCGTCGTGGTGGCAGAGCATGAGCGCGATCAGACGTTTGCGCGCGCCATGCTCGCGGGGGCCAGGTCAGTGCGAGTCGTGCCGCTGACACGCGGCACGCACCACGCTTCGGCGAACGGCTGGCAGGTCTGCCTGACGCAGCCCGATGGCGACGTGCTCATCGGGGCGCCGCTACCTGGCTGGCAGGATGCACGTGACCTTGCGCAGCGGGTCTGCAAGGCGAGTCGGCTGCCGATGGACGAAACAACTCAGAAGCTGTTCAGCCGCGTGGGCCGCATCCAGGACGGCCGTCTCTGATGGAACGCATCCGCCGAGTCAAGATCGTTGCCACGCTGGGCCCTGCGACGGATGGACTGGAGCTCCAGCTGGTGCGGGCGGGGCTGGATGTTGCGCGGCTCAACTTCTCACATGGGACGCAAGCCGAACATGCGCGACGCGCGGCGGCGATACGCGAAGCGGCCCGAGCGGTTGGACGGTGCGTGGCGATCATGCAGGACCTGCAAGGGCCCAAGATCCGCGTCGGTTCGCTCGTCGGCGGCGGACCAGTGCAGCTGCGCGAAGGCCAGGAGTTGACCATCTCAACGCACGACGTGGTTGGGACGGCCGAACGAGTCGGCTGCACGTACGAGCACCTCGCCCACGATGTGCGGCCCGGCGACCGAGTGCTGCTGGACGATGGCAAGATCCGCCTGACGGTGCTGGACAGCACCGACGGTGAGGTCCGCGCGCGCGTCGAGGAGGGCGGCCCGCTGGGCGAGCACAAGGGCATCAACTTGCCGGGGGTGGCGGTGTCCGCCCCAGCCGTTACCGACAAAGACCGCTCGGACATGGCCTTTGGGCTTCAGGAGCTCAGCGTGGACTTTGTGGCGCTGTCGTTCGTGCGGTCCGCCGACGAAGTTCGGGCAGCGCACGAGCTGATGCGCAGCCTCGGTCGAACCACGCCGCTGGTGGTGAAGCTCGAGAAGGGTGAAGCGATCGACAATCTCGATGGGATCATGCAGGTGGCGGACGCCGTGATGGTGGCGCGTGGTGACCTCGGCGTGGAGCTTGCGCCCGAGCAGGTGCCGATGCTCCAGAAACGCATCATCCAGCGCGCCAACCATCGCGGCATCCCAGTCATCACCGCGACGCAGATGTTGGAGTCGATGATCACCGAAGAGACGCCCACCCGGGCGGAGGCAACCGACGTGGCTAACGCCGTCTGGGATGGCAGCGATGCCGTAATGCTCTCTGCTGAAACCGCGGCTGGGCGCCACCCGGTGACGGCGATTCGCATGATGGACCGCATCGTGCGCGCCGCCGAAAGCTCGGACGTGATGCCGTCGGGCCGCAGTCGCGACGAACGGCCGCGCGGCTACGCGGCGGCGGTGACTCACGCCGCGCGTGTCCTGGCCGAAGACCTCGCGGCCTCGGCCATCGTCGGCATTACGCGTTCTGGCCTTACCGCGGAGCTGCTCTCACGCGGCCGCGGCCACGTGCCGATCTTCGCCTTCAGCCCGGACGCCGAGGTCGCCCTCCGGCTCGCCCTGTGGTGGGGCGTGACGCCAGTCCATCACCAGCTCGCGGATGACCTCGAAACAAACATCGAGGCCATGGAGCGCTACCTCATCGAGCACGAGCGCGCCGAACCCGCGGACACGGTGGTCATCACGGGTTCACACCCCTTCGAGGTGGGCGTGCATACCAACTTCGTCAAGTTCCACGTCCTGGGGCGACACGGCTGAGGTCCCACTCGGCCACCGGCTGATAGCGGCCGTCGCGTAGTTCGAGGTAGCTGATCCGGTCGATCAGCCAGGCGGCGTCGAGGGCGAGTTCTCGCGCGGCGGTGGCCAGCAGTTCTTCGCGGTCGCGCTTGTAGCCATAGCGGATACACGTGATGTGCCACGGCCATTCGTGACGTCCGCCCATCTGCACGTACGTGCCGTCGAAGAGGCGGCGTCGCGCCGCATCGAGTGCATCTGTTTCGTGCACGCCAACGGCCAAGGGGGCCTCCGGGTGGCCGAGCACGAAGACGGGACCGAGACGTACCTGCACGGGTTCGTCGAATGCATGCCGAACCTGCGCCTCCAGGTCGTTGAGCGGCGCATCCGGCGGTCGGTAGCACACGGTGAGATGCGGCGGCAGGCGTGCGGCCTGTTTGGTGTCATACCGCTCACGCCAGGCCTGGATCAGGTCGCCCTCTGGACCGGTAACGACCGCGACCAGGACCCGCCTGGGACCGGGAGGTTGCATACGGACGGTACGGTATCTTTTGCAAAGACGGACGTGCAGCCCAATCGAGAACCGCTCTCGCCGGAGCGGTTTCTGACTGAAGCAGCGCAGCTTCATCAAACCTGGATACGTCGCTTCGACGCGCAACATCGGCGACGGCCGAGGCCTCCAGAAATTGAAGCGGAGAGGCTGCGACTCGTGCGACGCTTGCAACTGGTGCAGCGCCTGCAACAGGAGTCCGACAACGATGCCACGGAGCTGACCAGCAAGCTGCGCGTGCTGAAAGACTCACCGCGGGAGGCGCGCCTGGTTGAAGGCGATCAGCCGTTCCTGGCAGCGCTGCTTTCGACGTGGGAAGCTGCGCAGCTGCCACAGGCGTCGACCATCGCGGCAGGAGCGAATCCACCAAAACCCTCTGGGACGGTGGAGTTCCGCTGGTAACCGCGTGACCGAGGCGCTCTTCTCACCGTCCACGGCTTCGGCGCAGCGTGCGTCGCGCAGCGTGCACGGGCTCAATGCCGCGTGGCTGAAGTTGCCGCTCTTCTGGCGGCTGCTCGGGGTCAACCTCGTTGTGGTGTTGGGCGGTGCCCTGGTCGGCACGTGGCTGACACAGCGCCTGGTGCTGAGCGGGAGCTTTACACCGCTTACGCATGCGGTGCTTGTGCTGGCGGCGCTGTGCTTGTCCGCGGGCCTCACCATGCTGCTTCTGCGCGAGACCTTCCGACCGATCCACTCGCTGCGTGAGGCCACCCGCCGCTTCAACGCGGGGGATCACTCCGCGCGCGCAAGCCTGGCTCCGCTGACTGACCCGGATGTGGCTGCGCTGGTGGTGGACGTCAATGCGCTGTGGGATCGGCTCGAAGCGGATGCCGCGACCATCCGCGAGAAGACCGACCAAGCCGAGCGCCTCGCTGCGCAAGTCATCATGGCGCAGGAGGAAGAGCGGCGGCGCGTCGCGCGCGAGCTGCACGACGAAGCCGGTCAGGCGCTGACCGCGGTCATCATCGGACTCGAACGCGGCCTCGCCAGCATGCCCGAAGTCTATGCCAGCGACTTGCCGATCCAGCCGCGCCAGCTGATTTCCAACCTGCGGGACCTTGCCGCGCAAACGCTCGACGAAGTCCGCAAGCTCGCACTGGAGCTACGCCCGTCCGTGCTGGATGACCTCGGCCTGGTGGCGGCCTTGCGGCAGTACGTGCGGTCGATCGAGGAGCGGTCTGGAATGGCTGCCCAGCTCACCGTGACAGGTTTCGACGACGCGTCCGATGCCCGGTTGCCGCCGCAGGTGGAGACGGCGCTCTTCCGGATCACCCAGGAAGCGCTCACCAACGCGATCCGCCACGCCCGGGCAGCGTCGGTCCAGGTGCGACTACGGCGCAACGAGTCAGGCGTAACCCTGGAGGTGCGTGACGACGGAATCGGCCTGGGTGCGGCGCCGAGCGCAGATGGGGAGCATCTGGGCATGTTCGGGATGCGCGAACGTGCACGGCTGCTGGGCGGCACGTTCGTTGCGACCCCGGTCTCGCCGCGCGGCACGCTGGTGCAGGTGAGTGTGCCGCTGTGATCCGCGTGCTGCTGGCCGACGACCACACCATCGTCCGCCAGGGCGTGCGCCTGTGCTTGGAAGCAATGGGCGACATCGCAGTCGTGGCCGAAGCCGAGGACGGCCAAGAAGCCGTCCAGCTAGCCACCCAGCTGCGGCCCGATGTGGCCGTGGTTGACCTGACGATGCCGCGGCTGAACGGTGTCGAGGCGATCCGGCAGATCAAACGTGATCTACCGTCCACCGAAGTGGTGGTGTTGTCGGTACACGACAGCGAGGCCTACGTGGTGCAAGCGTTGCGCGCCGGTGCGGCTGGCTATGTGCTGAAGCGCAACGCGGCGACGGAGCTCGCGGCGGCGATCCGCGCGGCGCACGACGGCCAGGCGTATCTCCACCCGTCGATTGCGCGGCGCGTCATCGACGATTACCTGTCACGCATACACGCGTCGGAGGACGCGGTCTCGGAGCCACACGAACGGCTGACCCCGCGCGAACGCGAAGTCCTGCAGCTCGCGGCCGAGGGTCATTCGACGCGCGCGATCGCGGGCTTGCTGTGCCTGAGCACCAAGACGGTGGAGCACCATCGGGCGAGCATCATGACGAAGCTCGGCCTCCATGGCCAGACCGAGCTGGTGAAGTACGCCATCCGCGCGGGGCTCGTCGAAAGCGCCTGAACGAACGCCTTATTGGACGATCACGACGGGTGTCGCCTTCAGGTCGCCGATAGCCCACCGCGCCACGTCACCCTGCGCAACTGTCGGCTGGGTCAGTCCGAAGAGATAGGCGCCATCGGCCCAGGTCAGGTTGATGCACCCCTGGCTTTCCACCTGGCCGAACTGGTCGTGCCAGTAGGTCGAGTGAATCGCGTAACCGCCATCCAGGTAGTACTGCACAAACGGCACGTTGGGCAGGTAGTACTCGTGGTCGGCGCCCGAGACTGACGCCGACGTCATGTTGTCGAAGCGGTATTTCCCCATGGTCGAGTACTCGCCTTCGGGCGTATCCACACCCGCCCGCCCCAGCGAGACGTAGGTGGTAAAGGTGGGTGCTCCAGTCGGATCGAGGTAAGTAAGTGTCGACGCGGACCTCGATACGACGATGGTGCCCAGGCCGTCCGGCGCGTCAGCGGGCCGAAGCGCGATGACTTGCTTCGGCTCCGCCATCTTCGCGATCAGAGAGGAGTGCACGACCGCCCCGGCGTAGCGGCCGCCGTCAATGCGGTACCACGTCGAGTTGCCTGAAACAGCATCGCCCGTAACTGATTCCAGTACCTTGACGCGATCGCCTGGCACCAGCGTGCCGACGATCGGCGCCTTGGTACTCGGCCCCGCGCGCACGTTGGCCTGCGAGCGCAACCCGCCCCACCAGCCGCCCGGCGCCTCGTCGCCTGAGGGCATGCTCCAGCCGGTGGCCCAATCGGAGGTCGACTCGCGCAGCGTGTGCAGCCCGACGTAGCCCTCGGTGGTTGACCACCACACGTTGGTGTCACCCTCGATGCCCGGCGACGCGCCGGTCACGCGCAACAGGTCGCCCTGTTTGGCGGTCCGCCGAATGGGCTCGCTGGAGCTCGGTCGCGCGTAGATCGAGACGCTCGGTACGGAGACCTCGCCGACCCAGGGCTGGATTTCCTCGCTGACCTGGTCGGACGGCAGCCAACCGTCCGGCGTCTGCGTCCAGGCGGTGCCGTCTGTAGCAGTTGACTCGTTGACCACGACCACGAGCTGGCCGCGCGCGAGTGGCCCAACCGGAGCCGAGGACTTATCCGGCTGCGTGTACAACGCGGTCGAATCCGCGGTTACGCGCGACTGCCAGGGCGGGCCGAACCTGTTCGCGTACGCGGCCAGTCCACCGAACGTGAGCCAGCCCAGTACGGCCACTGACGTCACGAGAGGCGTCACCGCGCGGACGTTCAAACGGACGAACATGCTTGAATGAGTAACGGTTATGCGCGTCGCGGGTGTCGAGCCCAATCCCCTGCGACGGGTCTTTCCATTGATCGTGGTCCTCATTCTGCTCGGCGCAGTGGTGGCCGTGGCGGTGTGGGCCCGCCAGCAAGATGCTGCGCGTCGCCTGGCGGAAGATCGCGCGGACATTGCCGAAACGCAGCTGGTGGCTGCCGAAGCTTCGCTGACGGCGATTGCCCGTGTGGCCGCAGCGGCGACCGCGACCGCAACGGCAGGCAACAACGAGCCGGAGCTCGCGTTGCGTAGGTCGCTCGACCTGGTCTTTGAGGCTTACAAGGATCCCAGCGAGGGCAAGCTCAAAGCGTTGACCGATGCATTCAGCGCGGACGCGCTGAGCTTCGAGCGCACGGAGGCCGAGCACCTCATCTCAGGCGGCCTGCATTTGGAGGGCGGTACGCCGTATGAGCTGACGGTGGTGTCGTCGAGCGTTGGGCCGACCGGAGATACGACCATCAACACGCACGAGGTCTGGACGTACGACGAGGTGGACAGTCAGGAGCGCCACGTGCGCTGCGTGCGCGAGGACAGCGACCAGGCGTACACGTTGCGCCGTATTGCCGCCGGCTGGCGCGTGGAGGACATCACGCTCAGTGGCACACCCCACCGCACGGACTGCTAGTCTCGGTCAGGCGAACGCGGGTGGCGCCGGCATCGCTGGCAGTCGTGCCTCACACCAGCTTGCGGCGCCAAACAGCTCGGCTTCGCGCCATGGCAGGCACGCCAGCTGGACGGCAAGTGGCAGCCCTTCCGGCTGCAAGACGCCACTTGGCAGTGTGATGCTCGGAAATCCGACCAGGCTGAAAGGCGCTTGCAACGAGGTGTCGCCAGTGGTTTCGCGGCCAGGCGCCACGTCGACAGCGGTCGGCAGCAGCAGCGCGTCCACGTCACGCAGACCCTCGCCGATCGAATGGCGGATGCGGCGCCGCAGCCGCTGCGCGTGCAAGTAGCTCACGCCGGGCAACAGCCGCCCTGCCTCGACGAGAGCGCGCAGGCGCGGTTGATGCGCGCCGGGAAACTGCTCGAGCATCTGCCAGTGCACCGCCGAGGCCTCGACCTGCATGGTGACCTGTTGCACGGCCAGGATCAGCTCTAACGGTTCGCCAAATGAGACCTCGCGAATGGTGGCTCCCGCCTGCTCGAAGCGTGCCGCCACTCCGAGGACGTGTTCACGCAGGCGTGCTGTGGATTGCTCGAGCGCTTCGCGGACGAGACCTAACCGGGGTGGCGTCGTGCGCGGCCCATCGGCAACGAAGGGCGGTTGCGTTGGATCCGAGTGCGGGTCGGATGGGTCGTAGCCAGCGATGGCGCCGAGAACCAGCTGGCAATCCGCGACCGAACGAGCGAGGAGACCGACGTGGTCCAGGCTCCAGGCCAGCGGCAGCACGCCCCGTTTGCTGACACGACCGTAGGTTGGTTTGAACCCGACGACGCCGTTGTATGCCGCCGGGCGCAGCACTGAGCCAGCGGTCTGGCTGCCGAAGGCGATGGGGATGAGTCGCGCCGCCACACCGGCCGCGGAGCCGCTGCTCGAGCCGCCCGGGGTGCGATCGTCATGCCACGGGTTGCGCGTGCGCGAGGGATCGGCGTAGGCGAATTGCGTCGTCACCATCTTGCCGAGCAGGATCGCCCCGGCGGCTTTCAGTCGCGCAATCGGCTGCGCGTCGGCCGACGGCACCCGGCTGTTGTACGGGGCGAAGCTCGCCGAGGTGACCAGGTCGGCTGAATCGAAGATGTCCTTGGCGCCGAACGGCACACCGTGCAGTGGTCCGAGCTCGCTTTTGGAGGACAGGGCTGCCTCGGCTGCTCGCGCGGCGGCTACTGCGCGATCGGGGTCGAGACGCGCCCAGGCCTGCACCTTCGCGTCGACCGCCGCCGCGCGCGTTAGCAAGGCCTCAACCAGCTCGACGGGAGAGAGCTGTCGCGAGCGGATCAAGGCCGCAGCCTCGGATGCCGACAACGCGTGCAGCGCGGTGGCCGTCGACGATTCTGTCATGGCTCGTCGCCGGATGGCCCGAGCGACTCCTGGCTCACACGCCAGACGACCGAAGCGGCTGACGCGAGCGCGGTCTGCAGCGTGGCCTCGGCGGCGCGCTCCTCGCCGTAGATCTCGACGGCGCAACGGCGCAACTCGGCCAAAATCGCAAGCCGCGCCGGGTCGTCGTCGTTCACGGTTGAGCCATGCTACGCCAGCCTCAACCTGTTCGCGACCTGAATCTTTACAACCGCGGCTCAACAATCTGAACTCAACGGTGATACAAGGGGCGCGGCATGGCGGTGGCGGTTTCAATAGTCGCGGTTGAGATTTTGATTTCGTCCTTGCAGGACATTGAGCGCGAGCTGCGCGAGCAGGTTCGCGAGGACGCACGGTATCAGCATGCGTTCGGGCTGGCGGGGGAGCTGCGGGCAGAGCTTGAACGACTGAGCGACCCAACGGCGCCGGCACGGGCGCCGCGCCCCATTCGGGCGCTCACGCGCCGACGGACCAGGCGGCGCACCGCACGACCCGTGGGTCCAACGCCCACGAGCACCACGATTGCGCAGGAGCATCAGGCGCTCACGGAGATGGTTGAGCAGGTCGCTGGCGAATCGAACGAGATCGCCAATCGGCGATTCGACGACTTGCGCCTGGACGAACGCACTCGGCACGTGCTGGAGAACGCTGGACTCCATGAGGTGCGTGAGGTCACGAGCCTGTCTGCCGAGCAGGTGATGAGCCTCCCGGACATCGCCCCGCGCACGCTGGCCGAGCTGCGCGCAGCCATCATGTTCGCGCTGGATATCGCCGATGCGCCGCGCCGGCCGATGCTGCCCGCAGCACACGAAGGTGAGGACCTGTTCGACGGCGTCGTGCAGACGGTCAATCAGCTGCCACGCTACGAACGCGAAACCGTGGTGCTGCGCACCGGTACAAACGATCGCGTTTACACAATCGAGGAGGTTGCCGCCGCACTGGGGTGCCCGGCCGACCAGGTGCCCATCCTGGAGCGCCACGCGCTGAACCTGCTGCTGTCGCAGCCTGCGAGCCTGGAGGCCTGCTGGCGACTCGAAGCGCTGTGTGCGCAGTACGGCCTCGGCTGGGAGGACGAGCGCCTGCAGAAGGTGGTCGCGTCGCTGTACCCGAAGACCCGCGCGAACTTCACGCGGCTGGTCGCCTGGCTGATGCGAGAGAAAAGCCGCCTGGCGGCCGAGGCTGCCGGGCGAACATTCGTCGAGCCGGGTGGGATCGCCCACTTCGACGAAATGGTCATCGCGACGATTGGCCGCTACGGCGACCTGTCGCCCGAGCAGTTGAATCGACAGCTGCAGGCAGCGCTACCGCCTGCCGATCGGGCTCTGTATCCGGACGTCAATGTCGCGGAGCGCGTACAGATCCTTGGCCCCGCGGTGCAGCGCGAGGACGGCACGTTCTACCTGCCCGATACCCCGGTGCCGGGCGTCGATGATCGCCACATTCGAGCATTGAACGGCCTGATCGGGGCGTTGCAGAAGCTTGGCAGCGCGCGCATTTCGGCGCTCACGACCGAGGTCAACCGGCGCTTGCCGCGCCAGTATCACATCAACGATCAGTACGTGCGCACGTGGCTCACGCGCAATCCTGAGCTGTTCGTGCAGTCGGACGCCGATCGCTTCAAGTTGGCGTCGCTGGACGTGGACATTCTGTGCGGGCTGGCCAAGTCGTGGACGCCCGGGTCAACGGCCCCAGCGGTTGCGATCGGGCTGGGTCGGAGCGGCGGGGTTGGGGCTGCGCAGCAACACGAACGCGTCGCTAAAGCGATCGCCGAGTTCCTTGGCCGCGAGGGACCGCAGCCCATCTGGCGAATCCGGTCGTTTCTGTACGGAAAGATCATCGGGCCAGCGTCGGCGGACACGGTCATCGCCGCGTATCCGAATCAGTTCGTCCGACAGAAGACCGGGACGATCGCACTGCGCGATGGCGACGATCCGCTGACCGAGATCACCGAGGTGGCAGTGCGCCCGGCACGACCCCGCCGGCCGCGGCTCTGGCCTCAGCGCGCCTGACGCGGCGGTAAGCGCTGCGCGCGGTCGGAAGGTCGCGCAGTGCGTGCGGCAAGCGCGGGACGATGGCGCGTGAAAGCGCTGCCAGCGACCGCATGGCGGCTTCGCGACGCGGGCCCCACGAGTACCCGAATCCTTCACGAAGCGACGGCGGTAGCTGCCAGACCGTGGACTGGCGCAGCAAGAGCGCGGCAGGCGGTGGCAGCCACCAGCCTTTTGGCTCCAGGAGGAAGCGCCCAACGTAACGACCCTGGGGTGACACGTGCACTTCACCAGATCGGATGCGGTCCGCCATCCAAAAACGCAGGCCAACGAGCGTGTCCGGGAAGTCGGATGGTCTGATGCCCCACAACGGTCCGACGCGGCGCAGGTCGGCGTAGTACTGCTCGCGCTGGGCCAGGGTGAGTGGCGCGACGAACGTCTCATAGGCCAGCAGCGAGCTGTCGATCAGGGTGGCGTAAACCCAGAGCAGCAGGTGCGGATCCAGGGCGGTGTACGGCTCGCCGCCGGCAGTCCGGCCGCGCACATGCGTGTGCAGGTGGTGAATGTGGCCGAGGATACGGTCCACCTCGGGCATGCTCGCGAAAGTGAAGCCATAAATCGAGTTGAGCGTGTCGCGCAGCCGCCCGAGCGGATCGGAACGGTAGCGACTATGCGCGTCGACCGCCGCGGCGACCTTTGGATGTGCGACCTGGAGCATGAGCGCCCGGGATCCGCTGCCGAGGAGCACAGCGATCTCACGATCCACGTGCCAGACCGTGCTGTGTGGCCCGAACAGGCCCAGGTCAGGCGTCGGTGGCGAGGCGATCACGGGCGATGCGGAACATGTCACGGAGTCCAGTCGCCAACTCTTCGTCACGCGAGTGCTGTAAACGCTCCTTGAGCACCGAGACGATTTCCGTCTTTGGGCGCCGGTTCACAAAGACGACGAAACGAAAGCCGAATTTGCGCTCGTACTGATCGTTCAACTCGGCGAGTTCAGTATCGACCGTGCTGGCGCCGCCTTGCTCACGCAGCGAAGCGGCTGACAACATGGTTGGCGCAGCGCCAATACGCGGATGGGCACCGAGTACCTCAACCTGCTGCTGCAGCGACATGGACTGCGCAAGTCCTTCGGCGGTGTCGATCAGCGCGGCGTACGAAGCGAACGGCCGCTGCGCGTAGAGGGCGTCAAGCAGAGGTGGCGCTGTCTCGAACAGGGATCGAAGCGCGGAGGCGAAGTCGGTCGGGCCACTGGCGTTCAGTTGCTCCAACGTGGGATGACTCATCACAGGGGACCTTCTCCCAGGACGCCCTATGTCCCCGGAGGGCAGTCGCTGCGGTGGGTGCCACCGAGCTGGATGTCGTCGACAGTCCAGGTAGGGCCCTGGAGCAGCATGGTGTACGTCTGATCGCTGTCCTCGATGAAACAGCGCTGGCGTTGATCGTTGTCGTCGCGTTCGTCGTACAGCCAGCGTTCGTTGGTGTGAACCTGGGCGCGGTCGGGAGCTGTCTGCTGCGGCGGTGAGGCATCCACGTTGAAGGTCGACGCACCACCGAGGTGCAGGCCCGAGCCGCGCAGATAGTCCGCCTCGAGTTTGACGGTCGGCAGTGCTGCTTCAGAAAACACCTGGGACAATTGGTCGTAACCCGAACCAGTGGGGTCCTGAAAAACCGCGAACAGGCGGCCAAGAATCCGCTCCAAGGCGCGCTGCGGTTCGCTTGCTTGCGAGACGGCGGTCGCGGTGGCGGCGGCTTGCACGAGCTGGTTCTGGGCGATCGCCGTCAGCGACGCCTCGGCGCGTGCGGCCCGCGCTTCGGCGGCATCGGCGCGAACCAACGCGGGTTGCAGCTCAGCCTCGGCGAGCCGCGCCCTGGCGCTCTGCTGATCCGCCCACATCACGCCCGCAGCGACCAGGACGGCAAGAACCGCCAGGGGCACGAGCAACGTGAGCAATCGGCGGCGAAACCGGCGCATTTCGGCGTAGCCTTCTCGAAGCCTTCCTAAAAGGCCTCTCAGGTACTCTATCTCTAGGGGTGAGCCAAACGACGTCTAGTGCCGCGAGCGTGCTCGCGGACGAGGAAACCTGGGCGCGGCGCGCCTTGCCGCGCGCGAGTCGAGCATGGTGGACCGCGTCGCTTTCGGGCCGCCGCGTCGACTATCAACGCATGGAAGCCGCCGATCGAGCCGTGAATCGCCACTATTCGCGCCCGACCGTGCTGCGCCGACTCGAGCGACTGCTTCAAGCCAGTGATCTCGATGGGCTGACGCGACGTCGCCTCGAGCGGTTGTGCCTGGCGTATCGAGCCAAGCAGGCACCCATCGACATCCTGGATCGCATAACGAGTGCGGAGGCGGACATTCAGGAGACGTACAGCACCTTTCGGGCAACGTTTGATGGCCATGCTGCCTCGGACAACGAGCTCGAAGATGTGTTGCGCATCTCAACGGATTCGGCTCGGGTGGAGGCGGCCTGGCTGGCCCGCAAGCAGATTGGCTCTGTCGTCTCGGACGATTTGCGCCAACTGGCTCACCTCCGCAACGAGGCCGCGCGGGCGATTGGCTTCAAGGATTACTGGCACGCGCAACTACAACTGGATGAGCTGGACCCGGCCGCCCTGATCGAGACTCTCGATGCTGTCGAGCGCGCCACGCAGAAGCCGTTCAAGGCCATGAAGGCGGACCTCGACCGTCAATTGGCCCGGCGATTCAAGGTTGCGCAGCGGGATTTGCGGCCGTGGCACTACGCGGATCCGTTCTTTCAGGAGACACCCGAGGTGTTCGCCCCGCCGGCCGATCCGCTGTACGCGGACCGCGACGTGGTGGAGCTTGCCGCCGACAGCTACCGCCAGCTCGGCTTCCGCAACATCGACGCGATTCTGGCTCGCAGCGATCTGTATCCGCGCAAGGGTAAGAACCAGCACGCGTACGCGGTGGATATCGACCGCGAAGGCGACGTACGTACGTTCTTGAACGTCGAGCGCAACGCGCGCTGGATGAACACGCTCCTTCATGAGCTTGGCCACACCATCTACCAGGACGGCATCGATCGCACAGAGCTGCCGTACGACTTGCGCGATGATCCGCAAGGCTTTCTCAACGAAGGCTTCGCGATGTTTTGCGAACAACCCACTGCGAATCCGGCGTGGCTACGCGAAATGCTCGGCCGACCGCGCGAGCAAGCAGACGCGCTCGGGCCACAACTGGCCGCGCAGGACGCGGCGTCGCTGCTGGCGTTCGTCCGCTGGTGCCTGACGATCGTGCACTTCGAGCGCCACTTCTATGCCGATCCCGACCGCGATCTGAACCAGCTGTGGTGGGACCTGGAGGAGCGCTACCAGCTGGTGCCGCGGCCGGAAGGCCGCAACGAGCCAGACTGGGCCGCCAAGGTGCACGTGGCGACGGCGCCGGTTTACTACCAGAAGTATCTGCTCGGGCAGCTGTTTGCCAAGCAGTTGTCGCAGCGGCTTGATGCGGAATTCGGGGGTTGGTGGCCCGGCCGTGCGCGCGCGGGCGCGTTCATCAAGAACGAGCTGTTTCTGCCCGGCGCGCGCTACCCGTGGTCGGTGCTCGTGGAGCGCGTTACTGGGCAGCCGCTTGGGGTGGATGCGCTTGCGCGGGCGGTGGCGTGGCCTCGTCCTGCTTCTTCGGCTCCGCGGTAACCCAGAGTCGGTCCGAATAGTCCTGGGTCAGCGGGTTCCAGTCGCCCGCGCAGGTCATCAACGTCAGGCGCGCGGCGCGCGTGGGTTCGGTCGGTGAGAGGTCGTCCTCTGGGAGCTGCTGCTTGTCGGTAACGACGAAGGTGTACGGCGTGCCGCGCGAGTTCGCGACGATCTCGTCACCTGGCTCCAGTTGGTCGAGGTGGATGAAGACGTTGTAGCCGGCCGCCCCGCGGACATGGCCGACCAGCACGCTGTTGCCCTTGGTGACCCAGGCGCTGGTACTGACCTGACCGACGACGAACAGCGGCGGTTCCCACTCCACCTGCACGACACCGGAATGCAGTTTCAAACGCGGAATATCCAGCGAGTAGACGGGACCGGGGCTCGCAGCCGGCGCCTGCGTCGCTGGATGGGCTTGGCCAACGCTGCGGCCGTCCGCGTCCGTCACGGTGACGTCGGGAGAATCGATGACCTCATCGGTCGTGCTGAACTCGAGTTTGATGGCGATTTCGTCGTTTGCGGCGGGACCGTCGAAGGTCAGGTGCAGCGCGCCATTCGATTGCTCGCCGCTCTGGGGCGCGGGGGTTACGTCGTCGATGCGATAGCCGGCCAGCCACGCTGCTGGGATGGCGACCACGACCGGTTCACCCGCGCGGTCAGTCGGATTGGCGACGGTGAGGTCGAGGTGCGCGTGCGCGCCTGGCTCGGGTGGGTCGTCGAACACGAACGCGCTGGAGGTGAGGCGCAGGTCGGAGGCAGACGGAGTCGGTGTTGGCGGTGGGGCGATGTCTGCATCCACGGCGACCGGCGTGCTGAGCGGAGGTGCGTTAGCCGCAACACCGACCGGGGTGCTCACCGCGGGCGGGTGCACTGCGCGTGGTTGGGCCGTGGGTGCCTGGACCCGAACCGCGGTGGGTGCGACGTTCGCACGGATAGGCACGATTGTTGGTGCGGCGGCGTTGCGCTCAGCGCGCGCGGCTTCAGGTGAAGCCTGCCACTGCGCAGCCTGGAACCACGGCACCAGCTCGACGGCCGCGCCCAGCAGCAGGATGCCGAGCCCGATCGCGAGCGCGACCTGGCTCGGCTTGGGCCGCCGCTTCACGCTACGTGACTACTTCTGCTTCTCTTCGTAAGAGAAGATCTTCTCTTCTACAGCGTGTAGGCATTAGGTGCGTTCGCCCGACGGCCCATTCGCAGTTGCAGGTCAAAACCAGGACCAAAGAATCCTTCCTGAATAGGCTTCTCTGCAGCAGGACTCGTTAGCGGCGGCGTTCGCGGCGACGCAGGGCCAGCCCGCCGCCGACGACCACGCTACCCACGGCCAGAATCAACAGGCCCAGCTCCGAGGGGATGCCGCCACCGCGTGGCGCGGTTGTCTGGGCAGTGGCAGGCGAAACGGCGGCGGGCGCCGCGGCAGCCGGTGCGGGCGCAGCCGCGGGTGGTGCGGCAGGCGCGGCAGGCGCCGGTGCTGGTGCCAGCGGTATCGGCGTCGAGGTTGCGAAGAGTGATGACCGTGTGGCGGTAGGTGGAGCCGTTGGTGCGGCAGGCGGCGGCACCGGCGTCGCCGTAGCAGTGGCGGCCGGCGTGGGCGTCGGCGTACACGTCGGCGGCGGTGGCACGACTGCGGTCGGCACCTGACCGCGCACCGGTGTCGGCGCCGCGTTCAGGAAGATTGGCACTTCCAGGGTGCCTTCGGCATTACCTACCAGTGATCGCGCGTACACGTCGATCGACCGGCCGCCGTTGCCCGCCGGCAGGGCCGGGGTGCGCAGGGTGAACCCGGCGGTGGCGAACTGCGAGGAGGACGGGACGTTCGGGTTCGCCTGACCGAGGATGGCCGTTCCGAGGAACAGGCCGCCCGCGTCGCGCGGGCCAAGATAGACGGACACCGAGGAAATCCCAGGGCCGCTGGTTGAGCCCGTATCGAAGGCGATGCCATTGATGACGACCTGCGTGCCAGTCATCAGTGTGTCGCCAGGTGCCGGATTTTCAAGCTCAATGTGCACGCCGGAAGTCGGGTTGACGCAGCCAACCGGTGTAGCCGTAGCCGTAGCCGCGGGAGTAGCCGTCGCCTGGGCGAACGCGCTTGTTGCGCTACCCGCCGTAAGCGTGAGGACCAGGAACAACGTCAAGGAGCGCACGAACACAACCACGCCGTTTGCGACCTCCATGAGGATTGACTGACGGATAGATTGTTAGACCCGTATCGCATCCAATGTACCTGTTGTCGGGCAACAGTGCTGCGGAGACTGAGAGAGGGCCGTACGCGTATGGACCAGGATCAGTGGAGTCCGGGACAATGGCTGCGTGGTGCCTACCCGCCCGTCGATCACCGCGTTCTTTCCTTGCTACAACGATGCGGGCACCATCGCCAGCATCGTCATCACGGCTGATCGCACGCTGCGCCAACTCACGGACGATTACGAGATCCTCGTCGCCAACGATGCCAGCACCGACAACTCGGCCATGATTCTGGATGAGCTCAAGGACAAGTACCCCCGCCTACACGTCATCCATCATCAGACCAATCAGCAGTACGGTGGCAACCTGCGCAGCATGTTCGCGCGGGCCACAAAAGACCTGATCTTTTACACGGACGGCGACGCCCAGTACGACCCGTCTGAATTGACAAAGCTGTACGCCAGCCTCGGCCCGGATGTCGACGTGGTCCAGGGCTGGAAGATCGAGCGCCACGACCCGCTGCATCGCAAGATTATCGGCCGGGTGTATCACCACTTTGTGCGGTGGTGGTTCGGCTTGCATTTGCGCGACGTGGACTGCGACTTTCGACTGTTTCGTCGCCACGTTCTGGAGAGTTTTCCGTTAGAGAGCAGCAGCGGCTGTATTACGGTCGAGATGATGACGCGAGTCGAGCAGGGCGGCTTCAAGGTCGTTGAAGTGCCCGTGCACCACTACTTTCGAGCGTATGGCCAGAGTCAGTTCTTCAACTTCGGACGCGTGGCGCGAACGTTGATCGAACTGACCACGTTGTGGATCAAGCTGAAAGTGTGGCGACGTCGTGACGTCTCGGGCGCTGCCACGCCACCGCGGCAAGTCGCATGAAGCGTTTTTACGAAGGCAAATCGGTCCTGGTCACGGGCGGCCTGGGTTTCATCGGCTCGAACCTGGCGATCAGGTTGCTCGAGCTTGGCGCGTACGTCACTGTCGTCGACAGCTTGATTCCGGAGACGGGTGGCAACGCCTTCAACATCGAGCCTGTACGGGACGAGCCGAAGCTGTCGGTGCGCACCGTTGACGTGCGCGACGTGTTGGCGATGGAGCGGCTCGTGCGCAACCAGACGGTCATCTTCAACCTGGCGGGTCAGGTCAGTCACATCGACTCGATGCAGGACCCGTTTACGGACCTGGAGATCAACTGTCGGTCGCAGCTGGCGCTGCTGGATACCTGCCGACGCGTGGCGCCCCAGACCAAAGTCATTTTCGCAAGTACGCGCCAGATTTACGGCCGAGTACCGGAAGAGCAGCTGCCTGTCGACGAACGCCAGCCGCCCAGCCCGGTTGACGTCAACGGCATCAACAAGCTCGCTGGCGAGCGCTACCACGTGCTCTACAACAACGTGCACGGCATCCATACGAGCGTGTTGCGTTTGACCAATACCTATGGTCCGCGCCTCCTGGTAAAGAACAGCCGCCAGACCGCGATCGGCTGGCTCATCCGCCAGGTGATGGATGGTGAAACCATCACGATCTTCGGCGACGGCCTGCAGCTGCGCGACTTCACCTACGTGGACGACGTCGTCGAGGCGTTCTTGATGGCGGGCGCCAATGACACGGCCAATGGGCAGGTGTTCAACGTAGGCGCGATTGAACCGATCAGCTTGCGCGAGCTCGCTGATCTGCTCATCGAGGTGGCGGGCACCGGCCGGTATGAGCTTGTGCCGTTCCCGCCGGAGCGCAAAGCCATCGACATTGGCTCGATTTACGTGGACGATCGCAAGATCCGCCGCGTCCTGAAGTGGCGGCCGCAGGTCGACATGCGAGAGGGGCTCAGGCGAACGATCGAGTTCTATCGGGCCAACCGTGCCCATTACTGGGGCGCGCCCGAGCCCGCTCTCGCATGACCCGAACCTGGGCCATTACATGGTGAGTGGCATTACGGCGCGGCGGGTGCCGTTCAACGTGCTGGCGCCCGGCGTGCAGGCTATTCGTGGCGAGCTGGACGCGGCGATCGGCCGCGTGCTGGACTCGGGCTGGTTTCTCATGGGCCCGGAGCTCGAGGCGTTCGAGCGCGAGTTCGCGGCATACCACGCGGCAGGGGCTCAGGCTGTCGGTCTTGGTTCCGGCACCGATGCGCTGCGGATTGGACTCCTGGCTCTTGGCGTCGAGGCGGGCGATGAAGTCCTGGTGGTGGCGAACGCGGGCGTTCCGCCAGTCGCAGCCGTGGTGGCCGCGGGTGCCACGCCTGTGTTCTGTGAGGTTGACCCAGCCACCCACACGCTGGAGCCGGCGGAGATCGACCGCCGAGTGACGCCGCGCACGCGCGCCGTCGTGGTGGTGCACCTGTATGGTCACGCCGCGCCGATGGTCACAATCGTCGAGCGTGCCCACGGCCACGGAATCAAGGTGCTCGAAGACTGCGCGCAGGCACATGGAGCACGGCATGGCGGCAAGCTCGTGGGAACGTGGGGTGATGCTGCCGCGTTCAGCTTCTATCCGACCAAAAACCTTGGCGCGCTCGGTGACGCCGGTGCGCTCCTGACGTCAGATCCGCAAGTGGCCGACGCGGCGCGGCTGTTTCGCATGTACGGCTGGCGCCACAAGTACGTCAGCGAGGTGCACAGCACGGTCTCGCGCCTGGACGAGCTGCACGCTGCAATGCTGCGCGTGAAGCTCCGCCACCTCGACGAGTGGAACGCCACGCGCCGCGCACTCGCTGAGCGCTACCTGGCCGGCTTGCCAGCAGGTCTGGAGGCGCCACCACGCGACGGTGTCTTCCACCTGTTCGTCGTGCAGACCCGTGCGCGAGATGCGTTGAAGGCGTACCTGGCAGAGCGGGGTATTGGCACGGACGTCCATTACCCGCTCCCCGCACATCAACAAAAGCCGTATCAGCGCTATGCGCAGTGCGGGTTGCCGACTACGGAGCGCCTCGCGCGCGAGGTGTTGAGCCTGCCGCTGTATCCCGAACTGGACACGGCGGACGTGGATTACGTGCTCGACCAGCTGCGCGCGTATGGAGCGTGAGCAGTATGCGATCATGGCGCGGCGCGAAGAGCGCCACTGGTGGTACACGGGCATGCGCCGTGTCGCCATGGCCGTGCTCGATGCGCAGCTGGGCGATCGCCGCGATCTGAAACTGCTCGACGCCGGCTGCGGCACGGGCGGTACGACGGTGTCGCTCGAGCGTTTCGGCCGGGTCGTCGGGGTCGACCTCGTGTGGGAGGCGCTCCAACCTGCGCGCCGCAGAGGCTTGCAGCGTCTCGCTCGTGGCTCCGTACAGCAGTTGCCGTTCGCTGCTGGCACTTTCGATGTCGTGGCCAGCTTCGAAGTGATCTACCACCTCGGCGTCGCCGACGACCTCTGTGCGTTGAAGGAGTTTCGGCGCGTACTGAAGCACGACGGGATGTTGTTGCTCCGCGTACCGGGGCATGATTGGCTGCGCGGCGAGCATGATCGCCTCGTTCATACGCGGCATCGGTATTCGCCCGATGAAGTGAGCGGCAAGCTCGAGGCGGCCGGCTTTGCCGTCGAGCAGCTGACCTGGGCCAACGCGCTGCTCTTCCCGCCGGCCGTGGCCAAGCGGCTCGCGGAGCGTTTCCATCACGCCAGTGAGTCCGACGATGCGGAGCCGGACCTGTGGCAGCCGCCCGGACCGATCAACGCGGTGCTCGAAAGCGCGATTGCAATCGAGTCGCTGGCGATCCCGCGGCGCGTGCCGCTGCCGTTTGGGCTGTCGGTGTTGGCTGTCGCCCGCGCCACGTGATCGCTCTGTGCCTCTGTGACAGGTTTCAGCCCGGGGTGAGACGCGCTCGGTGCCATTGTGAGAGGTTCATCTCGGGGTGAGACGTGCTCCGCGCCATTGTGAGAGGTTCATCTCGGGGTGAGACGTGCTCCGTGACATTGTGAAAGGTTTCATCCCGGGGTGAGACGTGCGTCCGAGTAGAAGTGCGCTCGGAGACTACGCACCACGGACAGGGGAGTCACCGGAACTTATCCGCTCACAGAGGGGCACTCGAACTTGGGTCGACGTTGGCGCGGTGGCCGCCCTGGGGGTGTGCGCGCTGATCCTGCATCGCGACGGCCTGTTCGGCGGCCCTGCCTTCTATGAGCTGGACACCCGTCTGTTCTACTTCCCGCTGGCGACCTGGGTGAGCCAGCAGCTGCACGCGGGCAACTTTCCGCTGTGGCTGCCGGGCATCTTCACGGGGTATCCGATCTTCGCTGACGGCGAGCTGGGGCTGGCGTATCCGCCACAGGCGTTGCTCCTGGCGCTGTTGACGGCGCCAGTGGCGATGGTCTGGCTGCGCGTGCTGCACGTGTTCCTGGCCGGCGCATTCACCTACGCGTACTTGCGAACCATCAGGCTCGAACCGCTGCCCGCTCTTGGCGGCGGTCTGGTGTTCGCCTTCGGCAGCTTTGTGACCGCGCAAATGCATCACGAGAACGTGGTGCGTTCGGCTGTCTGGCTGCCTGCGGCACTCGCCTGCCTTGAACGGTCGCTGTTCCGTGTGCCGCGATCGGCGTTCGTATGGTCTGCAGTGGGCGCGATCGCTTTTGCGCTCGGCGCCCTTGGGTTGCACGTGCAGCCGGTCCTGATGTCGGCGTTGGCGCTGGGGCTGTACGCGCTCTTTCGCGCCTTCATGCCGAGCCGCAACGCGGTTGGCGCCACGCGCAGCGCGTACTGGCCGATCGCCTCGTATGTCGCGATTGTCGCGGGTGGCCTGGGCATCGCCGCGGTGCAGTGGGTGCCTTTGGGCGAGTGGGCGCTGGTCTCGTCGCGCCGCGGCGGCGTGGACTACGTTTTCGCCAGCGCGTTCGCCTTACCACCGGCCAGCTTGCTGAGTGCGGTCTTCCCGTTCTTCTTCCGACTTTCCGATGCGACGACGTGGTGGTCACTGTGGCAGCAGTGGGAGATCGAGTTGTACGTGGGCATCCCGACGCTCGCGCTCGTGATCGTCGGGATCGTCCTGGCGCGGCGCCTGGAGGTCGTCTACTTCCTGACGCTGGGAGTGCTGGCGCTGTGGATTGGCATGGCCGAGTACGCTCCGCTGTTCAACCTGCACCAGGTGCTCTGGAGCGTGCCCGGGTTCTCGTTCTTGCGCGCACCCGGTCGGTTCAGCTACCTGGTGGTGTTCGCCTGCGCCGGCCTGGCTGCCTTCGGGCTGCAGGCACTCGCGCAGCGGCGTCTTCGATTGCTGGTGGCTCTGCTCGGTGGCGTGCCCGCGATTGCGGTGCTGGCAGCGCTGCTGGCGATTTTGCCTGGTTTGCACGACTGGCTGGCCGCCGACCCGGTCCGCGCTGCCAACTGGGCATCGACGACCTACCTGTCGCAGCGGGCGCAGTATCCGATTGATCCGCAACTCGTGGTGAGCGGCTTCCTGACGTCACTCAACCTGACCACGATCAAGACTGCCTGGTCGCTGGTGCTCCTGGTGCTAACGGCCCTGGCGTTCGTTGGCTGGCTGGCACTTGGGCCTCGCCGGACAGCGATCGGGCAAGGCCTGTTCGTGTCACTGATTGCAGTCGACCTGCTGGTCTTTGCCTACGACTTCCACCCGCAGGCGCAACTCGCGAGCTTTACACCCGACCTGCAAGACGCGCGTGGCGAACGCGTACTGATGCACGACCCGTCTGACTTGCCTGAGTGGGAGCCAAACCAGCTCCTCGGTGCCGGGATCCCCACAACCGATGGCTACAGCTCGCTGCCTTCGCAACGGCACGTAGAGCTACAGGCCGCCACCAGCGCCGACCCACGATTATTCGACCTCTGGAGCGCGCCACTCATCCTCGAACCGAGCCCTCCACCCGACGCACAGCTGGTTGACGGCGTCTCGATTCGGGCGCAGCACCCGCTGGCGGTTGGGTTTGGTGGCTCGCCTGGGCAGGTTCTCCAACCGTCGAGCGGGATGCAGGTGACGGCGCTGCGTCTCATCGGGACGTTGAGCTACGCGTACAACGTTCCGCAAGGCGAGACCGTGGGCACGCTGCAGTTTGGCTCGCAGACCTTGCCCATCCGTGCGGGCATTGAGCTCTCGGAGCGCGCGTACGACAGGCCGAGCCTCAGCGGGCTGCTCGCGCATCAGCGCGCACGGGTTGCCTTCGACTTCGAGGAGACCACGCCCGAGGGCGAGGACTACACGGCACATCTGTATGCGGCCGACCTGGCGCTGCCGGCTGCCGTGCCGATTGGTCCGGTCACGTTTACGCCCACGAATCCGACGGTCCAGGTGGAGGTCTATGGGCTCGGACTGGTCGACACCACCGGCCGGGTGACGTCGCTCGACCTCGGCAACCGCGACGGTCTTACTCGCCTGAGCGACATGCTCATCCGCGACGCGCGCGCCCTGCCAAGGGCGTACGTGCTGCCGCAAGCGCAGGGCTACTCACCTGCCCGCCACGACGGCCTCACGGCGACGCAGTTAGTGGCCAGTCCTGGCATGGACGCCCGCACCATGGTGCTCATCGAAAACGACCCATCGGTTGGTGCCGAACCGGCTGGCAGTACCCAGGCCCTGGCCGCCACGCGCGTGGAGGACCTGGGCCCGAACACCGTCCGCGTAGTAGCTACCGCGGACGCGCCCAGTTATCTCGTGTTGACGGACTTCTACAACCGAGGTTGGACCGCGACCGTCGACGGTCAGTCATCGCATGTGTTCATTGCCAACGCGCTGTTTCGCGCCGTGGCGATCCCAGCGGGAACCCATGTGGTGGAATTCCGGTTCCAGCCCGTGTCGCTGCTCATTGGCGGTCTGATAAGCGCGGTCAGTCTGCTAATTGCGCTCAGCGCGATCGTGCTGGGCCTTACGCGCAGGTCGCGACGAGAGCGGTGAAGTCCGGTGGAAACGTTCCTTCCTGAATGTAGTTGGCGCTGATGCTGAGAAAATCAGTCAGCGAGTAGGTGGCCTGAATGCGCTGGATCGCGCAGCTGCACGCGGACGCCAGCTGCGCGTCGTTGGGAGCCTGGCTCTGGCAGCCACCAAGGAAGCCCTGGACGATCGTGTCGGGGTACACGTTAGCCAGTGGCGGGTCAACGCTGGCGCCGGTCCACGTGATCCAGCCCTGAGGCGTTTGAGCCCAGTGATTGAAGCCGTCGGTGAACGTCGGCGTGTTGGTGGATTTGCGCCAGAAGGCCAGGCCGGTGGTGGTGCGCTGGTGCACGTCGCCTGTGCCGTTCGGGTCTGAGAATTCGCAGGTGACCGGATCGCCCATGTCTTCGCCGACCTGGTCCTTGAGCATGGCAAAGCCGAAGGTGAAATGGGGTGCCTCGCCCGGCTGACAGCCTTCGGCCGTCTGGGCCAGGGCGACCGGGGTGGGCACGAGGACGAGCACGACGATCAACGTCAGTGCGAGCAGAGCACGGGGCATAGGTACATTCTGCGGCGTCGCGTGCCTGGAGTACGCTGGGCGCATGAGCTCAAATGGCAGCCGCGAGGCGGTGATCGTGGCCTACGTGCGTTCGCCGATCGGGCGCTATGGCGGCGCACTCGCCGGAGTCCGGCCCGATTCGCTGGCCGCCCACACAATTCGCACCCTGCTCGAGCGCACCCAGGTCGATCCAACCGACGTGGACGACGTCATCCTCGGCTGCGCCAACCAGGCCGGCGAGGACAACCGCAATGTCGCGCGCATGGCGCTGCTCCTGGCGGGGCTGCCCGTGGAGGTGCCTGGTCAGACGGTGAATCGGTTGTGCGGCTCGGGGCTGCAAGCCGTAAACGCGGCAGCGCAGGCCATTTGGAGCGGACAAGGGGACGTCTTCATTGCCGGCGGTGTCGAGAGCATGAGTCGGGCGCCCGTCATCATGCTCAAGCCTGAGTCAGCCTATCCACGCGGTGCGCCTGCGATGGCTGATTCCACCCTCGGCTGGCGGTTTCCGCATCCGCAGCTCGAATCGGCCGGTCACACCGACAGCCTCGGCCAGACCGCCGAAAATGTCGCCGAGCGGCGCGGTGTCTCGCGCCAGGACCAGGACACGCTCGCGCTGCTCAGCCAGCAAAAGACCGGCCGCGCGATGGACAGCGGCCGCCTGGCCGATGAAATCGTGCCCGTATCGGTGCCTCAGGCGCGCGGCGAACCCGTCGCCGTCGATCGAGACGAACATCCCCGGCCGACCACGACCATCGATGCGCTGGCCAAGCTGCGGCCGGCCTTCACCCGCGACGGCACCGTGACCGCCGGCAACTCGTCAGGCATCAATGACGGCGCGGCCGCGCTCCTGGTGACCTCGGCCGAGCGTGCGCGCTCGCTGGGTCTGGAGCCGATTGCGCGGATCGTGAGCACCGCTGTGGCCGGGGTGAAACCTGACGAGATGGGCCTGGGCCCGATTCCAGCCTCGCGCAAAGTCTTCGCGCGATCTGGGCTCTCAGCCGATCAGATGGACGTGGTGGAGTTGAACGAAGCGTTCGCCAGCCAGGTCATCGCCTGCCTGGACGACCTGGGCATCGACTGGCACGACGAAGAGCGCGTGAATCCGAACGGCGGGGCGATCGCGATCGGCCATCCACTGGGCGCATCAGGCGCACGCCTGGCCGGCACGGCGGCGCTGCAACTTCGGCGAACGGGCAAGGCTCACGCGTTGGTGACGATGTGCATTGGAGTGGGCCAGGGCATTGCAACGATTCTTGAACAGCCCGGTTAGACAGGCTTAGCACTACCTTTGCGCGCCATTAGCGGCGCGTTAGCAAACCAGGTCTGATACTCAGGCCAATGACCGGAATCTCGGCGGTACTGGCCGACCAGGCCGTTGACGAGAGTGCTGTCCTTGACCTGGCCGCCGTCCTGGAGGGACTGGTCGGTGGCCACTTCGAGGTGATCCTGGTCTGTGCGAACGAGCCGCCCGAAGTGGCGGGCTTGCGCGCACGAGCGCCCCGCTTACCGCTGCGAGTCGTTTTCGGCCGGGATGTGGCCGATGGCTGCGACGCGGCGCAATACGAGCTCATCTTCGTTGCCGCGGGTGACGGCCAGTTCGATGTGCGCGAGCTGAACCATCTGCTCGACGCAGTCGAGCTCGGGGCTGATGTCGCCGTCGGCTACCGACCGCGACGCATGGACGGCCTCGTCCGCAGATTCCAGCGCTGGGGCTTGAAGATGCCGGTTGACTGTGCATTCGCGCTGGTTCGCCGCGAGGCATGCCAGCAGGTCCAGCGCGCCTCGGCCGCGGTGTGCTGCGCCAACCTCCTGGCTACCGTGCGACGGCATGGCTTCCGAGTGGCGGAAGTACCCGTAAGTCACCGCCGACCGCAGATGGGTGTGCCGGTGACGACGGCCGCGTAGGTCTACGCGGACAGTTCGCGCTCGCGTTTGCGGCGCCGTTGCTCCACTAGCCACTTCGGTGGGCGGCCGCGGCGTGGACCTTCGTCTTCCCACTCCATCGGCTCAATGCGCCGATCCACGATCTCCACCTGGTCGACGTACACGGATCCGCCGCAACGCGGACACCGCAATCGAGACGTCTCCCAGGCGCCGATGAGCCCCACCTGCCCACCGCGCTGGAGGGCGACCGTCGGGACAGTCGATCCCCGTTCGCGCTCGATCGAACCGACCGCGGCTCCGCACATATAGCACTTCAAGTCGGCAAGAAGGAAAGTCCGGATCTCAGGCTGCATCGGCGACAACTCCAGCGGTGGGCAGAACGTCTACACACAGTTTGTGCGCCGTTCGTTAAGGCGCCCCCCACGTCTGTGTTAGAGCTCTGCTAACAGGAGCTTGGAGAGCACCGTTGCCGCCACGTTGCGGCCAGTAAGGATCACTGCGACCGGGCCAGAGACGTCGAGTTTGTGCTCCAGCAACGCCGCAATCCCCACGGCGGCGGAACCTTCGACCAGGACGTGCTCGTTGCGCAGCATCCAGCGCATCGCGTTGGCGATCGCCGTTTCCGAGACCAGGCCCACCTCTTTGACATGCGTTTGCATGAGGCCGAACGTGATGCTGCCCGCCTCTACGTTGCCCGACAGGCCATCGGCCAACGAGTCGTGCACATCTACGCGAACGAGGCCGCCATGGACGAGGGCAGCGTGCAGCGCCGGCGAGGCTTCGGATTGCACTCCGTACACGTGTGCCTCCGGGTTCACGCCGTGCGCGGCCACGCCAACTCCGCTGATGAGGCCACCGCCACCCGCCGGCACCACGAAGGTTCGCACCTCTGGGACGTCTTCGAGGACTTCCAGGGCAATCGTGCCGCCACCGGCGACCACGCCCGCGTCGTTGTAGGCCGAAACATACGGCACACCTCGGTCACGTGACAGCTGGATCGCCGCGAGTTCGGCCTCGTCGTAGGTCGGGCCGACCTGGATGAGTTCCGCGCCCGACTGTCGCAGCGCCTCGACTTTGGCGGGTGAAGCGGTTTCGGGCACCACCACCGTGGCGGTGCGGCCAAGAAGGTGCGCCGCGCGCGCCACGCTCAGGCCGTGATTGCCGGCTGAGGCCGTCACGACGTCCCGCGCGTCGAGCAGCAAGAGGGCGTTCAGCGCACCACGCAGCTTGAACGAGCCTGTCAGCTGGAAGCACTCGTACTTCAGCCAGACTTCGGTGCCGACCACCTCAGACAGGACAGCTGAACGTTCAAATGGCGTGCGGACGATGTGCCGCGAGATGCGCTGGGCCGCGGCGCGTACCTCGGCCAGGCCGATGCTAGGCGCGGTTGCGCTGGGCATTGAAGAGTTCGAGCAACTCCTTCAAAGACGTGGCGTCCTCAGGGCGCTTGTCCGCGTCGCGGAAGCGGATGACGCGAGGGAAGCGCAGCGCGTAGCCAGCCGTGTGGTTGGGGGAGCTCGTGATTTCGTCAGCCAGCACTTCCAGGACAATTTTCGGTTCGACCCACACGCTGGGAATGAGCTTCGAGTTCACACGTGCGGGTTTCTGCTCGGAACGGAACGGCGCCGCGCGCTCGGCGACTTCGCGCCACTGCTCATCGCTGAGGCCGGTCCCGATCTTGGTCACGGACTTGAAGTCGTCGGCGTCCGCATCATAGACGCCGACCAGCAGCGCACCGACCCCCAGCTCTACGCGCTTTCCACGGCCAACGAAATAGCCGAGCAGGACGCAATCGATGGTGTCCTCGAGCGCACCGCGTGAGTGGCGCTTGAGCTTGACCCAGTTGAAATTGCGGGCGCCTGCCTGATAGGGCGAATCGACGCGCTTGACCACCAGACCCTCGAGCCCACGTTCGAGCGCGTCTTCGAAGATCTCGTCCAGCCGTTCGGGGTCATCGACGACCACGCCCTTCTCGGGCTGCAACACCTCGGTGCCGCGCACCATCTCGGCCATGATGCTGATGCGCTCCATGAGCGGCTTGTCCAACAGGGACTGACCGTCGCGATACATCACGTCGAAGACCATCGCCTTGAGCGGCAGTTCCGTGGAGAGCTCACCCACGCCGTGCTTGCGGCGGCGGCGCGTGGTTTCCTGAAACGGCAGGAACTCGTCGGACAGCGGGTTGTAGGCCAGCGCCTCCGAGTCGAGGATCGCGGTTTGCGCCTGGACTTGTTTCAGGGCGCCGTCGACCAGCTCGGGGAACATACTGGTCATCGACTCCAGGCTGCGGGAGAACAGGCGCACCTGCTCGCCTTCGGGCAGGCTGCGATCGACGTGGAGCTGGACGCGGATGCCGTCGAATTTTTGCTGCGCGTGCGCCGTTCCGCCTAGCTTGTCAAGCAGGCTGGGCACATCGGGCAGGCGTTCCGCAAGCTGAGGCCGGATTGGGCGTCCAACCATCACTTGCAGTTTGCGGACGGCATCCAGGCCGTGTGTCCACAACGTCTCCCCAAGCAAGCCAAGGTCGGAGGTGCGGTTGTACGCCTCCTCCAGCACCTGCTGATCGGCCTTGGTGCCGCTGAGGCGGGCTTCGGTGAACGCGGCCAGAATGGTGGCGTCGCCTACACCGAGACGGCTATTTCCCAGGGGGATGCGCACCAGGTGTTTGGACGAAAGTCGGTCGAGCTTGCTGAGGAGTTGGCGGAGCGTGCTCAGCTTGCGGTCGCCGCTGCCGGGACCGCTGATGTCCGCGATGCTGCGAAGCTGGGCGAACACGTCTCGCACGGGCAGTTCGGTTTGTGGCGAGCTTTCGGGCGCCAGCTCGGCGACCACCAGGCCCAGGTCGCCAACGCGCTCGTAATGTCGACGAATCTCGGCAGTGTCCACGCCGTACGCCTCGCCGACCGCCTTTTCGATGGATCGTTCGCCCAGACCGAACTCGATAGGCTCGTACAGCGGCGCGACCCGGCCCTGGAGGAGATACGCAACTTCGCGAATCGCGTCTGGTTCGACCTTGCGGAGCAAATCGGCCAGGATGGTCGTCAGTTGTTTGCGACTCGACGTGCGCTCGAGCTGCTCAAACGCTTCGGCCAGCTCGCTGAACGTAAGGCCGTCCGTCATCGCTTCGGATGGTAGTGGAAGGAGAGACCAAC
This sequence comes from Chloroflexota bacterium, assembly GCA_019239775.1. Lineage (GTDB taxonomy): Bacteria > Chloroflexota > UBA6077 > UBA6077 > CF-72 > CF-72. The sequence continues at coordinate 38,520 of JAFAZN010000044.1, forward strand.
GACATGGACCTGAGGTGGATGTGCGGCGCAGCGCTTTTGGCGCTGCTGTTCGTGACGCCCGTCAATGCGCAGGTTGGAGATGTGTCCGGGCCCGGGCAGGCCGTGGCGCAGCCACCAGCTCAGTGCCCGCAGACAATCGCGTGCCAGTACAACGAGCAGAATCTGATGTCCAGCAGCTATCGGCTCCAATCGTTGATGGTGTGCGGCGCGAATTGCACGACCCAGTACTGGGTCAGCTCTCTTAGCGACGGCGCGCAGCTGCTCGAAATCGACCCGGTACGCGGTGGCGCCGTTGTCGCCGTTTCGCGCGATCCGAACCCGTCGGTGCGCGTCGTGCAGGCCGCGTATGGCCCGAACGATCCGGCGTGTTGCCCGTCTGGCTTCGACGACACGACGTACGCCTGGGACGCCGGCAGTAACAGCCTTGTGGCGGGCGAGCCGCAGGTCACGCCGGCCGACCAGTTCCCCGGCTATGACGCAGTGCGCCAGGAGCTAGCAGCTGAGGGTTGGCTCGTCGCCAACGTGTGAGAATAGGCCGTCGTGGAACGGCGAATACTGGGCACCTCCGGGATCGAGGTGCCCGTGGTCGGAATGGGCACGTGGAAGACCTTTGACGTGCGCGGCCCAGCAGATATCGAACGTCGTCGCCAGGTCGTCGACGTTGCGCTCGAGACTGACATCAATCTGTTCGACTCGTCGCCGATGTATGGCGCGGCCGAGCAGGTGTTGGGCGCAGCCCTTGATGGTCGGCGCGAGAAAGCGTTGGTGGCCACGAAGATCTGGACGGCTAACGATCGCGAATCGGAGGAGCAGATTCGTCGCTCGCTGGGCTTCTATGGCGGCCGAATCGATGTCTACCAGGTGCACAACCTGGTGGAGGTGGACAAGCGCCTCCGGCGTCTAGCCGAGCTGCAGCGGGACGGATGCGTCCGCGCGGTCGGTGCGACGCACTACGCCCACAACGCCTTTGGTGAGTTGCTAAGCGTCATGCGTTCGGGTCGCGTGAGCTGCGTACAGGTGCCGTACAACGTCGAGGATCGGCTGGTGGAGGAGCGGATCCTGCCGGAGGCGGCCGCGCGGAACATCGGCGTGATCATCATGCGGCCGCTTGGCGTCGGAGCTCTGGCACGCCAGGCGCCGTCCGCTGCGCAACTTGCGCGCTTCGCCGAATTTGGCGTGCGCACCTGGGCGCAGGTGCTGCTGAAGTGGCTGCTCAGTGACCCGCGCGTGACCACGGTTATTCCTGCCACGAGCAATCCCGAGCACGCCAGGGACAATGCGGTCGCCGGCGATCCGCCGTGGTTCGCCGAGGCAGAGCGCAAAGCGGTGGTGCAACTCGCGGCAGAATTGGCATGACCATGCAGCAACGATCGCTTGGGTCCACGAGTTTGACGGTCTCCGCGCTGGGATTCGGTTGCGGCGCGGTGGGCGGGTTGATGGTGCGCGGCGACCCCACCGAACAGCGCAAGGCGGTGACGCGTGCGCTGGACGCGGGTATCACCTACTTCGATACCGCCGCGCAGTACGGCGATGGCGCATCCGAGACGAACCTCGGGCGCGTCATGCGCGAGATTGGCGCCTGGTCGCGCGTGGTGGTGGGCACCAAGGTGCGGCTGCGACCTGACCATCTGGATTCAATCGCGGCATCTGTGCGCGGTTCTCTCGAGGACAGCTTGCGGCGGCTGGGGCGCGCGGACGTCGACGTGTTCCACCTCCACAACCCGATCGGACTCACGCGAACCCAGGGCGGGGCACTCGATCTGAGGCTGGTGCTAGGCGAGGTTGGACAGGCGCTTGCCGCCGTAAAGCAGGCGGGTCTAGCCAAGCACGTCGGATTCACTGGCGTCGGCGACAGCACTGCCGTGCGCGAAGTCGTGATGTCGGATCCGTACGAGACGGTTCAGGCGTACTTCAATGCGCTCAACCCGAGCGCTGGTTACACCGGGCACGCCGGCGGGCAGCAGGACTTCGAAGGCTTGATCGATACGGCTGCCCGAGCCGAGCGCGGCGTCATCGTGATTCGCGTCCTCGCAGCCGGCGCCGCCGCCGGCCTGGATGACCGCCCATCAAACGCCGGCGACCCAGGTGGCGGGCTCGCTGGTGGCAGCACCTACGCGTCGGACCTCAGGCGAGCCGACCAGCTGGTGCAGCTCGCATCGGACCTCGGTCTCGAGAATCGCGTGGAACTTGCCCTACGGTTTGGCCTCTCGAAACCGGGAGTGTCCACCGTACTAGTGGGTTATTCCAACCTCGGTCATCTGGAGGACGCGATTCGTTTCGCGGAGCGTGGGGCGTTGGACGAAAACGCCGTGCGGCGGGTGCTGGACCTCAGTAGTGAATGACCACTGGCGTGCCGAGGTGCGCCCAACCCCATAGCCACGCGCTGTCGTTGTAGGTCAGTCCCAGGCAGCCGTGGCTGCCGGGGTAGCCCCAGACACTGCTCCAATAGTTGTAGTGGAGGCTGGCGCCGTCGTTGGTGAAGTACTGGGTGAAGAGCACGCCCGTCAGGTAGTAGCCGCCCGGACCGTTGCGGGGTATGCCAATCGTGTCGCTGTTCATCGTCTCGTTGGCCACGCGGCGCAGGATCGTAAACACGCCGACGGGAGTCGGTCGCGGGCCAGCGCCGATGATCGTGAGGAATGAGTTGACCTCGCTCTCACCTTCGTACGCCGTCACACGCGCGGGAACGCTCAGATCGACGTCGAGCCAGTGGCCAGTGAAGGCGTCCGCCCGCGCGGGCACGAACATCGCATCGGTCGGGACGTAGTCGCCGGTATCCGTGCGATACCACGTCGTACCGTCGTCGGCGGTCGCCTGTCCCGTCAGCGTAAGCCAGGTATTTGGATTGAGCTGACGGTCGACCGCATCGTCGGCCCAGGTCGGGTAGACGGACATCGGGGCGGGGTCCGTGACCACGCCGGATGTGTCGAATTCCTCGGTCAGCTTTGGCGCCGGCTTCAGCAGGTAGGGTGAGGGTGGGTCGGTTGGGCCCAAGCCATCGCTGGGCACGTACGCGTAGGTTTTCGCCCGGGGGTCCATGACGTACGCGAAATCACCCTGGTACCCAAACACCTGAAGCGTGGTATTCGCCGGCATATTGCCGAACGACGTGGCGTCTTCACTGGGCGCACCGTACGCCGGCACGGGATTGAGGGTGACGACCCAGGTGGGCTGATCGGCGCTTACCGCCGGGACGACCGCGAGAAGGAGAACAAATGCGCTTAACGCGCAGGTGAGCCGACGCCTCATACGAGGAACCAAACCTCCAGGAATGACCGACATCGCGACCTACTTTTCAAGATACGAGAAACCGTTTTGCGGCGCAGCTAACGCATCGGACACAGATTGTGGCGTCATTGAGCGGCACGGCGAGGCAGGTGCCGATGCTAGGCTGGCCCTATCCCGCTGTCGCTTTTTGCGGCTGTCGGCTGGCTTGTGGTGAGCCTGGCTGCGAGTCCGACGCCGACGTTGACGCCGCGTCCGCCCTCAACGGTGCCGCCGACGGCTACGCCGACGCCGGCGCCACAACGCGTACCCGCGGTCGTGTTTGCCTCGCCCAGCGCTGCGCCAAGTGCGCCGCCCGCGGGAACGCCACCCGTCACGAATCAACCGATGGCATCCAAGAGCGCGGTGCCGGTGTCCGCAGCGACGGCGGCAACTACCTCGTCGAGTGATGCCGTATCGTCGTATCGGGAAGGCGCAGGTTCCGCCGATAGCCCGCCTGGCGACGACGACGTCGTCGAGGCACCCGTGGATTGGCAAGCCTACGTGCCCACCGACATTGCCGATCACCTGGCGACCATGGATCGCGCCGCGCGCGACTCGAACTGCGGCGTGCCCTGGCAGCTACTGGCGGCGATTGCGCGAGTCGAATCCGACTTCGGCAGGAACATGGCTACCTCCAGTGCCGGCGCGATAGGCTACGGCCAGTTCCTGCCCAGCAGCTGGCAATCGTTTGGCAGCGAGGGGAACGCATACGACTATCGCGATGCGCTCCCAGCGATTGCGCTGTACCTCTGCCAGGCGGGCCTCGAACGCGATCCGCGTGCAGCCCTATTCGCCTACAACCATGCCGATTGGTACGTGGACATGGTGCTCGACCTGGCGGTGCGGTACGACCGGATGGCGCCGGGCGCGCCCACGCCGGACGTGCTTGGAGTCGGTCCCGACACCCAACAAGCCATGACCGTGCGCTATGGCAGCGGCCGCGACGTCCGTCTGCAGTCCCGTTCGCGCGCTATGGACGGTGGCGTGCGCTGGCTCGGCGTTCCGTGGCGCGGCCGCACGGCGGGCCAGCCAATCGCGACGCCAGCGCTCGAAGCGACTGCGCTGAGCATGCTGCGTACAGGGTTTGGCATGCGCGCTGACGTGACCACGCGCGTCGGTGCCACGTCGGAGGACCTGCGGCCGCTGGCGAACGCGGCCTGGGACGATGGCCTGCTCGGTCTGCCGGGCAATGCCGCCCAGTGGAGTGCAGCGGAAGTGCGGCAGCATTTGCAGCTGGGCCACCCCGTCGTCGCGTTCGTGGGAAGCCGCGGCTTGCCAGGACACCCCGTCGATGAGGACGATGGCGAGCAACCGCTGGTACTGATCGGCACCGCGCCGGATGGGTTCATCTACAACGATCCGACCTTTTCGAGCAGCCTCGGCTACGGCCTCGAGATCAGCGAGACGGACCTCTTCAAGTTCTGGGACACGGCGGCTCGGCCACGTCAGGCCCTGGCATTTGTTCCACGGCCACAGCCGCGGCCAGAGGCCCATCTTGGCGAAGCCGAGGCGCCTGAGCCCATCGCGCGCGAGCTGCCTACGGCGACACCCGTGCCTGCGCCCACTGCTGTGCCGAGTCCCGTGGTGGCGGTAACGGACGTACCTATCCCTAGGGACTTGGTCGTCCCGACGCGCGCGCCAGTGGCGTCCCTCCCGAACCAATCCACGGACGCGCCGCCGTACGGTCTGGGGGCAATCGGCGTCGGCGCCATGGGCGCTCTTGGCGCGCTGGCGTTTACGTTCAGGCGGCGACGCGGTGGTCGCCGGCCTTAGTAACTTCGCGCCCCCGCAGCAGGAGTGCGGCAACGACCAGTGCGACGAGCCCAAGCACGTGGCCGGCCACGCCGGTGTGCTGTGGCTGCGTCCGCTCGGGTCGACCTTGCGTCTGACCGCCGTGCTGTCCGACTTGCTCGCTGGCTGAGCGCGATGGGGCACCGAGTGGTCCGCCCCCGCGCAGGCCTGGAGCATGGCCGCTGGCTTCCGCCGTCACGCTGCCAGTCTCGGCATCGAATGCTGCGCGACCATGCTCCGCGGCAGCGGTCGCCTCGGCGAGAGCTACCGAGCGGGCCGGTTGCTCGAGGAAGGCATTCAACTCGGCCCCGAGCACGAAGACGATGCCTACGAGATAGAGCCAGAAGGTGAAGACCAGGAACACGCCGAAAATTGCGTAGGCGTGATTGGGTGGGAAGAACGTCACGTAGAGCGGGAACAGCTGCGAGACCAATAGGAGCAGGACCGTAGACACGAGTGTGCCCGGGACAACCGCACGCCAGGTCTGTTTTGCGTTCGGCAGCACGCGGTAGAGCAGCAGGAACAGGATGAACACGCTGATGATCTGGATCGACCAGCCGATCACAGACGCGAGCAGTGGTCCAATTGGGAGAGCCCCGGGTATGTTGTTCGCCAGTCCACTGAGCCCAGCCGCCAGGGTCGAGACGACCAGCAGCGCGGTTGTGAGGATCAGCATGCCGAGCGCGATCAGGCGTTCAAACACCACCATGCGCCCCTGGACGTGGTACGCCTGGTCGAACACCGAAGCCATGTTCGAGAAGAAACTCGAGCCGTTGACCAGCAGCAGCACGATGGCCACGATCCCCGCTGGCGCCGCGGAGCCCTGACGCATGCTGTCGAGCACGCCGGTCACGGGTCCGGCGACTTCGCCGGGGATTGCACCAAGCACGGCCCCATAGACCTTGTTCAAGGTCTGCGGGTCGCGCAGGACGATGCCGGCGAGGCTTAGCACGCCGAGCAGCAGCGGCAAAATCGCGCTCAGAGTTCCCCACGCCAGCAGCGCCGCCAGGTTCGGCGCCTGGTCGTCGAGGACCTTCTTTACGAAGAGCCCGGCGCGCGAGCGTTGAAATGCTTCAAGCCTGGCCTTCAACGAGTCCACAGCAGTCGGGATAGAGGCAGCTTGTATGCCAACGAAACCCTGCCACGACGAGTAGTCAGAATATGCACGAATGCACATGGAAGTGCCACCAGCCCAGCGCTAGGTTGAAAGAGTCGGTCAATGTGGAGGTGGGCATACCCGTCGTGCCCACCACAACCCCGCGGCGATCGCACGCAAACGCGTCGTGCTGGGACCGGGGCCTTTTCTCAGCACGGCGCGTTTTTGTCTTTAAGAGGCGCTGGCGCGAACCTACATTCGTCCGGGGTTTAGACGCCAGGCCGCTAGCGCGAACCTACATTCGTCCGGGGTTTAGACGCCGGGCCGCTGGCGCGAACCTAGATTCGTCCGGGGTCGTGCCCTAAACCAGAGGTAGTTCAACCTCGAAGGTGTCGGCCTCGACGTGTCTCACGTCTCCACCGTGTAGGCGCGCAATGCCCCGTGCAGTGAACAGACCGAGGCCCGAACCCGACTGACCCGCTTCCGCCGCGCTCCGCCCACGGTAGAAGCGCTCGAAGAGATGCTGCGTCTCTTCGGCGTCGGGGCCCGAACCGCCACCGCTCACCTGCAGACGAACGCGGTCGCCCTGGCGTTGGGCAGCAACGTGAACGGGCGCTTCAGGCGAGCCGAAGATCATGGCGTTGCTGAGCAGCGCGCGCACCGCGCGGACGATGCGCGTGCGATCCCAGGCGCCGATGAAGCCGTCGGGGATATCAATCTCGAATGACCGCTCGATGTGTTCACCGAGCAGGGCACGGGTGCGATCGGCGGCCTGCTCCACTACGGCACGCAGATCGAGATGCTCGGGTTTCATGGGCAGGTTGCCAGCGGTGATGCGCGCGGCATCAAGGAAGCTCTCCAGCATCTCGGTGAGACGGTCCGTCTGGTCGACGATGGACTTCAGTCGGGCGTGCACACCTTCGGTGTCGCCGCGATTGACCTGGCGCTGGGCCATCTGAGCCGAGGCGCGCACGACCGCGATTGGGTTGCGGAGGTCGTGCGCGGCGACCGACATGAATTCTTCGGTTTCCGCGGCCCCTGCCTCCGGCTCCACGTTGAGAGTCGAAGGGCGTTGCAAGTTACGGGCCACAAAGGTAAGCCGGCGCTAAACCGTTTGAAGGCCCGAAGTTCGGCTTGCCGAACTTCTTCCAACAGACTGCGCGGAAGGACGCGGCAGTCACGAGTAGCTCACCGCTCCGAGGCGGTCAGAGGCCGCGTCCCCCGCGCCGCCAGGGCACCGAGACGGTGGTACTCCTGGAACAACTGACCCCAGGGTGTGTTGGCGAGCCAGCCCTCGAACACCCCGCGATCGCGCGCGGGCCAGCGGTAATAGTCGTGATAGACCTCGGAGCCCAGGATGAACAGGTTGACCAGCGGCGTGCGCATGAGCACGTTCTGAACTGGCTTCAGGGGCCCGAACCAGACAATGTCACCAACGCGGCTCGCGCCGTTGTCACCAACGCGGAAATTCCAGCTCTCGTTGCCGAGATCGATGTCGCCAACAAGCTCGATCTGCGAGGGATCGCCGATGCCCAGGCCATCCTCGTGGGCCAGACGGATGTAGTCGAGGCGCATGGGATCGAAGCCCATCAACTTGGCCGCGACCGCGTCAATTGCTACCTGGTCGCCAGACGCCAGGATGACATTCTTCACTTCCGGAAACATCGTCCGAGGTCCCGGACCATTTCCCGCGGTCGTTCCGTCCATCACGGCGAAGAGGCCCGAGTGGATCTCCCGCTGGATCGCCAGCAGGTCCACCAGGGTCTCGTGGATCCACGAATGCGTGTAGTGGCGCCGCGTGTTCAAAAGGCCGCCGAAGGCGTTTTTCATTGCGCCAGTTGTTGTCGTATAGATGTGGCACTTCACCGTTGGCAAATGCACGATGTTTTTGCCAAAGAAGTAATCCGGAATGTGGATGCCTTCAGGAAAGATCTTATTCAGCACGCGCATTCGCGCTTTTGGCTGAAAGGAAGTCCAGCGCATGTCCGAGTCCTTGAAGTTGTAGAGGACTGGAATATCGTACGCACGAAAGATGGGCAAGTAGCCGTTCAGATCTTCGCCCTTGAACGCATCGGTGACGACTGTTTTGTTCTGGACACAGACGAGATCGGTGAAGCCGTCGGCGTGTAGCGCTTTGACCGTGCCTTCGAGCTGCCATGGGGTCGTGTTGGCGGCTGGAAATGGGAAGTGCCAGCTGATGTTGTCTTTGAGGATGGTGGTAGCTCCCGGGCTCAGGTGCTGCCGGACACCGGCCAGGTCGATCAGGCGAGCATAGTCGTCAAGCACTGACTCGGAGCGCGTGCGCAGCGCTGCCACAATGGCTTTGTTGGGCATCTTGTCTCGAACTATAACTTTGGAGGCACCGGACCAGAAGGTCACGCGGGCGCTGCTGCCGTTCCCGGTCGCAATCCTGGCAGCTGGCCTCGTGCTGCTCGCGCTCGTACGGCGCCAGGTTGTGGATTGGCAGACCCTGACCGGCGCAGGCCTGTTCGCCGCGGGCCTGCTCGTGGCCGCGCTCGTCACGGGTGTGCGCTGGCCGCGCAGCGATCCGTTCCTGCTGCCACTCGCGGCGACGCTGGCCGCGGTCGGTCAGGTGATGACCTCCCGCCTAGAGCCCACGCTCGGGCCACGCCAGGGTCTCTGGGTGCTGGCGGGTCTGGGCGCGATGCTGCTGATCGCGGTGCTGCCATCGATCGAGTGGCTGCGCGAGTACCGCTACACCTGGGCCACGCTGGCGATCGCCCTCCAGGTCCTCACGCTGATCTTCGGGCGAGACCCGAATGGCAGCGGCGCCGCGCTCTGGTTCGTAATCGGCCCGATCAACGTGCAGCCAATGGAGGCGGTCAAGCTGTTGCTTGTGGTGTTTCTGGCGGCGTATCTCGAGGACTATCGCGAGCTGCTGGCCGTAGCAGGAGCGCGCATTGGTCGAATTCGTCTGCCGCCGCTGCCATACCTCGCGCCAATCCTGGTGATGAGCGGCGCAGCGGTGCTGTTGTTCTGGCTTCAGAAGGATCTTGGCCCGGCGCTGTTGTTCTCGACCGTCCTGCTGAGCATGCTGTACATGGCGAGCGGCCGCTTCAGCTACGTTGCCCTGGGCGTGGGCCTGTTAGTGCTCGGCTTCATCCTGGCCGACCACGTCGTGAACACCGTGCACACCCGGGTCACGATCTGGCTGGACCCATGGTCCAATCGCGAAACGATCGGCTACCAGCTGGTTCAGGCACTGTACGCGCTCGGCTCAGGCGGAGTGCTGGGCGCGGGCCTCGATATGGGCGCACCTCGCTATATCCCGGCGGTACACACCGATTTCGTGATCGCGGCGATCGGCGAGGAGCTTGGCCTGGCGGGCAGCCTGGCGGTGGTGTGCCTGTTTGTGCTGCTTGTGCAGCGCGGCTTCGCGGTAGCGCTGGATTGCCGCACGGGCTTTAGCGCATTACTGGCCGCGGGCCTCACCGCGGTGCTCGCCTTTCAGGCCCTGATTATTCTGGCGGGGACCCTGGAGCTCATTCCTCTGACGGGGATCACGCTCCCGTTCATCAGTTACGGTGGCAGCTCGGTGGTTGCGAATTTCGTGTTGATCGGGTTGTTGCTGCGAATCTCGCACGAAAATGCTTGACGACCTGCGTGCCAACACGCGCCGAGTTGCCCGGACCCTGCTGGCCGGATTCGCGCTCGTGGCGTTGGCGCTTGGCTACTGGCAGATTGTGCGCGGCGCTGATCTCGCGCAAGATCCTGCCAACCCGCGCGTAGCCACAGCACGACAGGACGAGCCCCGCGGCCGCATTCTCGACCGCAATGGCGTCGTCCTCGCGGATGGCTCGCCACGTCACTACGCGGACCCGTCGCTGGTCCACACGATCGGCTTCCACAGCGATCGCTTCGGCGACACGGACCTCGAGGCCGCGTACGACGCCGAGCTTCGCGGCGAACGCGCATTGTCACCAGTCGATCGTCTGCTGCAGCAGGTTGTGCACACCGCGCCACGGCCGAATGACCTCGTGCTGACGGTGGACAAGCGTATTCACGATGCGGCCATCCAGGCTCTCGGCACCTCGGCGGGTTCGATCGTCGTGCTCGATCCGCGCACTGGAGCCGTCCTCGCGATGGCGTCCACTCCGTACTTTGACCCGAACACGGTGGATGAGCAGATGCAGAACCTCGTGACTGATCCAAAGGAACCGTTGTTCAACCGTGCGGTACAAGCGCTGTACGTCCCGGGTTCGACCTTCAAGACGGTGACGGCCACGGCCGCCGTGGATAAGGGGCTGGTCGATCTCAACGAGACCTTCATGTGCACCACGGCCGTCAAAGTTGGCATGTACAGCGTGGACTGCCGCAACAGCCAGCACATCCCGCGCCTCACCTACAAACAGGCGTACGCGTGGTCATCCAACCGCGTGTTCGGCTTGACGGGCATGCTGCTCGGGTTCCCGAATCTTGCCCCGATCAATCCCTGGCTGGACGACAAGCCGCCAGGGCCGTACCCATGGAGCGAGGATCCAAAGTCGATCGAGGCCAGCGCGGGAGTTCTGGAGGACTATGCGCGCCGCTTCGGCTTCGAACGCTCGATTCCGTTCGACTTGCCGGTGTCAGTCAGCCAGGTGAAAAACAGCGATACGCAGTGGAGCCCCGAATTGCTGGTGCAAACCTCGTTTGGCCAGGGCGAGCTGGACGTCACGCCGATGCAGATGGCGCTAGTCGTGGCGGCTGTGGCCAATGGCGGCCACGTCCCAACGCCGTACGTAGCGGCCCAATTGCGCAGCGGCTCGGACGTGCGCCAGCTTCACGAGCCGGGTCAGTCTTTTTCGACAGCGTCATCCGCTGATGTCGCCAACACGCTGGTCAGCTTCATGGTCGAGGGCGTGGACAACGGCTACGCCGCCAAGGCCGCGATTCCTGGTGTCAAGGTCGGCGGCAAGACCGGCACCGCCGAAGTCGGCGACGGGACCTCACACTCATGGTTCATCGGCTTCGCTCCAGCCGACGCCCCGCGGATCGCGGTGGCGGTCATCCTGGAGCACCAGGGCTCTGGCTCGGACTTTGCCACCCCCGCCGCGCAGAGTGTGATGCGCACGGCGCTGGCCGTGTACCACTAACGGTGAAGGAGAACACCAACCACATGCAACTCGACCTCACTGCGGATGAGGCCACCGTCATCACCGACGTGCTCGACAGCGCGCTGGGCGACTTGCGCGAGCAGGTCTACAAAACAGAAGTCGCCGACTACAAGGACACGCTGAAACGGCGAGAGGCAATCCTCACGCGCGTGCTGGGACAGTTGAAGGCGCGGCCAGCGGTCTAAAGCGTGTGGGGCCGACGCTGCTCGAGTTTCGTGCGCTCGATTGCCAGCTGGAGTGTGATCCGCTCGCGTAGCGTCGCTGGTGCGCCCTGCTCCTGGCATTTCACACGCACCAGCCGCCTCAGCGATTCCTCGAACTGATACAGGTGCAGGCAGCCGCCGCAGGCTTCGAGGTGACTGCGCACCTGGATGACATCTTCGTCCGACAGCTCACGGTCAAGAAACGGATTCAGCGCCTTCGCACAATCCCCACAATTGATCACCGCGCGCCTCCCCTGGGCTTTGCCACAACGCCATTCCCCCCTGGTTCATGGACTTTACTGCCTGAGGTAAAGCCAGCCGCCTGCGCCTGATCCCAGAGCGCCCGCTGTAACAGGCGGCGACCGCGGAACAAGCGACTCATCACCGTCCCCTTGGCCACGCCGGTCGCCTCGGCAACCTCGGCGTAGCTCAGGCCCTCGACGTCGGAAAGCTGCACCGTTGTTCGAAATTGCGGCGGCAGCTGATCGATGGCCCGCTGGATTGCGTCGGCTCCCAGCTGATCGAGCACCGTCCCCTCGACGTCCGTGAGGCGTTCGCCGCCGTCATCGCTGAGTTGGTTATAGAGGAAGAAGTCCTCGGTATCTTCGAGCGAGCTTTCCTGGGGTCTGCCTTGTTTGCGGCGGTAGGAGTTGATGTAGGTGTTGGTCAGAATTTTGAACAGCCAGGCGCGAAAGTTCGTACCCGGTTCGAAGCGATCGTAGAAACGGAAGGCCCGCACGAGAGCATCCTGGACCAGGTCCTCGGCATCGCTGGGATTGCGCGTCATGCGCAGCGCAGTGCGATACAGCGCGTCGAGGTGCTTGAGAGCCTCTTCTTCGAACCGAGCGCGGGTGGCGGCTGCCTCCTGATTGGCGGTCTTGGTGTCGGCCCT
>JAFAZN010000072.1 GCA_019239775.1 Chloroflexota bacterium
GCGGTCAACAAGAGCACTCAGAGCTCAAACGATCCCTCCTGGTTTTGTCACGTCTCTGCGCAGTGCGCTCGGCGCTGTACCTTCCAGAGCGCCATCCGCAGAAACGCGAAACCCTTCTCTGGAGTTCCTCACGGCCTCGGGCCACCAGCGGGAATGAAACCTCGTCCCACGGAGGGTCCAGGGTGCGGAGCGCTGACGCGCGTTTGCCTTCGGCAGCAAGAGCGTTCGCCCCGCATTTTCAGAGCAGAGAACCAGAACCCCTTTACACGGTGAACCAAGCTCTCGTGCAAAGCGAAGCAGAAGTGAGTGACAGCGCGGTCAGTTACAGGTCGAGCGGTTCTTCATCGCCAGCTCGAGCCAAAAGCTCGGTCCACGGCTGTCCATCTGGTGGACCAGGTCGTCCTCTTCGGTTTCGAGCGAGTCCTTCGGCGGCCCGCCGCCGCGCAGTTCTTTCCAGACGGCGAGCTCGGTCGCGTAGGCGCTCGTCTGCTCCTGGATACAGGTGAGCCCTGTGCTCGGCACGATACCGGCCGGACCGGACCACGTGGCCACCGCGCACAGCTCGTGCGCGATGATGGCCGCTTGACCTCGCGCGCTCATTTTTGTGAGCGAAGTGTCGATGGTCACCGCGCGTGCCTTCGGGTCAAAGTCCGCGTAGACGCCATCGGCAAGCGTGCCGACGCGGACCGCAACTCCAGCCGTGGCCGCGGAGTGCATGAGGCTCGGACCTTCGGCCGTGGTTGCCAGTTGCGACAGGGCGGGATGGAGGCTCGGGTTGGCGGTCAGGCAACGCGTGGTATCGATGCCGAAACAATCACTGACGATGGTGCTTCCGCCCGGGTCAGGTTGGTCGCTCGCGGCCACGGTCACTCGAGGAGCCGGCGTCGGTTGAGGGCGCAGGAGGCTGGTGGTACCCACGGCGCCAATTGCGCCAACCGCGACGAAGGCGGTCAGGAGCAGCGGCCAGACTCTCGTGCGGCGCGTAGGCGCGGAGCCCGGCAGTGGCTGGTCGACGTTTGACGCCAGAACTCGGCGGTCCTGTAGCGCGGTCAGGTGATCCACGATCCACCATCGGCAGGCACACGCCTGAGCTTTAGCCGCTAGCCTTATACCCCGGTGACGGTCGATCCAATCACTCGCGGTTGGGCGCTGGTCACTTCGGCCGGCGTCGTGCGGCTGGGCCTTGGTTTTGTGGCCTCGCTGGTGATCGCCCGCACGCTCGGCCCGGCCGACTTCGGCGTGTTCGCGGTCCTTGCGGCAACGGTCGCCATCGTGGGCACGCTCGCCGAGGGCGGCCTGACCGAAGCCGCGGTGTTGCGCATCGCTTCTGGCGCCGCCGCCGAAGCCCAGGCGCGCTCGCGCGCATTCCTGTGGTTGCGCGTGTGCGTCGCGGCCGCCGTGGCAGGCGGTACTTGCCTCCTGGCGGAGCCGATGGCAGGCAACCTGCTTGGCGGCGTGGATGCCGGGCTGCTGCGCTGGGCCTTGCTGGGCATCGTTGCCACTGCCGCGAGCGGTGCTCTCAGCGCGATCATGCAGGCGACCGGCCGCTTCGGCCGCATGTCCTCGTTGACCGTGATCAACACCGCCCTTACGGCGGCGCTGGCAGTGGTGCTCGCAGCGTTGGGCCGACTCGACTTGCTAAGCGCACTGGTGGTGCTTGGTATCGGTACGTCCCTGGTGACGTTTGGCGCCGCCGCAATGATGCTGCCGACTGGCTGGCGACTCGCGTTGCCCTCACGTCAGCAACTCGCGTACGAGGCCGCGCGGCTCTTCCACACCGGTCGATGGCTCTGGCTCGCCAGTTTGTTCGCGATGCTGACGGCCAATGCCGAAGTGCTTCTGCTCAATCGCTGGGCAGCGTTGCCCCTGCTTGGCGCGTACGCGTTGGCTCTGAACCTGGCCAGCAAGACCGACGTGGTGAATCAGAGTCTGTATACGGTGCTGCTGCCGGGCGTGGCGCAGGCTCGCCCGAGCGGATACCTGCGTCGCGGCCTGCTGCGCAGCGCGGCCATCTGCGTGTGCTTGGCCGTGCTGATTCCGCTTGCCGAACCGGTGCTCGTGCTCCTGTACGGAGCCGAGTACCGCGGCGCGGCACCGTTCCTTCAGCTGCTGCTCGGCATCGCGATCCTGGACGTCTTGCTCACGCCATTCTTGTTGCTGCCGCTGGCGTACAGTCTGCCGAAAGTGCTGGCAGGGGCGGACGCGGCGCGGGCAATCACGCTGGTGGTGGTGGCAATTGCCTTACTGCCCGGGTTCGGTCCGTTCGGCGCGATCGCCGCGCGATTTGCCGCTCGTGTGGCAGGCGCGCTGGCTGTTGGGGTGGCGCTGCTCGTTTCAGGTCGGGGTGCGTTGCAGGTCCAGCACACAGAAGCGGCCGGCATCGCGGAGAAGCGGCCAGCGGCGGCAGCGCACGTCGAGCCATTCCAGCGCCTCAACTAGCGGCACCGGCAGCCGCTGCACGGTATGGGGTGGCCGCAATGCGCCGAGCGAGTAGACATCGCGCAGCACGAAGTGTTTTGCGAACGCGCTCTCGTACAGTTCGCGCGCGAAGTACAGCCTGTGGCGCACCGAGTGGCCGCCGATGGTGAACTCGCGCGTGCGCAATCTGCCCACTTGCGCGGCTGCGGCCGAGTTCCCACGCGCGAGGTAGCCCAGGTACTCCCAGAGGCTAAAGCGGTTCAGGACATGGAGGATGGCGCGACCGCCAGGTCTCAGGAGGTCGGCTGCATCGCGGGCAAATCCGCCGGGGCCTTCGAGCGTGTTCAGTGCCGCGAAGGCCGAGATCAATCCATCGAAGTGCTCTCCGCGAAGTTGGCCGAGGTCCTCAATCGCGAGCACGCGTGGCTCGACCAGCACTGCTTCTGGGGTGCACGAGAGTTTGGCGCGAAGCTGCGCGATCATTTCGCCCGAGAAATCGATGGCCGTCACGTGAACGCCGCGGCGCGCCAGCGCCAGCGCGTCGATACCCGTGCCGCAGCCGACGTCCAGCACGTGCATGCCTGGGGTAAACACCCGGGCGTAGTGCGCATGCAGCACGCGACGCATCCAATCATCGCCCTGGACCTGGGCGTCGTAGCCAGCAGCGATCGCGTTGTACGCGCTCAGGCCGGGCTGCGGCGGCCCAGGGACAGCGTGCACACGCAGGCCTTGCAGGTGGGGTTGACCGTCACGTCCAGGTCGCGGCGGAACGCGATCGCTTCTGGGGAGTTCAGAATCTGATCGAGCGGCTGCTCGTGGATGTTCCCCAGAGCTTTGTGAAAGAAGCACGGTCGCACGGTGCCGTCTGCCTCCACCACCGAGGAGACCCATGGTGCATTGCACACGGTTTGGGGCAGCTCACCCAGCCCGTTGAGCGCGTCATAGTAGCGCGGCAGGCGCCGCAGCTTGGCAGGATTCTCGGAGATGAAATGGGAGTCGAAATCCGTGGCGAACCGCTGAATCACATCTTCGACTACGCGTGCGAATTCCTGTGTTTCGGCCGGATCCAGAGCGACCTCTGAGACGCGTGGCTCCTGCCACGGCTCGGGTCGATTGAACGCGGTCGAGGAGACGTCGGCTGCCATGAACGAGATGCGGTTCAGTCCGATCGCGTGCGCGGCTTCGATGATATTGGGCAGGTCGCGAAAGTTCGTGCGTTGCAGGACACAACGTGCGCTGACCGGGTAGCCCGACCGCTCGGCGCGAAGTGCCGCGATGCCTTCGGCGAGTCGCTCGAAGGCGCGGGGAACGCGTCGAACGGCGTTGTGGATCTCGGGGCTTCCGTCGATCGAGACGATGACCTCGTCGCACCACTTCACGACGTCGGCCGCGAACACTTTGAGCAGCAGACCAGTGGACAGCAGCGTGATCTGCATCTCAGGGTTCAGCTCGCGCAGCAGCTCGCATAGCAACCACAGGTTCTGGTGCATCAGCGCCTCGCCGCCTGAGAGCACCACGCGTTGCACGTGCAAGTTGCGCAGCGAACCCATTTGCTGCTCCAGGTCCTCGCGGGTGAGCTCGTGCTTGACCGAATTGGCCTGCCAGATGTCGCACATCAGGCAGCGGCAGTTACAGCGGCTGTGCGGCATGAGCACGAGCTGCGGCAGGCTGTGGATGCGGTGGGTGGTCTTTGTCTGGTGCCGCCGCAGGCTCTCGAGTGCTGAAACGCTCATCGCTGTCCGACGATCACAGGGAACCGCGCCGGTTCGCGTCGCGCCCTTAGGCCGTTGAGCTTGCGGATGACCGCGGTTCGGAGGTCCAGGCGCGGCTGGTAGGTGCGCCAGGTCATACCGAGGTCTGCGCTGAGGTCATCGAGGCGCCGCGGCGTGAGGAAGTGCTCGTGCTGCAGTGCGTTGGAGGCGAACCCGTACGTGGCGGAAAATCGCGCTTCGCGCTCCTGGACCATGCGTGCGCCGCTCGTAGGGTCGGAGTACATGGGCGAGTCGAGGATCACCAGGGTACCGCGCGGCTGAAGCACCCGCAGGGTTTCCCTCAACGTCATGGTGTAGTCGGTGGAATAGTGGAACGAGGCGTTGAAGACGGCTAGGTCGTGCTGGCCGACTGGCAGCGGCAGGTGGTCGAATTCGGCGAGGACGGGCCACAGGCCTGGTTCTGAGAAATGCCGCGTGGCGGCGAGGCCGTCGAGCGGGTCCTCCAGGAGGTCGATGGCGACGACGCGGTGGCCGCGACGCTGCAAGCGATAAGCAAGCCAGCCGTTGCCTGCGCCGAGGTCCAGAATGTTGAGAGGCCCCGTTCGCTCCAGCGGGCGCAGGACCCTGTGCAAGAACGTGTTGTAGGAGCGCGCCCGAATGCGCCAGATGTCAGGGAAGCGCCCGGTGAGGTCGCGATAGGGCAGCGCGCGATAGTATGCCGCGTCGGCCGAGCCCCACCCCTCCGCGCGACGGACGGTGCGGTACTCGCGCACAAACTGCCCTCGCGCCAGCGCACCACCCCTCGTGCCTCGAAGTTTAGTCCGAGCACGGACCATGGTGCGCTGGGCGGCGGGTCAGTCGTCCAGTACCGTGAAGTCCATGCGTGCAAGGCGTTCGGGATCGACGATGGCGTCGACCTCGACGATGCGTCCGCCGCGAACGGTGAACGCCATCACCGAGAACGGCAGGCCGTTCGGTCCGATCACCACCGCGCCAGCGACTCCATTGATCAGCGCTGGCCGTATGAACCCCGCCCATTGGCGGAAGGTCAGTGCCGAGGCAGCGACGTCTTCGGCGCCACGCAGGATGGTCGTGATGTTGCGCCGCCGGGAGCCGCCGTCCGAACGGATCACGATGTCAGGATCGAGCACCGCGAGCAGCCCCTCGAAGTCCCCGCGCCGGGACGCGGCGAAAAACGCGTCAACCACCTTGCGCTGCGCGCTGATGTCCGCGTCTGGCACCGGCGTCCCCTGAACGCGTCGCCGTGCCCGACTCGCCAGTTGGCGTGCCGCCGTGGAGGATCGTCCAAGGATGTCGGCGATTTCGTCGAACGACACCCCGAACATGTCGTGAAGCACAAACGCCAGGCGTTCCGGCGGGGCCAACGTTTCAAGCACCACGAGCAGCGCCAATCCCACCGAATCGGCCATGAGCGCGGCGTGCTCGGGATCGAAGCTCGTCTCGCGACTGATGATGGGATCGGGCACGTGGACGTCGGAATCGGGCTCCAGCGGCTGCTCGCGTCGCGAGTTGCGCGACCGGAGCATGTTCAGACACACCCGCGCCACCACGGTGGTGAGCCAGCCGCCCAGGTTCTCAATGTCGGAGGCCTCCGAACGGCTCAGTCGCAGCCAGGCCTCCTGGATCGCGTCGTCGGCTTCGGTTACCGAGCCGAGCATGCGGTAGGCCACGCCGCGTAATCGGGCGCGGTGCTCCTCGAAGCGCTGCGCCAGCCATTCTCCCTCTTCAAGCCGTTTAAGCCGTTGCATGGGTTCTGTCACATCCCGTGGTCGCTAGGTGTCATTGGTCTGACCCCTCAGGAAAGTGAGATGTGACGAATGCAAGGTATCAGTAGAGTTGCCGTCGGGGGCGCGACGGGCCGCGTCGGCCGCCATATCGTGGATGTGCTCAACGAGCGCGGGTATGGCGTCGTGCCGATCGCCCGCGCAAACGGCGTGGACGTGATCACGGGCCAGGGATTAGCGGAAGCGCTGCAAGGCGTGGACTGCATTATCGACGCGTCCACCGGGCCATCGGCTGAAGAGCAGCCGGCAACAGAGTTTTTCACTACCGCTACCCGCAACCTGCAAACTCTCGGCCAGCAGGCCGGCGTGCAGCGCCTGGTGACGGTCTCGATTATTGGCTGCGATCGATTTACAGGCGGCTACGGCGCGGCCAAGATCGCGCACGAACGCGCCGTCCTGGGTGGACCGATCCCCGGTCGCGTGCTGCGTGCGGCGCAGTTCCACGAGTTTGTCTCGCAGTTAATGGCGTGGGGCACACGCGGTGACGTCTGTTACGTGCAGGAGATGCGCACCCAGCTCGTGGCAGCAAGGACGGTGGCTGAGGGGCTGGTCGACCTGGCGATCTCCGCCAACGGCTTTTCGGTTGCGCGCATTCCAGAGATCGGCGGGCCGCGCGAGGAGAGCATGGTCGAAGCCGCGAAACTGCTGGCGGCGCGTCGAGCAGGTGGGTTGCGCATCGAGGGTGTCGTGGACACCTCTGATCCGGATCACGCGGTGTACACATCGGGCGCGCTCCTGCCGGCGCCGTACGCGACCCTGGCAGGTCCGACGTTCGAAGCCTGGCTTGCGACTCAGGCGGCCGACTGAAGCTGCCGCACCAGCTGCGCGCTCGGCGCGAAGCCCTGGTTCACGGCGACGATGCGCTGGCCGCCCGCGGCGACCACCACCGTCGCCGGGACCGTCAGAATGCCGAACGCGCTCGCTGCGCGCGAGTCGCTGGCCAGGTTCACCGCGATCACGCGCACCATGTCCTCGCCGAGTTGGCGTTGCGCGAGGTCGATCGCGGGCGATTGTGCCTGATGGCATGCCGCGCAGGATGGCGTCGAGAACGCGATCACCGTCCGCCGGCCGTCTGGTTGCTCACCGAGCGCGCTCCAGTTCGGCACGTTGAACTGCAGTGTTCGGACGCGACGTCCGTTCCAGCTGCGGATCAGCAGTACCGCGCCGATGAGAACCAGCGCGATGGCGGTGATCAGCGCGACGCGGTCCAGCATCTATCCAATCAGGTGAGCCTCAGGCCAACTCGATCGAGCTGCGCGACCACGAAACAGAGCGCGCAGAAGTCGATTGAGGCATCCAGCGACACCATGACCGCGATCACGATCGAGAGCACCCAGCCTACGGTGGAGAAGCCGCCCAGGATCAGCAGCGCGCTGCCTAGCCAGATGACGCCGCCGAGGGCGCGTGCGATGCGTCGGGTGACGTGGTCCTCTTCGCGGTCGATGCGCGGCAGCCAGCCGCCGGGCTCGGCCACGCGCCAGACGAACTGGCGCACGAGGTCGGCCGGCCACCAGAAGCGGCCGAGCAGCATGATGGCGCCCGCCAACGCCAGGGGCACGGCCCCGAGCGGGTCGCCCAGCACAAAGCCAACCACGACCAGCGCGACCATGGTCCACTGGTGCGCCTTGCGCGCCGTGACGTCGTAGATCCCCATTCGTGCTGAGTGCCTCTGATTGAGTAGTTTACTCGGTTGCTCAACAACTCCGATCTTTTTGCCGCGTGCCAACATGGCGGGTGCAATGCCAGCACCGCCGCAGCCTGGCTGGCTCGCCATGACCCGCCATGGCTTTGCCGATCTGTCACCGCCTGAAGCGCAGCACGCGCTGCTGGAATTGCCGACCAATCGGGCGGAGTACGTCGGCGTGCTCCAGGACCTCGGCGATTACCCGGCGCGCTCGCCGATCGGGCACCGCATCCCATCCTCCGAAGAAGTCGCCAACCTCAAAAAGGCGGGTGGCCGTTGGCGCGCCGTGGTGCTCCTTGACGATGAGCGCGCGGCGCGACAAGCAGCCTGCTTGTTCGAACGCGTCTTCGTGCTGGATCCGCTGTACGACTCGGGCGCGCTGCTGTATGCCGCCTGGCACGACCCAATCATTCGAGACGAGCAGAGTCGGCGGCTGGCCGAGCAGGCCGCCGGCATGGTCCGCCTGGCGCCACTGCTGAATGCAGGCACGGCGGTGCTCGCGCCCGAGCATCTGCCCGGTAGCTGGAATCCCCGCCCGGGCTGGCGGCAGCCGCGGCGGACCGACCATCCGCGCCAGTTGGCCGCCTGGTCGATGCGCTCGGCGCTGGTGCTGAGCTACTGGGCCGATCGGCTGGATGCCGTGGTTTGCTCCACGCGTGCTGATGTACAGGCGGGTCTGCACGTGCTGCTCGGCGCAGCGTCGCGTGTTGCCAGCGTGGACCTCGGCACGCCACCTGCGACGCCCGAGGCGGTCCGCGATTGGCGCGACGAACACGCCGGAGCCCTCTGCGGGTTGTGGGAGGAGTTGCGGCGCCTCAGCCGCCGGCGGCCCGCGGACGCGTTGAACGCACTGGCGCTGGCCTGCGCGGACGTGCCGCTCGACGGACGCGCGCGTGGCTGGCAACTCACGCTCGGCGCCGCGTCCGTTCCAGAGCCTGGCATGCTCATTCGCCGCATCCTCAACGGCGAGGATCCAGAACGCCTGCCGGCCCTGCCTCGGCGGCGGCTCAAACGTCGGCCGTTGTGCTTGGTCGATGGTTCATAGCGGCGCCAGGCGTGCGACCAGCGCACCAAGCCAGACCCCAAGCAGCCCCACGCCGTTGCTGCCAAGCACATACACCGCGGCCGGCAGGAAGTCGCCGCCCTGAACCAGGCTCAGGACTTCCCAGGCGTAGGTCGAAAACGTGGTGTAGCCGCCCAGAAAGCCGGTGACGAAGAACAGTCGCCACATCGGACTGATGCCCACGCGTTCGCCGATGAACGACAGCACGATGCCGATGGCGAAGGCGCCCGAGACGTTGACCAGCAGGGTGCCGTAGGGGAAATCAGCGCCGAACAGGCCGGCCGACCAGCTGCCGACCACAAAGCGCAAGTTCGCCCCAAGCATCGCGCCTACGGCGACCGCAACATACTCCACACTTGTGAGTATGAAGCGGCTTCGGTTCGGGGGAGCTTGCAGCCCTGGACAGAAACGCCGCCAGTCGTCGTAGTTCACCGAACCGGACGTAGCGACACCGTCGGGCCATAGACGTTCGCGCCGCGAGAGGCGAACAACCGGGAGTGGTCGCCGCAGGGGTGGGTGCGCGAGGCGTGGCCTTGCGGCACAATGCCGCGGTAGTGGGTGAAACCGTCCAGGTCAATGGTCGCGAGTACAACGTACCGTCGCGGCCAACGGTTGTCTTTGTCATTGACGGTGGCGACCCGCGCTATCTCGATGACGCGCTGCAGCGCGGGCTCATGCCATC
>JAFAZN010000213.1 GCA_019239775.1 Chloroflexota bacterium
AAGGCTGTTGTGCTCACCCAGGTGCGCCGCCGGCTGATCCAGCTCCGCCGCAGTCTCCGAAAACTGCATCGGCAGTCCGGACCCGAAGACCCCTTCGACCTTGCCATAGTGCGGGTGCTCGAGCTGCGCAACCGAGCCGTCCTGCAGCAGCAGCGGATCGCTGACCGCCTCGTTCGGCGTTCGAACGGGGCCAGCCGGCACGTTCGCCGCCTCCAGCCGCTGGAGCGCCTCGAGTACCGTCATCGTTTGCGTCCATGCGGTCGCAATCTCGTTCAGCTCGCGCGAGTGGCGCACCCGCAGATCGCGTGTGGCAAAGCGCGGGTCCTGGACCAGCTCGGCGCGGCCCATCGCCTGCTCGAAAAAAGCAATAGTGAATTTATCCTGGCCGGATGCGATGGCGATCCAGCCATCCTGGCAGGGATACAGGCCGAACGGCGCCAGACGCGCCAGCGTAGGTCCATTGCGCGCCGGAAATCCGAAACGCTCCATCAGCTTGGCGGGTTCGGCCGCCACCAGGGACGTCAGCGCACCCAGCATCGACACGTCGACGTGCTGACCAATTCCCGTGCGCTCGGCGTAACGCACGGCGGCGACCGTTCCAATTGCCGCGAACAGTCCGGCGATCAGATCGCCAAGGGGTGCGCCGACAGTCATCGGAGGATCCGTAGCGTAGCCGCTCATCAACGTGAGGCCGCTCATCGCCTGGATGATGTTGTCCATCGCCTTTGTGCCTTCGGCCGTCTTCGGGCCGAAGCCACTGACCGACGTGTAGACGATGGACGGTTTGATGGAACGCGCCGCGGCATACCCAACACCCAGACGGTCGGCGGTTTTGGGGCTGAAGTTCTCGACGACGACATCAGACTGAAGCACCAGGTCAGTGAAGACATCGGTGGCTCGCGGGTGCTTCAGGTTCAAGGTCACGGCCAGCTTGTTGCGACCGCGATCGAGATGCGACACCGACAGGTCGCCCGGATCGTCACGAACCAGCTTGGCGCCAGTGGGGCCGACGTACGGCGCGTTGTTGCGCGTGAAATCACCGCCGCGCGGGTCCTCGACTTTGATGACGCGTGCGCCGAGTCCAGCCAGCATCAGCGTCGCGAACGGGCCTGCGAGCGCACGCGTGAGGTCAAGAACGGTGAGTCCATCCAGCGTGCGCGGCTTGCGGCTGGTCACGTCGGCGGCAGTCTCCGAGGCAAGATGATATATCACTGGCACATCTCTTGTACAGCGGCAGTCCAGATCCGCTGCTTACGCTAGATCAGAGCTCTACAAAGTGCGGGGATTGCGGCAGTGGTGTATACAGATGGGCCGCCAATCGGTATATCATGTGGCGTGGGTCAGGCGACGGTGGTTTCGATCTGGAGGTGCTGGTCTGCCGCCAGCAGTGGCCGCAGGCGCATGACCGTGGAGAAAATCGCGCTTTGCATGAGGCTCGCTGCCAGGTCCGCCTCGCCCGCTTCGATGGCGATCATGACGTCGCGCATGCCAACGTTAACCGGCCGCGGATCGGTTACGTGCAACCGCAGGAAATTGCGGTAGCGCTCGCTGCGACGGTAAAGCATGGTGGCGCACAGCCGCAGTGGTTCGGAGCCGCAGTGTGCATAGATGCCCAGGTGAAATCGGCTGTCCGCGCGCTCCGCGGAATCGAGCAATTGGTCGTCGTTGATCGGCGTCTCCAGACCAGCACGAGGGGGAAGCGACATCGCGGCCGCCCGCATCCCGTCCAGCCATGCAGGTGTGGGCCGTTCGCACGCCGCGCGGATCGCCAGGCCTTCGACCACGCCCCGGAGTGAGTATGTCGCCTCCATGTCCTCAAGCGACAGTGGCGTTACGGTGATGTTCCGAAATGTCGCGATTCGCACCAGGCCTTCGGCTTCTAGCCCGCGCAGTGTCTCGCGCACGGGAATGATGCTCACACCCATGCGCGCGGCGGTCCGGCGAATGTCAATCTTGCTGCCCGGCGCCAGACGCAAGGTAACGATTTCGTGGCGCAACTCCTTCATGACGCGCTCAGCAAGCGTCAGCGCGTCAGGGTTGTCCAGCACCGACTCGGTCATAGTGTTCCCAGGCGGAGGTCAGAAAACACATGCAATTCCGGACGCTCGGTCACAGTGGGGTGCAGGTTTCTGTCATCGGTCTTGGTGGTAACACGTTTGGCGACACTGTCGATCACGCGGGTACCAGCGCGATCGTGCGCACCGCGCTGGAGGTTGGGATCAATTTCATCGACACCGCCGAAAGCTACTCCGCGGGTCGCTCTGAGGAATTCCTCGGGGCAGCTCTGGAAGGTTGCCGAGACAGCGTGGTGCTTGGCACCAAAACGGGTGGCCGGAATCAGCCCGGCCTGGAAGCCGGTGGCCGTTTGACCCGCCGGACCATGGTCGCAAGACTCGAGGCAAGCCTGCGTCGACTCCGAACAGACTACGTGGACCTCTACTATTTCCACTTTCCCGATCCGTTGACGCCCGTGGATGAGAGCATGCGGGCCGTGGAGGACCTCATTCGCTCCGGCAAGGTACGCTACCTCGCCTGTTCCAACCACCAGGCCTGGCAGGTTGCAGTCATGGTGGGCATTGCGCAGCGGCAGGGAACAACGGGGCCCGTGGCGTCGCAGTCGGCGTACAACATGCTGGAACGAGACGTCGAGCGCGAGATGCTGCCAGCTTGCCGTGGACTGGGAGTCTCCTTCGTTCCGTTTGCGCCGCTCGCGCGTGGATTTCTCACAGGCAAGTACCGCCGTAACCAACCTCCCGCCGAAGGAACCCGCCTCGCGCGCACGGCCCAGGCACGTGAGAGTTATTTTACAGAGGCCCATTTCGAGCGACTTGCGCGCTATGAAGCATTTGCGAGCGCCCGTTCGCGCTCAGTTGGCGAGCTTGCGCTGGCGTGGTTGTTCGCGCACAGCCAGGTAGCCTCGGTGATTGCAGGGGCAACCTCGCCAGACCAGGTCCGGGAGCACGCGCGAGCAGCTGACTGGTCGCTCAGCGATGACGAACTGCGCGAGCTCGGCTGATTGTTGCAGGCCACTGCCTATTTCTCGAGCGTGGTGTCGTTGAAGCGGATTCCTTCTGATGTGTACACGACATTTTTGACAAACGATCGCGCCAGCTCGAAGCGGAGGTTCGTCGCAACGGTCGTGACATACACTTGGTCGAGTAGCAAGTCGCTGATCTGGCCGAAGAGGGCTTTTCGCTTGTTCGGGTCGACCTCGGCGGACGCGGCGTCCACCAGCGCTTTGTATTGTGCGTCGTTAGCGCCTGTGCTGTTTGGCGGGGTGGGCTGCCACGTATTGCCGAGTGCGATCGTCGTGACGGGGTCAAAGTTGCCGTACGAAGACGGCGCAAGCGAGAGCTGGTAGGTGTGCGCAATGTTGCGTTGATTCCATACCGGCGGCTCGAGTGGAGCGAGTGTGACCGAGAAGCCAAGTTGCTGAAGGTCGGCCTGAATGATCTCTCCCGCGGTTTGGGCGCCGACAGTGCTGTTACTCCACATCAACTCCAGGGCGCCCGGGGTGACGCCCGATTGTGTGATTAGCGCTCGCGCCTTTTCGAGGTTGAAGCTGTACACAGTATCTCTCCCGGCGTCGTAGCCGGGTGATCCTGGCAGGAACGGCAGGTCATGAGGCTCGCCGATGCCAAAGAACGCGCGATCGACGATGCGCTGCCGATCAATGGCGCAGGCGATCGCCTCACGGACGAGCTTGTTATCGACCGGCGGAGTAGCGACGCTCATGGTGACGTTGATGACCTGTCCGAGATTGGTCGGGTAGTAGGCCGTATAGTTCGTGTCGGTCTTCAAGCGGACCACATCCTGCAGAGCTGGCTGGCTGACCATGTCCAGATTGCCCGACTCCAGGGCTACCATTGCCGACTGCGGATCCTGAATCTGGATCAGTAGCCCATCCAGGTAAGGCTTGCCAGGCATCCAGTAATTGGGATTGCGCGTCATCCGGAACGAGACACCCTGCTGGTACTCGGCGAGCGTGAAGGGTCCGGTTCCCACTGCACTGGAGTTCGCATCCGGGCCCTCGAGTGATTCTTTGTTGGCGATGCGCAGCGTGGCGAGTATTGGGAACGTGTCGGAGTGCGGCTGCTCGCCGCTGAAGACGAAGGTATATCTGTCCGGCGTATCGACGTTGGGAAACCAGGTCGGCAGGAGTTTGGGTTGCACGGCGCCGACCTTGGGATCCGCCACGCGCTGCCAGTTGTACTTCAGATCGTCGCTGGTGACTTCGCGCCCGTTATGCCAGTACACGCCCTTTCGGAGCGCGAGCTTGTACTGCTTGCCGTCGGCTGATACGTCGAAGGACTCGCACAGCGCGGGCAGCGGATTACCGCTGTCGTCCACGTCGATGAGCGTGTCATAGGCCTGATACACGTTGGTCGTGGCAGTCGTCGCGGCGACGTGCGGATCAAGCGAGAGTGGTCCGGCGGGAATGGAAATGGTCAGCGTCCCGCCCGCCCGCGCCGCAGGCGTGGTCGGCACGTTCGAGACAGACGGGACACTCTGTGCGCACGCGGTGAGCAGCACGCCGCCGCCGAGTCCGCCGACACACAGTTCGAGAAATCTCCGACGGCTTGCTCGCTCGCCCAGCGATGCCCGCTGATCTGCCACGGCTGCCTCCCTGTGGGTGCCTTTCAGGGAACGACGATATACCATCTATGGGGTATTCTTCCAGTGCTCTCGGGTGTCTACTCTGGAGGACCCTTAGGCTGATATATCAATTCTACAGCTGAGCGCCCGTGCCATAACCAGGGCGCGCCTCGAGAGCGCATCCGCGCACCCGCCGGCCGCGATGTGCTCGCGACGGGCTCGCCGGCGGTCGTGCAGTGGGTGGAACACGCCTCACACGCAACCTTTCCGCGGGCCCGCGGATAGTACTCGTCGAGAGGAACCCTGCACGTGAGCAGACACTCGGGTCGACCGTGACCGACACGCCCGAACCCGACCAGGACGCGATCGCCAGGCTGCGCCGCGGCGATGCCGCCGGCCTTGAGCCACTCGTCCGCCGCTACCAGCTCCAGGCGCTGCGCGCCGCCTACCTGGTCCTGCGCGACCACACACTGGCCCAGGACGTCGTCCAGTCCGCGTTCGTCGGCGCGTTCGAGCGCATCCACCAGTTCGATACCAGCCGGCCATTCGGTCCGTGGTTTTTGAAGCTCGTCCTGAATAGCGCCTTGAAAGCAGCGAGCCGACGTGGCCGCGAGACGCGCCTGGACGCGTGGCCATCGATCGAGCCGGTCGAACCGGCGCTCGGGCCCGAACTGGCCTGGGAGCGTGCCGAGACTGCCGACCAGGTCTGGGCCGCCCTGGCGCAGCTCAGCCCGGTCCAACGTGTGGCGATCGTACAACGCTACTTCCTCGAGCTGACCGAGCACGAAATGACGACCGCGCTCGGCTGCCCGCCGAGCACCATCAAAGCCCGCCTCCACGCGGCGCGCCACCGGCTGCGAGCCCTGCTGCGACCGACGGGTCCTGCATCGGAGACCACGCCATGAACCACCTCTTGAACGAGATCGCCCAACGCTCATTTCCCGACGACCACGACGAGTGGCCAGCCATCCAGGCCCGCCTCGACCAGCGGCGACGCCAGCTCGTGGCACGCCGTTGGGTGCTTTCGAGCGCTTGCGCGTTGATGGGATTCGTGCTGCTGGCGGCCACGCTGGTTGTGACGAGTCGACCCGAGACGGTCAGTGCTGAGTCACTGCTGGACCGAGCCGGCACGATCAGCGATGGCGCCGCCACTTCGGTACACAGCTACCACGTTGTTGCCACAGTGACGCTTGGGCTGGCAGCCAACCGCGAGGCCGCGCCGATCGTGCAGCACGAGGAGACCTGGTTTGGCGGCAATGGCCGTGTGCGCCAGGCTACGCAGGCCGATGCCTGGTCGACGCTCATCGTCAGCGACGGCACGCATACCTGGTGGCAGGTGGCGCGCGGCGCAAGCACCTATGTGGCGCCTGCTGACGGCATTCGGCTCAGCGACGCCGCCTACCTGAATCCGCTGTCCGAGTCGAACGCGAACATCGCCAGTGTTATCCAGTTTCTCACGAAGTCCGGCTGTGGCCAGTACGGGCTGGCGCCGGACCAGACTGTGGCTGGCCGGGCGGCGTACGTTGTTCGCGTGACGCACACGCTCGCGGGGAGCTGTTGGAACCCGGTCCAGACGCTGGCGCAGCCCAGGCCGTCGCCGGTTGCCGCCAGCGGAGCTGGCCCGAGCAAAGCGCCGCCGGCGCGCACTGATGGGTCAGCCAAAGACTCGGCGCGTGTGGTGGCAGCCCCTTCGCCGAGTGCGGGCCAAGCCATCATTGAGAAACCCGCGGGTGCCTCGGTAGAAGCGCAGCAGGTGCTGAATTCAAGCGTCGTCGATACGTTCTGGATCGATAAAGAGACGTTTGTGCCGCTGAAGGCGGTCCAGAGCCTGGGTCCGAAAGGCAGCAGCACTTACGAGGTGAGCAGCGTCGAATACAACGTGGCGCTTTCGGATAGCCTGTTCCAGTACACGCCGCCACCGGGTGCGCAGCAGCTCGCGGACGCGGCGGCGATCAAGCAACGCCTGGCGACTCAGGTGCACTGACTGACAGCTCGGCGGCGCCTCACCGACCGCGTCCGCGGTCCACTCGCTATCTCGCGACCCCGGGCGGTGGCGACCGAACTCTTGGCTCCATCGACCGTTACGCCACACCTCTTATCCATGCGACCGATTTGGTCCCGGCTCGTTCGGCACCGAAAGTCCTCGAAATGCAC
>JAFAZN010000227.1 GCA_019239775.1 Chloroflexota bacterium
TTGCGGAGGTCTACGCGCGCGGCGATCGGGACAACGCGCATTACAGCTGGGCCGTAGATCACCACACGCCCCATTTCAACGAGGAACCCGGCGCAGCTGAAGGTTGGCAACGGCTCAGTGCGGAGTTCGCCGCGGCCGGTACCAACGGAGTGGAGTCGGGCCATTGCGGACTGGGGCCGAGTTGGGCGAGAAGGTCCTCCGCCCGTCGTCCATGGACCTGTTGCGTGAACAACTTGCCACCGCGTGGCAATATTCGGGCGACCTCGCTACTGTTGAAGGCACTGTGCCGATTGAGCAGCAGGTCGACTCGCCGTCTGCGAATGGCAGCGGATCGACGTCGGTGAGTCGAGCCTCCACCACTCTCACGCGGAGCGGTTCCAGGCGCAGCCGCGCGAGCACAACGTTCGGCGGGTACTCCTCGGTTACCGTGACGGCTCCGGTCCAATGCTCGCGTAGCGATGATCGGCAGATCTAGCGTGGCCGACGCACCGCATACCGCAAATGGAGCACGCCGGCGCCTTGGATGACCACTTCGGGATCTTCGAGCATCACATGGCCGTTCGTCAGCGTTCCGAAGTACGGCTTCCCTCGGCCGAAGACGACCGGCACGATGTCGATTGCCACGTAGTCAATGAGTCCCAGCGCGAGCGCCTGCCCGCCGACATCACCCGCGGTCACAGCGATCTCCCCATCGCCAGCCAAATCCTGTGCTCGCGCGATTCCTTCCTCCACTGAAGCAGCGAACTGGTACGGCGCCTCCGGGTGCCACCCCACTGGCCGCGCTCGGTGCGACACAACCACGACCTGGTTGCGCGCCGGCGGGTGGCCCTCCCAGCCGTTGGTCAGGTCGAACAGGTGCCGCCCAATTACGACAACTTTCTGACGCGACCACATGCCGCGCACGTAGTCAGCGGAAGTCGCTGAGACTCGGAATGGCGAACCGTGAACGTCGGCGTGGTCTTCGTCCACGAGCGGATAGTCCCCGTTGAAATACCAGTCGTGGAGTGGCCCGACGTCGTCGCGTTCATCGGCAATGTAGCCATCCACTGAGGCCACCGCGTGCAAGTACGTCGTACCCATGCCTACTCATCCCTTCCGACAGGTCATCACAAGCCGCAAACGGCATTCACGGCGGACATCACTCAACCGAGGACCAGACGTGCGTCATTGCCGACCACGGTCCGACGTGGTCACGGCATCGGCACCCTGCTTGGCGCCGGGCGTTCTGCGAACTATACTGCACCGATCGGTGCAGTGTCTACGTCTACCCTCGATCGGACCTTCTTTGCGCTATCGGATCCGACCCGCCGCAGCATCCTAAACCGGCTGGCACGCGGCCCAGCCACCATTGGCGAGCTTGCGCAGCCTTTCGGCTTGACCCTCAATGGCGTCAAAAAGCACGTCGAGATCCTCGAGGAGGTGGAGCTTGTCATCACCAGCAAGGTGGGGCGTTCACGCGAGTGCCAACTCGGTAAAGCTGATCTGAAGGAAGTCACGCACTGGATCGACTCCTATCGCCGAACCCTTGAAGCTCGACTCGAAAGCTTCGACGCGTACGTGCAAGCGCGTACGGCGAGCGAGCAATGACCTACGAGCTTCGATTCGAACGCTTGATCAACGCTGAACGGGGACTCGTCTTCGACCTGTTTACCGAACAGGCTGGCCAGGTGGCCTTTTACCAGCAAGGCGAGGCCACCTGGATTGTCCGCTCGGAGTGCGAACTGCGGGTGGGCGGCGTTTGGCGCATCGAGTTCGGTCCTTCAGAGGACGAGATCTATCGCCATCGCCACGTCTTCCAGGTGGTGGATCGCCCACACCGCCTTCTAATGAGCACCACCGAGATACGACCGGATGGATTTAGCTTCGATACCGAGACCGAGATCCGATTCGATGAACAGGGCACGCAGACCCTGATGACCGTGCGTCAGAGCGGATTCCTCACGGAGCAGCTTCGCGACGAACATACCGTCGGTCTGCCCGAAGCGTTTGCGCAGTTTGAACGCTTTGTCATCGAAAGCTCCAGGAATGTTGGTCTTTGAAACGCCTGGGGCAGGCGCATTCGAAGGAGCACTTCAGGTCGACGCGTTTGCCGCAGCGGCCCGCGAGGGCAACTTCGACGCACCCGTCGCCATCTTGCATCCCAACGGTGCACGCGGCTGGACCGGTGTGGTCTTACAGCCCGCGTCGGTGAATGGCGCCGCCGGGTTGGGGTTCTTCCACGGTGACAGTCTGCTCGGCGTGTCGGCCTTCTCGATCGCCGGCGGCAAGATCGTCGACGGTCCGAATGCGTGGAAGATGTCAAAGCCGGTGTGAAGGAGCTGTTCGAGGCCATCGAGCAAGCGCGCCCTGGCCCGGGTCGAACTCCAGGCGCGTATAGTTGGCCAACCCGATTGTCACGCGATCAGCCGGTGCCAGATCCCTCAACCCATGCGGCGCGCGCGCAGGCGAGAACGGACTCCGGCGTGCGCCTGGCGGAATTGTTGGCGGCAATCTCCATGGCCACCGATCTTGGTATGGGCCAACCTCTGGAGTCGGCGCTGTGCTCGTGTGTGGTGGCGATGCGGCTGGCCCAGGCGCTCGACGTCGACCATGAGACACTGCACGATGTGTACCTCCAGGCGCTGCTGCGGTACATCGGCTGCAACGCCGATACCGACGCAATGTCGGCACTCTTTGGCGACGAGCTGGCGCTGCGCCACGACTTTGCGAGGCTCGATCCTGGTCGACCTGCGGAGGTGCTTGGCGTCGCCATGCGCTACATGCGAGAGGCGGCCGCCGGTGAGCCGCCGTTGCGAATGGCCACGTTCGTCGCGCGCGGGCTGGTCAGCTTGCCACGGCTGATGAGTGAGAGCTTCGCCGGCCACTGCGAGGTCGCGCAGCGCCTTGCCGAACGCCTCGGTCTGAGCGCGTCCCTCATTGCCTGCCTGGGTCAGATCTATGAACGCTGGGACGGCAAGGGGTTGCCGCGGAAGCTGAAGGGCGAGCAGGTGGCGCAGGCGGTGCAGATCGTGACCCTGGCGCAAGATGCCGTGGTCTGGACTCGAATTGGTGGCGCCGAGGCCGCGGTCGCAACGGTCGGCAAACGCGGCGGCGGTGCCTACGACCCGCGAATGGCCACTCGGTTCTGCGAGCAGGCAACGACGATATTGGCTGGTCTGGCGGAAGAGCCGACGTGGCAGGCAGTGCTTGAGCTCGAGCCTGGCGAGCACGGGTGCCTTAGCGAGGTGGAACTCGACCGCGCGTGCGAGGCCCTGGCTGACTTCGCCGACATCAAGTCGCCATTCACCCTCGGCCACTCGTCCGCGGTGGCCAGTCTGGCCGCGGGCGCTGGCCGCCGCGCAGGTCTGGTGCAGGAGGATGTGACCGCGTTGCGCCGCGCTGGGCTGCTCCATGACATCGGGCGCGCAGGCGTATCCGCCAGCATCTGGGGAAAAGAAACGCCCTTGACCGAACGCGAGTGGGAACAAGTGCGACTGCATACGTACTACACCGCTCGCGTGCTCGCCCGTGCTGAACCATTGCGGGGCGTGGCGGCGCTCGCATCGCAGCATCACGAGCGGCTTGACGGGTCCGGCTATCACCGCAATCTCAACGCCCACACGCTCACGGCTGCGGCTCGCATTCTGGCCGCGGCGGACGCGTATCAGGCAATGACCGAAGCGCGACCGCATCGCGCACCACTCTCTCCAGACCAGGCCGCCGAAGAGTCGCGGCGTGAGGTTCGAGCGGGACGCCTGGATAGTCAGGCTGTCAATGCCGTTCTCGCCGAGGCTGGTCACCACGTCTCACGGGTGCGCATGAATCGGCCGCGAGGCATCAGCGAGCGCGAGGTCGAGGTGCTGCGGCTCCTGGTGCGGGGTCATTCGAATCATGAAATGGCGCGCCGGCTGGTCCTTTCGCCAGATACCGTCAAGCACCATATTCAGCACATCTACAACAAGATCGGAGTTTCGACGCGAGCAGGTGCAACCCTGTTCGCCATGGAAAACGACCTCCTCTGAAAATGGCCCGATCGGGCGATGGTGCCGGGTTCACGTTGCGGGATGCTGTCGCTGTCGCCGGAAGACCGGCGAGGGTCAGTATCGAATAGGAGGTCAGAAATGACCGCGCAAGAGAACGCGGCGACGTATCGCCGCTGGTTTGACGAAGGCTGCAGCCGGGGAAACGTCGACCTGGCAGACACGCTCTATTCTCCGGACTACGTGACACACTCCGTAGGCCCGGACTTCGCGCCCACGCTGGAGGGCTTGAAAATGTTCATCCGTGCGCTGCGCGAGGGCATCCCCGACGCAGAGTTCCCCATCCATGACGTGGTGGCGGAAGGCGACACCGTCGCAGGGCGGTTTTCTATGCGCGGCACGCACAACGGGACCCTGCTCGGCATACCTCCGACTGGCCGGAGTGTCGACGTCTCCGTCATGGTGTTCGCCCGGTTCGATGCTCGCGGCAAATGGGTGGAGGACTGGGCAAACCTTGATCGGATGGGTCTGCTGGAGCAGTTGGGAGCGCTACCGGGGCCAGTTCCGGCGTAAAGGATACCCGGCAGGCATTCAATGAAGTTGCAAGAACGCGGCGGCGGCCGCGCGCGCACGTTTGGCAATCTCCCGCGCGCTCGGTCGCTTGGCGACACCGAGCAAGAGGCTGATCATGAGATCGCCCATGAGCAGGCTGCCGAACTGGTCGGCAAGTTCGGCAGGCCGGCCGTCGAGCAGACCGCACGCTTGAGCTTGAGCCATCATCGCCCGCAACGCGGCGCGACTGGCTTCCCGACCTATTGAATCCAGCGCACGTGCAACCTCCGGCGAGTGCCCGGCCTCCGCGATGGCGAGTCGGAAAACGCCGATAACTGCTGGATCACTTGTCTCGCGTAGGAGTTGTGTCCCGAACGCGACCAGCACCTGCTCGAGGGCCGCGCGGTCACGCGGCATCGGCAGGTCAGCGGCCGGCCGTAGTCGGCTAGCGCGCTCGGAGATGCAGGCGATCAGCATTTCCTGTTTGCTGCCAACCAGCCCATACAGTTCTCGCTTCGAAACACGTGCGCGCGTGGCAATGTCGAGGGTGCTGGTCGCGGCGTAGCCATTTTGCATAAACGCGGCAAAGGCCGCCTCGAGAATGCGATCGCGTACCGCGCTGGCGCTGGCTGAGGTGTGGGGCTGAGTCGCCACCGATGCCGTCGTCACTTTTCCTTGACAGGGATGGTACCGCATAGTACCGTGTCCTCACAAGCGGTACCACTCGGTACCAACCCCGAAAGGACAAACGCAGTGATCGATACCACCACAAAAGTACGTGAGCACTATGCGGCCACGGGTTTGACCGACGTCATCAGGACGGCGCTGATGACCATCGCACCCGAAGGTCAGACGCTGACCGTGGCTCGGCTCGCACCGCTCGACCAGTTCCACCTCCGCGGTATCCGTGCCACCGAAGAATTGGCTCGCGCCGCTCGCCTCGAGCCAACCAGCCTGGTGCTGGACGTCGGTTGCGGCATCGGCGGCCCGGCTCGCTATCTCGCCTCCACGTACGGCTGTACCGTGACTGGGGTCGACCTCAGCCCGGGCTTCGTCGATGCAGCCACGTATCTCACGGATCGGTGCGCGCTGTCCGATCGTGTCACCTTTCAGACTGGCGACGCCATGCATCTGCCGGTTGAGGACGGCACTTTCGACGCCGTATTCCTGCAACACGTGGCGATGAACATCCAGGACCGTCAGGCGCTGTATGCCGAGGTGCGTCGAGTTCTGTCACAAGGTGGCCGATTTGTCACGTACGACATTGTTTTACGTGATGGAGACGTCGCCTATCCGGTGCCGTGGGCGCACGATGCGTCTACCAGTTTTCTGCTCAGCGCGGAGGAAACGCGAGCAGCGCTGCAGCGGGCCGGGTTCCAGGCGCTGCTCTGGCGCGACGACACGCAGGCTGTGATTGATTGGTTCAAGACGACCACGGCTGGTCCGCCGCAGAGCGGGTCCAATCCAGGACTTGGATTAAACCTTGGCGTCGTGATGGGCGCGGAGTTTCAGTCCATGAACGCCAATTTGGCCCGCAACATCCGCGAGAACCGCCTGGGCGTGCTGTCAGCGGTCCTGACTCGCGCAGTCTAAGGAACGAGACGCACACACTCATTCTGAACGCATTCCGCTATCTCGGGTTGGCACTCCTGGTCCCCGGTGTCGTGTCGCCCGACATACCGGCCGCCTTTGCGATCTCCGCGGGCTATGGAGACCTGATCGCAGCGACGCTCGCGCTGCTTCGCACGCGCTGGGGTTCGGCATTCTTCTGCAACCGCAACGCCAATCCGTCATGCAACCGCGTCTGCAGCCAGCGTAAATCAACGTGCGCATTCAGCGTCAGCCATACTGACACGGCAATGAAGGACAGGTGGTGCCTGCGAGAGCTGAAACAACCACAATATGCGACTCATCTGTCGACCCTTCTAAACGTGCCGTTAGCGGTCTGACGGAACTAAAGCCTGGTAGTGGAGATAGATCATGCCACCGCCGAACCGGCGCTCATTAACGAGTTCAAGCCTCTGCCGAAAGCCGTCCGGCAGAGCCTGGTTTCCGGACCCGATGATGATGGGTGCCAGGAACAGCTGATACGCGTCCACGAGACCAGCTCGGATCGCCTGCGCGGCGAGGTCCGGACCGCCGACGGCCATGTCCCGTGCTGCCGATTTTTTCATAAGCTGCACGGCATCCGGGTCGAACACTCGCTCCAGGCGCGGGCGCGGCGTGGAGACTTTGTCCAGAGTTCGGGAGTACACGATCTTGTCAGCTAAGCGCCATATCTCCGCGTAGTCACGCGAGACGGGCCGTTGGTCATTACCAGTATCGACCGTCTGCCACACGGCCATGGTTTCGTACATGCGCCGGCCGTACAGGTACGTGCCGACCGGTCGCTCTAGGTCA
>JAFAZN010000277.1 GCA_019239775.1 Chloroflexota bacterium
AGCCGGACAGGACCCCGTTGGGCGCCGCCTTCGCGTTCGCTGGCCCAGACACGCCAACCGTCAGTGGTTCTGACGTGCTAGGTCCGGTGTTCCCCAGCGGATCGCGGACTATTCGTGTCCGATCGCCGCGCGTCAGTAGGTGCCGAATATTGGTCGTTAAATCCGTGCAAACTCCTACAGCGCCACGCGCAGAGTCGCGCGACCGTTTCGTATCGCCCGTGCAACATCCAAGCCGACCGTCTGCTTCTGCTGTCTTTCAGGATGTCGGCGAGGTCGCGCACTTGATTGTGATGCTTGCATGCTGGTGAACTCCAGGTCGCATCGCCAAGTGCGACGCTGCCTACGTTCGTCCATCGGGCGATGACCGCTCAGCGCCCGGGGGTGCGCGCGTGCAAGAAAGGGACACCCGCCCTTCGCGGCAATCCTCTATGGCTTCGCGTTGCGCCCGTACCGGATACTTTGTTTTGTGCGCATTCGGCGTAACTGTCGTCGAGAGCGTCGAACCGCACATCAGCGACAGGCGGAGAGACGCCGGCAGTGTGCAAGAGATCGTCGCGGCTCCACTCGACTCGCATTCAATCAAAGAGAAAGATCGTCCGGCGACAGAATCTGAGCCGGCGCATTCGAGTCGCCTTGGAGCGTTGTCGGAGTCTCCGTCTACTCCATTTCACCTTCGCCTCCGGACCTCCTGCCCGGAGGCGTTACCGGCCGGCTCGAGTTTCTCCCAGTGGTCCAATTGGATGAAGCATGCCTGACATTCCCCGGCTTCCTTTCGAATCACCTCGTACGCACCGTAGTATGGCCGCCAGCCGGCAACTCTGCCCCACCCGCCTGGGTGGTTTTTTCGCAACATCTCCAACAGATACGCACTTCGCAATCGGATGCATCCGAAAAAGCTACCCGCCGGGGTGGGTCAGAACCACCCCGCGGGGCGTGTCAGTGAACCTCTCGGCAGCTCAAACTCGATAGCTGAAGGACGACGTTGTCGAGGAGGAGGACTGGAGCCATGGTTCGTACGGTTGTTGTTCCACTGGATGGTTCGCAGCTCGCGGAGCGCGCTCTGCCGTATGCCGTCCGGCTGGCGCAAGCCAGCGCAGCCCGGCTGGTGCTGATGCGCGCGGCACTGGCTCCTCCACCACAATCACTTGACGGCTCCGACTGGGAAGTCCTCCAGAGCGACGCCCTCGCCGAGGCCACGCGCTACCTCCTAGAGACGGCGAGGACTCTCTCAGGCCAGGTGAGCGCCGTCGAAACCATTGCACCCTACGGCCATGCGGCTGACAAGATCATCGAGACCATCCAGCGGTATGACGCCGACGCGGTGGTGATGGCAACCCACGGCCGGACCGGTTTCGCCCACGTACTCTATGGCAGCGTCACCGAAAGCATCCTGTCCAGGAGCGACGTTCCCGTCTTTGCCGTATATGCGCGACCAGGCGAAAAGCCGCTGGCACCGCTCACTCCGGAAAAGGCGCGTCTGCTGGTTCCACAGGATGGCTCCGCGTACGATGCGCCGGCACTTCAGACAGCTCTGAACATGCTGGGGCCTGGTGGTGAGATCGTCCTCATGACCGTTGCTGAGCCACCGCAGCACGTCGAACGCGACGAGAGCGGTCGGCGCGTGCTCGCCTACCTCGACCAGCAGGAGGAGGCTCGCACGCGTGAGGCGCGCGAGTATCTCAACTCGGTTCTGGCAGAGCTTCGCAATCAGGACGTTCATGTGCCAATGAAGGTCGACGTTCGCCTGGGTGATCCGGTGAGCGGAATCCTCATGGCGGCGATCGACTCGCAGGCGGACCTCATCGTCATGGCCACGCACGGCCGAACCGGCATCCGCCGGGCCGTGCTGGGTAGTGTCGCTGGCCAGGTCCTGCGCACCGGTCGAACGCCAGTGGTGCTCGTGCATCCGACGCAAGCCCAACTTGCTGAGCCACCAATCGAGCGGCGCCAGGCGGTCGGGCCGGTGCCCACGTTCTGAACACCCCGGAGGATCGCTGATGTACACCAATATTCTCATTCCACTCGACGCCTCGCCTCTGGCCGAAGGCGCCCTCGGCTACGCGAGAGCACTCGCACACAAGACGGGTGCCCGCTTGACGTTGATCCGCGCCGCGAAGCAGCCGGCGTCGGCATTCGGTGATCGAGGTTACGAGCAGCTCCGCGCAATTCGAGAAGCAGAAGACTACCTCGCACACCTCGCCAGCACCTTCACGACAGAAGGATTTGCAGTCGACACCGGTGTACCGTTCGGCGGAGATCCGGGCGACTGGATCGTGGAGGAAGCCGCCTTCCGTCATCCTGACCTGATCGTGATGGCCAGTCACAACCGCGTCGGCGTGGACCACTGGCTGCATGGCAGCGTTGCGGAAGGCGTCGTTCACCGAGCCGAATGCCCGGTTATGCTCGTCAAAGCCGCGGCACCGTATTGTGTTGCGGAACGACTGGCGTCGGCAATGCCAACGCTCGTCGTGCCGCTGGATGGATCTGAACTGGCGGAATTTGCGCTGCCAGTTGCTACTCAGATGGCGACCGCCCTCGGCGCACACATCGCCCTCGTCTCAATCGTCCCGTCCCAAACGCCGCTCGTCGCGGGTCCGACATTCACGACCGCGACGTTTAGCGAAACCGAGTACACAGCAATGGTGGACGATGCACGCGACTACCTGCGGTCGGTCGAGAGATCGCTCGAAGCAAGCGGCATTTCAACGGAGCACGTGGTGCGCATCGGCGATGCCGCCCTGGAGATCGCCTCAATCGCCCAGCAACACCGGGCGGCGACGGTCGTCATGGCAACGCACGGTCGCGCCGGACTGGTGCGGGCGATGCTCGGCAGCGTGGCCGGTGCAGTTGTCCGCTGCGGAAATACTCCGGTGGTCCTGGTTCGCCCCGATCGACCCCAACGAATCCTCGCCGCCCAGAGCCTCCGGGAGGTGGCAGCATGCGCAGCATTTTGATCGCTCATCGGGACGGCGACTTTGCCGATACGCTCACCGCCGAACTGCGCGGTTGGGGCTACCACGTGATTGATTGCCCCGGTCCATTGCCACCGGCCTTGCGGTGCATTCGCTGCGACAAAGGCTACTGTCCGCTCAGCGAAGCGGTGGACCTGATGATCTACGATCCGGAATTGATCGCATTTGACGACACGGATACAGTGCACAACCTGGCGATCGATTCGGCACG
This sequence comes from Chloroflexota bacterium, assembly GCA_019239775.1. Lineage (GTDB taxonomy): Bacteria > Chloroflexota > UBA6077 > UBA6077 > CF-72 > CF-72. The sequence goes on from JAFAZN010000277.1 coordinate 3,184, forward strand.
CGCACACCGCGACATCCCGATGGTGCTCGCCTGGCCAACTGATCGTCCGCCAGATGCGGGCACACTTCGGGCGATCCACGCAGCGGTTCCGTGGGTGCATGTTGCCGCCAGGGAGTCAGCAACCTTCAGGCAACAAATTCACGACCTGATGGCTACGGCGACAGCGCCCATCCGCTGAGTTGCAACTGGACCGGAAATACTGCGAAGAGTTAGGAAGTTGTTTCGTCCACGCGCGCACGCGCCTAGCCCAGCCCAGCAGCGACTCCACTTCATTCGTAATCCGCCGCTCGCGTGTATCCCGCGCTTTCGCTTGCTCGATTGGCTCGACGATAACTCGCTTGTCGCTATACGACAGAGCCTCGAAGCGGCGCTGCGGTCTGGGCTGTGCAGCCAGTGCCACGGCGAGGTCCGCCGCTACAGCGATTTCGCGCGGCTCGGTGTCCAGCGCGACCTCCACGTCGAACTCGTCACGGGCCGCCACGCCCGTCTGGCGCCGAATCTCGGCGCTGATAGGGAGCATGAACTCGCCGCCTTTATTATGCGCGGGCTGTCCGGAGCCAAGCCAGGTCACGACCTCCTCTGGCACACAGATGCCGGTCGCCGTCTTTGCCACTGGGCTTTCTGGGTACCAGCGTCGATGACGTTGCCGCGCTCGCGCATGTGTCCATATAGACCGTCTATACCATTTCGCCGATAAAGAACAGCTCTTCCCGGAGCTCATCCGCGGCAACATTGCACGCGTCGATATCTTCATCGAGACGGTCCTCCGCCGTACCGATCGAACTCCGTCCCACACGACCAGCACCTGCGCGCCCTCGCCCGCCGCCACGTCCGCGCCGTGATCCAGCCGCAGGCGCTGCAATTGCGGCCGCTCATGATCGGCGAATCGGGCCGCTTTCCCGAGCTGGCGCGGACCTGCTTCGACCACGTACCGCGGGCGGGTGATCGGCGTCCTCGCCAGCCACATGGCCTGGCTGATCCTGGGCGCGCCCATGGACCAGGCCATGTTCATCAACGACAGCCAGCCCCCTCAGAGGTGCTCGATCGCCACCCTGATTAATTAAGGTGGCGCCAAGCCTCTCTCTGCAGGAGCAGGCTCAGCTATTGGCTCGCAGCGGGAGCGGAGGAGGCCTGCGTTTTCGGCTGGAAGATCTCCGGGTTCGCCGGGCCATCCACAATGATCTGTCCCGCCGCGCCTTTTTCCAGTCGGCCCAGGCTATGGTCCACGATAGTGTAGGTGCCCGGCACCTTGGCGGTGAACTCCACCATTGTTGCTCCACCGGTTGAGACATGCGTTGTCTGGACGTTGGTCTCCGGCGGACTGGTCAGCGAACCCTCCGGAGAGACACGGTCGAAGATCGCGCCGATAATGTGGAAGCTCGAAGTGAGATTCGGACCACCGTCGCCGAAAAAGACGCGGATGGTTTGACCGACATTGGCGTGGAGCGCGTTGTCACCGGTGAGTGAGCCAACGGCACCGTTGAACAGCACGTAGTCCGGCCGCTCGTCGAGCATCTTGTTCAGGTCGAACGGACGGAGCCCGGTGTCGCCACGCTGGCCTTGCAGATAGAAGTCGCCCTCCATGAGATAGTATTCGCGGTCGACCTTCGGCAACCCGGCTTTCGGCTCAACTACGATCATTCCGTACATGCCACTGGCGATGTGTTGCGCAACCATCGGCGTCGCGCAGTGGTACACGTAGACGCCCGGATTGAGCGCCTCGAACGTGAAGCTGCCGTCGCCGTTCGGCGCAATCTGCATCACCTTGGCGCCACCGCCCGGGCCGGTCACGGCGTGCAGATCGATGCTGTGCGTCACGCCCGCGTCCGCGTCATTGTGCAGGTCGATTTCAACGGTGTCACCTTCGCGTACGCGCAGCATTGGACCTGGCACGGTGCCATTGAAGGTCCAGTATTCGTACGCCACGCCATCAGCCATCTGCGCCGTCACGCGCTGCGTGGTCAGATCGAACTTCACATAGGCAGGCTCGGTGCGATCGGTGGGCGGCGCCATTTGCGGAGCCGGAAGTGGTTTGAGATTCGCAGGGAGTGGCTTGATATCCGGCGCGGAGGCCATGGACATGGACATCCCTGGCATGTCAGCCATCGACGTCGAGGACTGGGTCATCGGAGCAGAAGTTGATGACGGATCCACCACGGTGAGGCTGCCCTTCATGCCAGCCTCCTTGTGGCCGGCGATCGAGCAGTAGAAGTCGAAGGTGCCGGGTTTGTCGAAGGTGAATTCACCTGTCGTGGTCTGGCCTGGCTTGGCTGCAATCGAAAACGACGTTCCCTGAATAGTCAGGTCGTGATCGATCGTGCCCGTGTTGTG
>JAFAZN010000270.1 GCA_019239775.1 Chloroflexota bacterium
ACGCAGCTCCAGTTCCGTTGTCACGCCTTTGTAGTATCTGCGGTCCGACTCGGTTGCTACTGGGCAACCCATGAGGGGTGCATGGACCCAGGCTGAACATCACGCCTCTTTACGCGAGGCCAGTGAGCGGCTGCCCGCCGTTGCGCGCTGCACAAGCCGCTTTTATTGGCGAATGGAGATTTGCCGGTCGGATCGACTGCTCGTTGCGACAATCGGATTGGATCGGACGCCGCGCTGGCGCACTCATTCCGCGTCATGACCAGCGACCCAACAACTCTAAGCAAGTGCCGGCGTCGCGCAATTGCGCACGAAGTCATGCGTAGCAATGACGCCGATTCCACGTAGCTTGATACCTACCCGGGTAATTTCATGTTCGAGACCGATCATCCGCATCAGAACGCCATCGCGCCCGGTCCGGTCTGTCCGGCGGAACGACCACGGCCCAAATACTGGCAAGGAAGGCAATCGTGGCGAACGCACCGCGCACGTACACACCCCAGAACGTGAACTGGTCGAACGCTTGTTGGACCGCGGCTCCTTCATGACAGGTGCCCCGGATTCATCACGCCAATGAGCAGAACCGACACGGCCTGGCGAACAACCGCCTCACGCGCGATCTCATCCATCGACGCGTTGGCGTAGCCCACGCGGCGGAAGACGCCGGTCGCCGCGGCGATAACGCGCGATCCCAACGTGGCAGCCCTCGGCGTCGCCGGTGGAACCCGCGCGCTCATTGTCCGATGCTCGGTGAATTGCTGCGAGCCGGTTGCTCGCTCTCAGTCACGGCCTCGCAGCAAACTCACGCGGAAGCCTCGCAGTTCGCCGCGGGCGATCCCGCTGGCGATGGTTGGATCCTCCTCCATGATCCGTCGAGCGGTGGCCTCATCCGCGGCCTCAATCACCGCAATGCCGGTATTGGTGGAACCCAGTGTCGGACCAGCCATGATCAGCGTGCCTTCCGTAAGCAGGCGTTGCAGGCGCTCGAAATGCACGCGCCAGACCTCTGTCTCCTGGTCGGTCATCGTGGCGGCGAAGTTGTCGCGCGGAGGGTGAATGAAATAGATCCATGTGGCCATCAGCGCACAAGCGTAGACGCGAGCGGCTGTCGACGTCTTTATCCCAGTGGGATGGGAGCGCGTTACGAGTTAGCGGATACGAGCGCGCTTGCGCGAAAGTCCGTATTGGCAAGCTGTGTGAGCGTGCCCTGGTAAAACGCGTCCAGCGCTCGATCGTAGTAGGCCCAGCCTTCACGGCTGAGATGCGAATTCGGATCCGTGACGAAATAGATGTCATTGTCGTGGTCTTCAAAATCCACGACCGGAGCGTCGTAAAGACTGGCAACCTGTCGCAAGCGCGCGTAGTACTCGGACCTGGCAGACGCGGAAATGCCGATCGCGTCGTAATACTTGCCAGGTATTGGCTGGCTCAATAGCAATGGCTCGGCGCCGAGCTCCTTGAGACCGCGCAGCAGAATCTCCAGATCAGTGAACTCGGCGGTGTGATCCAGGTTGTCGATAAACCACGCGTCATTGAATTGTCCGGTCCGCTGAGCCACGAGCCGGGCGTATTTCGTGGACCAGATCGAATTGTCGAAGCCGAGGTCGTTGCTGCTCGAGGCGGACTGCTGCTCCAGTAGAGCCTGTTGGGTCAACTGTGGCCAGTCGATGTCCCCGGGTCGCTGTGAGGGCGGGTCTTGTACGGGTTGTGCCCGCAGGTACGTCAGCGTGGCCCACATGTCCTGCAACGAGAGGAACGCGTTGTGGACCTTACCTAACGGCAAACATGCGAGGTAAGCCAACTGGCTGACGGCCCCATCCTCCGCAAGTCGGTTCGCCGCGAAAGCCACCAGCGGATCAGTAGCAAACAGACTGGGCGACTGCATGAGTTGGCGTATTGCCAACTGCTTGGTCCGGTAGCTCAAGTCCGTACTGAACACAAGGGCGCTGAGGTGAAGCAACGAGAAGTTCGGCGCGTAGAAGTTCGGCGTCCGATCGTGCAGGAAGAACCAGGGTGGCGAAACCGAGATCGCCACCTTCTTGCCGCGCAGCTCGGATCCGACCGCTGCCAGATCCTGGAGCATCACCAAACTCGTGGTCTGACCGCGGCCCACCGGAAAGATGTTGAAGCCTGTCGGGTAGGACTCGAAGACGTTGCTGGCGTGGTAGGGATTCGGCTGCTCCAGCTCCGAGCTGCCGTAGATAACCAGAAGGTCGGGCTGCTGAAAGGCGGCTGCCTGGAGCTCGGTGCCCTGGTTCTTCAGATCGAACAATTTTGGCGCGATGGCGTGGATGCGCTTGGCTTCGAGCGAACGCACATAACCGGCTGCAGTGCTCAGGGAGCCGATGAGTAACCCGAACGCGATTGCAGCCGCCAGAATGTGCCGCACAACCATGGCTTCAACCGGAACGAATTGGGGGGCTAGGCGCGACGAGCATCGGGTGGGCCGGGGTGTGAGAATCGTGTGAGATTCTCACGAACAGACGCGCTACCCACCGTCAGGCACGAAGCGATACCCGACGCCGGGCTCGTTGACGATCAGGCGCGGGCGTGTGGCGTCTGGCTCGATCTTGCGACGCAACTGCTTGACATACGTTCGCAAGCTCTCCAGCGCATCCTCATATGCCGGTCCCATGACCGAGCGGAGCAGCACGGCGTGTGTCAGAACGCGATCCGGATTGGTCACCAGAACGCGCAGCAGCTCGTACTCCGCCCGCGTCAGGTGGATCTCGTTTCCGCGAACGGTAATCCGACGAGCCGCCAGATCAACGACCAGGTCTCCCGCGGTCACTACTGGCGGTTCGTCGCGGCGGCTCTGCTCGCGTCTCAGCGATGCGCGAATCCGTGCGTGCAACTCGTCAGGTCCGAAGGGTTTTGTCACATAGTCGTCGGCGCCAGCTTCGAGTGCCGCGACTTTCAGTGGCTCCTCGCCGCGTGCGGAAAGCACAACGATTGGTGCGCGGCTCCACTCACGCAGCCGCCGGCACACCTCGATCCCGTCGAGGCCAGGCATTGCTAGGTCGAGGATGACGAGGTCGGGATGTTCACGCGCGGCCATCTCGAGCGCCCCGGATCCCGAGCCAGCGGTGCTTACTGCGAAACCCCAACCACCCACGAGCGCGCGCAAGGCGTCCAGGACAGCCGGCTCGTCATCGACGATCAGGATCCGCCAGGTGTCGGTGATCTGCATGCCTCCTCGACCGCGACGAGTCTAGTGGTGCTGGCTGCCCGGCAAACGCACGACGAAACACGCCCCTCCCAACGGACCCGATTCAACCCAAAGCTGGCCGCCCTGGGCTTCAATCGCCGCTCGCGCGATCGCCAACCCCAGGCCCGCGCCAGACGTTGCATCCCGCAGTCGCTCGAACTTGCGAAAGATCCGCTCGCGGTCGGCGGGTGGAATGCCCGGTCCAGAATCTGCCACCTCGAGCCTCAGCTGACCGGTCTGATCGATGCGGCCGCTGACAGAAACCTGCGTGCCGGGTGGCGTGTGTGCGGCGACATTGTCAAGCAGATTTCCCAGCGCCTGCTCCAGGAGCGCCGGGTCGAAGCACACGAGCGGCAGCGTGTCGGGTGCGTCGAAGCTGATTTCCCGACCGGCCAACACGGGCATGCGCCGATCGAGAATGGCAGAAACGACTTCTCCAGGTGCATTCAACGTGAGATTGGGTTGGATTCCGGCCTCGATGCGTCCCAACGCGAGGGCATCGGCAATGAAGCGCTCCAGCCGCTGGGTTTCTCCCGCGACATTTCTCAACAGGCGCCGGCGTGATTCAACGGGCAAACTGTCGTCGGCCTCCTCGAGCGCTGCGACGGTCGCCCGAATGGCGGTGAGCGGCGTCCGCATATCGTGCGAGACAGCCGCAAGCGCTTCGTCACGTGCTCGAACTGCTGCTCGTGCTTCCGCAAGCGATGTTTCGGCGCGGATACGGGCCCGCCGGAGCTGCGCATTCAGTGTCCCCAGCAGCACGGCGATGAGCACGTACGCCAGCGACTCCAGCAATGTCCTCGGGTCCGACACGGCCAGCGAGTAGGCTGGCGACTCGAAGAAATAGTCCAGCGCTAGAAAGCCGAGCGCCGTTGCAAGGAGGCCTGGCCAGAGCCCGCCAAACCAGGCAGTGACCGCGACCGCGCCGAGGAACAGAACAGGCGACACCTCATTGGCGGAGCCATCTGCGAGCAACGACATGGCGAGCGCACACCCCGAACTGATTACCCCAACCATGTATGGCCAGATCACTCGGCTTCGGTTGGGAAGATTCTTCGACCATCGCCGATCCAGTCCGCGTTTCAGGCGACCCGCGAGCGTGAGAATCGTGTGAAATTCGTAGTGGTCCAACAGCCGCTCTACAGCAGGATATGTAACGCTTCCGACGCGTGTAGAACGTGCGGCCAGCGAGGCCGTTGCCCGTATCCTGTGATCGTGCTGCGTCGAGACCTGGGCGGCTTTGTGCCACGACATGGCTGCAAGCTCGTCAGATCGCGGTCAGCAACTCGATGATCCGCGTCGCTGGCCTGCTCCTGGGGGTCGCGCTCGGCGCGCTGATGCTTCTATTCGGGCTTGCCTTAATGCTGCGTTTGCTCCTCCCCGACTGGTACGCCGTGCCAGGGGCGCTGATGCAGATGACCGGCCAGAGGGTACCCGCGGTCTCGCCGCCGCCCGCACCAGTGGTGCAGCTGGAATATGACGAGTCCAGTTTTGGCACGCCTGATCCCCCTACGCCCGGTGTGCGGAACATGCCCGCGGATTCGGCATCTCCTACGCCGACGGTCGAGCCCGCAAACGCGGAAACTCCGGTGGCCGAAGTGGAGTCAGGTGATGCGGCGGGTACGCTGCTGCCCAACCGCCGTTTCAACGTGCTACTGCTTGGCAGCGACAATGACCTCAAGTTCTCACCCAACGCGGTGCTGACTCAGGCAATGATCCTGGTCAGTATCGACCCTGCCAATGCAGACGTGGCGATGATTTCGATTCCGCGCGACTTCTGGGTGCCAATCGCTGGCTACGGCAACCAGAAGATTGACGTCGCATATGAGGTCGGGGGCATCGCATTGGCGCGCTCCACAGTCGAGCGCTTGTTCGGTGTCAAGATCGATTACTACGCGTGGGTCGGGCTGAACGGTCTGGTCCAGGTGATCGATACGCTCGGTGGCGTCGATGTCACGGTGCAGCATCCGATTCTCGACGAGACCTATCCGGATGACCTCAATTCGACTGACCCGTACGCGTTCTTCCGTCTGTACATTCCGGCCGGCCCCCAGCACCTGGACGGCACAACCGCGCTGGAGTACGTCCGTTCCCGACACGGTGATCTACAGTCGGATTTCGGTCGCTCCGCTCGCCAGCAGCAGGTGCTCGTCGCGATCAAGAACCGCGTGCAAACGCTTTCGGTGGTGGGGCATGTACCGCGGCTCGTGGCTGCGTTACAAGGTTCGGTGAAAACCGACCTGACACTGGCGGACATCCTGCAGCTCGCCGCCCTCGCACACAAGGTGCCAGCCGGCAGCATCCACCAGCAGGTGCTGGCAGCACCCGACTTCGCGTCGCTTGGCTACTCACCGGATGGCACACAGCAGGTGGTATTTCCAAATTGGGCCGCGATTCGGCCGGTTGTAACGCGCATGCTGCGCCCCGCGTCTGCAGCCGCTGGCCCGATGTCCGGCACATGAGGCAACGCCTGATCCCGGCGGCGTATGCGCTGTTCGTGGTGGGAGGGCTGCTGAGTGGCACACTCGGGGTGCATCACATGGCAACCTTCGCCGACGACGCCCAGGTTAGTCGGCTACCAAAGAATTCCTCCACGACCGATCACGCGACCCCCGCACCGGTCGTGCAGTCGTTGCCCGCCAGGCTCTTGGTGGAGGTGTCGAATCGTGCGCCGCAGCCAACAGCAACTCCGGTCGCCGAGAACCTGAAGGGCTCCGAACGGTGGTCACTTCTGTACGTTCTCGGCGGCGACCTGTGGCAGACCACACCGGAGGGGCCGCTCCAGTTGACGCACGATGGCCACATTGGCCAACCCGCGCTGGGCGAAGGGGCTCTGGCCTTCGTCGAGCGGTCGCGCAACGCCTCCGATATCTGGCTCGCCTCAGCGGATGGGCCGCCATGGCCGATCACACGGAACAGCGTACCCACGATTTCGCAGAACCACTGGGCAACGCAACCGGCCTTTTTGCCTGGCCGCCAGCGTCTGTATGGGCTGGGTGATTTCAACAAGTCGACAACTGGTGTCGGGGACCTCGCAGTTTGGGAGCTGGGTTTGGATCTGACGCCGCCGGTACAGATCACACGTCCGCCGGCGTACGCGGGCGGTGACCAGGATGTGACGATCGATCCGGTGGACCCGCGGCAGATTGTTTTCACCCGCTATGCGTATGCGGGTTCGCAGCTCATTGAGCAGCTTCAATGGTTGGATGTCTCAACGGATCGCCTGGTTCCGCTGACACCGCCGGATCAATCCTCACGTCAGGCGACCTACTCGCCGGACGGGACTTCACTCGCGTTTGTACAGCGTACCGACGGCGCGCAGGAGAATCTTTACGTCGCTCACCTCCAGCTAGCTGACATCGGCCCGCACCTCGAGGACCCACAGCATGTGGCGACCGGGGTCATTGCGAATCCAGTCTGGTGTCCGGATGCCAGCAGCCTGATCTACATCGCCATGGCTGGGGATCGATTCGAGGTCTGGTCGGTAGACGTTCAACGCGACGCAGACGGAGCCGAGACGTTCGGTGGGCCGCGCCAGATGACGAATGGACCGGGCGTCGATGCGAGCTCACGGCCAGTGTGCACGACTCCGGAGTTAGCTGACCAGGTGCGCCAATGGCTTACACCAGCCCCGCCGTAGCTGCAGTCCAAACGAAAAATCGCCCACAGTTGTACCTGTGCACTGTCAAACGGGAATGCTCAGGTGTCCGGAGAAAATCAAAAAACCGAAGCACACACACTGGAATGTGAGCAGCACACCGGCCGCTTTCCAGACGAATGTATCACCCCATAGACGATGCGTTCTATTCCAGCGGTCGAACACGTCGTGTGCCGTCAGCAACGCGGCATGGTACAGCCCGTAGATGAGGTAGTTCGCCTGGAACCCGTGCCATAGACCCATCAAACCCATCGACAGGACGAAGCCGATGTAAGAGGCAATGTACCGGTCGCCGAACCAGGATCGTCTGGTTGCGGCCATCACGAACCGCATGTAGACGTGGTCGCGGAACCACCAGGATAGGCTAATGTGCCATCGGTTCCAGAAATCGCGAATGTTCCGCGCGAGGAAAGGGCGCTGGAAGTTTTCAGGCGTATGGATACCGAACAAATAACTGATGCCGACAGCAAAGGCGGTATACCCGGCGAAATCGAAAAACAGGTAGAGGCTGTATGCATACATGTACGAGATCGTCCCGACCAGGCCAGGGTCGGCGGCCGCAGGGTCCATCCAGTTCCGTCGTATGAGCTCGGCCAGAATGAACTTGTAGAGAAAGCCGGTAAACACCCGGTGCACTGCGCCGTCCAGGTCCCGCAGGAACTCTGCGCGAGTACGTGACTGTCGCCAGTCGTCGATGAACCGACGATAACGATCGATTGGCCCGGCGGAGATCGTCGGAAAAAACAGTACGTAGGCGACGTACGCACCGGGCGACAGCTGTGTGATCAGACGGTCCTGGATGCTGATTGTGACATCGAGACTCCGGAACGTCAGATAGGAAAGTCCGAGAAATGCGAAGCCACTTTGCGCGAGCAATCGGCTCGTCAGAAGTGGGAACAACGCGAGGCCGACCGCCGGCCACGCCAGCCACCCAGGCGACGTGCGATCGCGTTTCAGCGCCAGAAATCCGATGGCAGTGACGTATTCGAAAACTGCGAAGCCCAGGACTAGCCACACGTCGCGCACTGGATAGCTCTGGCCAAGGACGTGCTCGCCCGAATATTGCACGACGAGCATGCCGAGTGTGGCCAGGAGAATCCACGCCTGGCGAATGCGACGGCCCCAGGCCAGAACAACCGCCGGCAGTGACGGATAGAGCAGGACACCCCAGTAGGTGAAATCCGCGTAGGGAATCATGTGAGCGACTCAGCCAGTGCGCGCCTATTGACTTTGCCGTTAGCCGTCACTGGAAACGTGGCAACGAGTCGCACAACGCGCGGCACCATGTACGCCGGCAGTCGAGCGGCCAGCGCTCGCCGCAACCGTACGCTAGCATCGAACTCGGTTTCGTCTGGCAGCGACTCGCCCAGCACGAACGCGCACAGCGCATCGACATGGTCATTGCGACGTAGCGGCAGCACCACGGCATCCCGAACCCCGGGCAGTTGACGCAGGTTGGCCTCGACGTCTCCGAGCTCGATGCGATAGCCACGCAGCTTGACCTGGTTGTCGTTCCGACCGTCGAAAAACAGGAATCCGTTGGCGAAGTGGCCACGGTCCCCGGTCCGATATGCGCGGGCGCCCTTCATTCGGAAAAAGCTGCGCGCGGTCAGGTCCGGGCGGTTCAAATAGCCGGTGCTGACGTTCGGCCCGGCGATGACGATTTCGCCTCGGTCACCAGTGTCCATCGGGCGATCTTCCCCATCGAACACACTGATATGGGTACCGGGCTTTGGCCGTCCGACCGGCAGGATTGGATAGTGTTCCAGTATGCTCCGGTCGATCCGGATCGACGTAGTGGCTACGGTGGCTTCCGTCGGTCCGTAGGTATTCCACACCGCACTATTGGGAAAACGCTGCTGGAGCTGCGCCGCCAGATCCCAGGGCAGTGTTTCACCGCAAAACAGAAAGCGGCGGACCCCTGGCAGCATGCTGGTATCGAAGCTCCCCGCGGCCAAACAAAGCTGCGCGAACGACGGAGTCGAAACCCACGTTGTGGTGCCTGACGCGGCAAGCGACGTGAAAAGCTGGCGCGGATCGGCGATTTCGGTGGCGGTTAGCGACACCAGCGTCCCGCCTGTAACCAGGCTCAGGTAGGTGTCCATGACCGACAGGTCGAAACTGAACGGTGCCTGATTCAGAAACACGTCCTGGCCGTTCCGAAGCATATGCTCATCGAGCATCCACTCCACGAACGATGTGAGACAGCCGAGTGTGATCACCACGCCTTTTGGTTCCCCAGTGCTGCCCGACGTAAACATCACGTAATACGCGTCGTCCGGTTTCAGCTTGACCGGTCGCGGTGCCACTCCATCGCGAACCGCGCTACGGATGGATTCCACCGTCAGCACCAGACGAGCCCCGGCAGTTTCGGCCACCCGCTCGACGCGTTGTGTCGGTAGCGAGACATCCAGGGGCACATACGGGTGCTTGGACTTGGCAGCGCCCAGGAAGCCGACCAGCATCTCCGGTTCCTTGTGGCCGATCACAACCACCGGCGAAGCGTCGTCACCCAGTGAACGTTGCAGGAATGCGGCAACCGCATCGGAGCCGGAGCCGAGATCCGCGTAGGTCAGGTGGCCAGCAGGGCTGACATGGGCCAGCTTGCGTGGCGCCCAAAGCCGCCAGGACTCGATCTGCGCCAACAAATCCAACACGAACCGCGACGCCGTGGATCAGAAGCCCTGGTAGACGAACTCGGGCGCCGAGAAGTTTCCGCTACCGTAGAGCAGCAGGAGCACCAGGAGAATCGCAAGGTAATAGAGCGCGAGCACTCCAGTCCGTGTGTGCGAGCTGGCCCAGAGGACTGTGAGAAGGCGCGACCAGCGCTCGGTGGTATTTCTGTGTCCAGAATGTGTTGTCGAGATCCAGGTCATCGCTGCTCAGCGAATCGCGGCCCGACGCGCTTCGACGAACGCGAGTATCTTGCGCGGTGTTGCCCATTCCTCGCGATCGAACTCGGCCGGCGACACCTCAACGCCGAGGCGGTCGGCGAGCAGCACCAGGAGCTCGACGACGCCCAGCGAATCAAGGAGATCCAGTTCGAACAGCTCCAGGTCGAGGTTGCGGCGAACCTCTTCAGTTCGAGTTATGCGCTCGAGCGCCGCAAGCACGTGCTCGGTGACTGAGGTCTGAACCATGCCAGTAGCGTCGGCAACCATAATTCGCCCCGCGTACAAGCGCAAGCCAGGCGAGCCTGGGATTGTGAAGATCTTGCAAGGGTTTGCGCGCGGCGCGTGACACAGATCAGCGAGCGAGCACCTGGGCCATTCGCACCAGCTCCGCGACGGAGTTTGCCTGCATCTTACGCATGACGCGTCGGCGACGGACCCGCACGGTGATGTCGCGAACGTTCAACTCGCGGGCGATTTGTTTATTGAGCAGACCGCGGACGACACCATCCATGACGTCGCGCTCGCCCTGCCTCATCGACGTCCAGCGCTCGCGCAGATCCGCGACGTTGGCATCGTTCTGGCGCCGCAGCCGATCCCGCTCGATCGCAGTCTGCACCGCAACGACGAGGTCCTGATCGCGGAATGGCTTCGGCAGGAAGTCAATCGCGCCTTGTTTCATCGCGCGTACGGCCAATTGCATGTCGCCGTGGCCGGTGATGACGATAACCGGCATGTGAATGCCAAGACCCGCCAT
>JAFAZN010000010.1 GCA_019239775.1 Chloroflexota bacterium
GAATGTTCCTTCAAAAACAAAGCGTCAGTGCCGACCAGGCGGCGCACCTGGCGCAGCTTCTCGCCAGCCACCATCGCGCCGAGTCGGGTGAGCGTCATTGAAGACGTTGCAACCGGTGCGTGCGGTCCCTGCCAATCTCCGAGAAAACCGCTGATCGGCGAACCTTCGGTAGGTACCAGGCCTTCGACCGCGTCGCGGACGACGTTGCTCCAGCCGGAACGGCGATACTCGCCACCGCTGTAGATGTCGATGCCCGTTTTCGCCTGCATGTCCAACGCCTGTTGGACGGCGGCATCCTCCGCCTCCCGCAACTGATCGGCGGTGATGCGGTTGTCGGAAAAGGCCTCCCGCGCCGCGAGCAGCTCGGGTGGCCGCAGCAGGCTGCCGACGTGATCGGCTCGATAGGGTAGAGGCATAGGTATCGGGCGTATCATAAGCCGCCGTGAATCGCCGTCAGTTCATCGAGCGCACCACTCTGGCCGCGGGAGCCCTGGTCGCGCCGGCATTGTTGGAGGCATGTGCCCCAGCGGTGCCCTCAGCATCGACCCCGTCTGCTGCAGGCAGCGCAAACAAAAGCAGCGGTGGCCCGATGCCGACCTATGTGGCCTTCCCCAACAAACCCCAGCCAGACTATCCGTCGACCGGCGATCCCTACATGGACGGCTACGACAATTTCCCGAAGAACGCGCAGCGCGTGATCACGGGAGACGTGGGATCCGGCTCGACCGTGACGTCGATGACCATCGGGCTCTTCCCGCCACCCACGCCCTATGAGAACAACCCGGCCTGGCAGGCCATCAACAAACAGCTGAACGTCGACTTCAAAATGAACATCGTCGCGCCTGGCGACTACGTCGCGAAGCTGGCGACGTTGATGGCGGGCTCCGACATGCCCGACTTGTTGTTCTTCTATTACAACCTGCAGACCGCGATTACGGCAGTGGCCGGGGTGCCGCAGTTCGTCGAGGCGCAGGGAGCCGACCTCACACCGTATCTCGCGGGCGATGCCATCAAGGACTATCCGAGCCTGGCCAACATCCCGACGCGGGCCTGGAAGAACTCGGGCAGCGTTTACAACGGCAAGGTCATGATGGTGCCGAAGCCACTGTATTCGGAAGGCTTCGCCTTCTTGAAGAACGTCACCCAGTGGGACGCCGACATCGGCAAAGACTACGTGCCGAAGAACGCGGACGACTTCAAGCGCGTCATGCAGGCGCTGACCAAGCCGCAGGAGGACCGCTACGCGACGGCTGCTGCGGGAGCCTCCTCCAGCTCCGATGCGTTCGGCGTGAAGTGGTACTCGCAATTCTTTGGCGCCCCCAACGAATGGCGGCTTGGCTCTGACGGGAAATTGACCCGCTCATTTGAGACGCCCGAATACAAAGAAGCCCTGGGCTTCGTGCAGAGCCTCTACGCCGCCGGTCTCTTCCATCCGAACACCGCGCAGATGACCAGTGGGCCTAATGGTCGATCCGACTTCGCAGCCGGCAAGTGGACCATCTGGCTGGATGGCTTTGCCACTGCCTGGAGCGACCCGTGGCGGCGTGCGCGTGCGGCGGCCAAGCCGTTCGAAGTGCACATGATTCCGCTGTTCCCCGCGCACGATGGCGGCAAGCCGGTGTCGATGCTGAACGCGGCGCACCTGGGTGCTACCGCCATCAAGAAGTCTTCTCCCGACCGTGTGCGCGAATTGCTCCGCGTGTTGAACTACCTGGCGGCGCCGTTTGGTTCGGCGGAAGACCTGCTGCTGTCTTATGGAGTGGAAGGCCCTGATTACTCGCTGGACGACAAGGGCAACCCGGTGCTCACCGATCGCGGGAACCCGGATGCGAACTACCTGCCGTTCAAGTACATCGCGCAGCGGCCGTCGGTCCTGTACCTGCCAGACATCCCCGACTACACCAAGGAGCTCATGGCCGCGGAGAAGGTGCTCTTGCCGATCGGCATCAGTGACCCCACCAACGGCTTCGTCTCATCCACCGCGGTACGCAACGGCGCGGTGGTGACGCAGAGCTTCTACGATGGCGTCCGCGATATCGTCGTCGGCCGACGCCCTTTCAGCGATTACGACCAGCTCGTAAGCGACTGGCGCACCAACGGCGGCGACATCATGCGCAAAGAATTCCAGGACGCGATGAAGTAATTCTTTTGGAAGGAGGGCGCGCATGCGCGCCCTCCCCCTAAGAGATCAGGCGCGGGAGCGGGTCGGGAGTTTCGGCGGGCTCCCAGAGGGCTTCGTTCTCATTGCCATCGGGATCGAGGAACATCACGTTGCACTGGCGGTCGCTGTAGCCGGTGATGTTGGCACCGCTAGTGAGCAGGCGCGCATGAAAAGCCTGCAGGTCTTCGAACGAGGCCATCTCCCAGGCCATGTGGTACATGCCCACGCGGTTGGGCTCCGGCCCGGGTGCATCCGCGCCGAGCGCAAACAGCGCGACCTCGTGCGAGGCGTCTGCGCGAATGCCGAGAAACGCCACCGCGGACCCGTGCTGCGCCCGCAGCGGCAAGCCCACGACGTCGCGATAGAACGCCACCGCCCGATCGAGGTCACGCACCCGCAGTGCAACATGACCAAGCTGTGTAGGTACGCCGACGGTCGAAGTCATCGGGCGCAAGTATAGAGATCCCATGCGGGACGCTAATCCGCTGGCGAGCGATGCCGATAACTGAACCGAACCACCATGCGAGTGCATCTGATCCAAAGGTTGCTGCGGCCCCGACTATCTATCGCCGCACGCATTCTCCTGCTGTCGGCTTTGAGCCTGCTCACCCTGACGGGCGTGCTGCTGGGCTGCCTACGACCCATCGTCGAACGTACCGTCTATTCCCAGCTCCTGAACGACGTCGAACACGGTCAGCAAACGCTGTGGTACCTGAGCAACCAGAAGGGCCAGGCCCGTATCCAGGATGGCCAGCTGTATCTGGGTGACTGGCAGGTCGCCGGCGACCATTCCGTGGTCGACGACGTTAAGAAGATCAGCGGCGCTGACGCAACGCTGTTCCAGGTCATGCCCGACGGCAAGCCGGTTCGTCTGACGACCACCGTCCTCAAACTCAACAGCACGGACCGCAACGACGGCACCGAGCTGACCGGCCCCGCGCGTGATGCGATCGATAAAGGCCAGAGCTTCACCGGGATCAGCCCGGTCGCCGGCCGCGACTTCATCAATCGTTACGACCCACTCTTCGATGTCGGCGGCAAGATGGTCGGCGTGGTGTACACCGGCGTGCCGCTGACGGCGATGTATGACGCCGAAAACCAGGAGATGATGGCCGTTGCGCTGGTCGGCGTAGCGGCGCTGGTGCTAGCGATGATTATGCTGGCTTTGCTGGCGGTGCGGCCCATCGCGCGTGGCCTGGCCCAGGTTTCGAAAGCAGCCCGCGGCCTTGCCCGGGGCGACGTCGAGCAGGAAGTCACCATCCGCAGCAACGATGAGCTTGGCGAGATGGCCAGCGCGTTCCGCCAGATCATCGCGTACCAGCAGGAAATGGCGGATGCCGCACGCCGCATGGCTGACGGTGACCTCACCAGTAGGTTGGAGCCAAAATCGAGCCAGGACACACTCGGTCACGCGTTTAGCGAGATGCTGGCAACCATGCGCGAGCTGGTTGGTCGCGTACAGACCTCGGCCGTCGGCGTTGCCGAGACCAGCTCGCAGCTGCGAAGCGCGGCGAGCCAGACCAGTGGCGCCGTCCAGCAGGTTGCTGGAGCGGTGCAGCACCTGGCCAGCGGCGCACAGGAAACATCGTCGAGCGTTCAGCAGACGAGCGTTTCGATCGAGCAACTGAGTACGTCGATCGAGGCAATTGCGCGCGGCACGCGCGACCAGGCTGTTCAGCTCACCCAGACCACCGACACCACTCGCCGTATGGCAACCGGCGTCGAACAGGTCGCCACCGAGGCGAGCGGCGTTGCCGCGGCCAGCCTCCAGGCGCGTGTGTCGGCCGAACAGGGCGCCGCAGCCGTGAAGGAAACCGTGGCCAGCATGGCCGAGATCCGTAGCGTGGTCGGTCAGGCCGCCGAGCGGGTCCAGGAGCTGGGCGGTTTGGGTGAAAAAATTGGCGCGGTCGTCGAAACCATCGACGACATTGCCGAGCAGACCAACCTGCTCGCACTCAACGCTGCAATTGAGGCCGCTCGCGCAGGCGAGCACGGTCGCGGTTTCGCGGTCGTCGCCGACGAGGTGCGCAAGCTCGCGGAACGCAGCTCGCGGGAGACCGGTGCAATCGCGGACCTCATCGGGCAGGTGCAGACAGGGACGGCGCAGGCCGTCTCGGCCATGCGTGCCGGCGCGAGCAAGATCGAGGCAGGCAGCGCGCGTGCAGACCAGGCTGGCCGCGCACTGAGCGAGATCCTTCTGGCGGTCGAGAGCACCGTGCGCCAGGTGGAGCAGATCGCGCGTTCGGCGCAGGAGATGGCTGGTGCAAGCCAGGGCGTGGTCGAGTCGATGCAGTCGATCGCGGTGCTCGTGGACCAGAGCAGCGCCGCGGCCGACGCGATGAACGTACGCCGCTTCGAGGTGACCTCGCAGATCGGCTCTATTGCCGCGATCGCGACCGAGCAGTCGGCGAGCACTGAAGAGGTCTCGGCTTCCGCCGAGGAGATGAGCGCGCAGGTCGAGGAGATGACGGCGCAGGCAGAACAGCTGGCCGCCACCGCCGAAGAGCTGAAGCGCCTGGTGGCCCGGTTCAAAACCGACACCGACACCGTCGCGGAGATCGTCCCGCTCAGGCGGGCCGCCTAGTAGTAGATCGCGCGAGGGTAGCCACCGGCTACGGCGATGACGTCACCGTTGATCGCGGTGGCCTTTGGTGAGGCCAGAAACGTGACGACGTAGGCGACGTCGATGGCGGTCATTGGCCGCCCGAGGACGTTTGCGCCGAAGCGCTCATTGATGACCGTCTCGAGTGGCACGCCGCGCTCCGCGGCCGTTGCCTCAGCCTGGGCGTGGTAGCGCTCGGTGAGCGTGAGCCCCGGGTGCACTACGGTCACATTGATGCCGTGTGGCCCCAGCTCATCGGCAATGTTCTTGGTCATCGCCACCAGCGCGACGTTCCGCGCACTGCCAATGACCGACCCGGCGTTGCGCGCGTTCATGCCGCTGATGTTGATGATGCGTCCCCAGCCGCGGCGGATCATGTGCGGCGCCACGTGCTGAATGCAGCGCAGCGCGCCGAGCACCTTGACGTTCAACTCGCCACGAAAGACTTCGACGTCGATCTCAGGCAGCGGGAACGCCACGCGACTGCCGACTTCGGCCGCGCTGTTGACCAGGATGTCGACGCCCCCGAGCACGTCAACGGCGCGCGAAACCATGTCCCGCACGGAGTCCGCGCGCGCGGTATCGGCGACGATGGGCGTCACGGGCATGTCGGTTTCGTCGCTGATCTCGGCCGCCGTGGCTTCCAACGCCTCGCGTCCGCGGGCGGCAATCGCGACTGAGGCGCCCTCGCGCGCCAGCTCGTGGGCGATGGCCTTGCCGATGCCGCGACTGCCGCCAGTCACGATGGCGGCTTTGCCGCGGAGCTCGAGGTCCAACGCCTTCGAGGTTAGCGCGCGTGGGCGGCCGCGGGCTCGCTGCCGGCCATAGGCGGCGCAATCCTTGGTTCGATCCTGAAAGCCAGCGTGAGTAGCCAACGCGACACACTGGCGCGTAGCACGGACGGTTGCTGAGGCAGCTCCTCGGCACGCCGCGCGTGGGCCGCGGCGCGCAAGTCCTCCGCGTGGCGCGATTTGGCAATTTCCCACAGGCTGTCGTAGTCGATAAACATGTGCATGAGTCTCCTCACTCAGGGAAACGCGCGGTATCAGGCGAGTTGGAGGTAGGTGCCCCAGGCGTTTGCGCGACCCGGCGCACGTGGCGTGGCTTCGTCATCGAATTGGTCCAGCAGCGAGGTGAGCGGTCGCAGCAGCCGCCAGAACCAGTCCTGGTCGAGTGCCTCCGCTACGTCAGCGCCCCCCGCCTCCAGCACGCGTGCGCGCAGTTGGACCACCTCGTGCTCGGAGAGCCGATGTTGAGCGGCCCAGAGCGCGAGCAGGCGGTCCAGCTCCGTATCAGATCCGCTCATGGCTCGATGACCCGGGCGAGCAGGCGGCGCGCCTGCGCGAGCTGATAGCGCACGGTCCCGGCAGGCTTGCCGAGCAGCTCGCCGATCTCGGTGCTGGTGCGCTCGTCGACGACTTGTAGTACGAGCACGACACGTAGTTCTTCTGGCAGTGCGCAAATGGCCGCATCCAGCCGCTCGAGCCTGTGACGTTCGTCCACTTCGAGTTCTGCCGATGGCGCAGCCGTTCGCTCGATAGCAGCCTGCCGCTCGAGCGCGTCCGCGGTCGCACGGCGGGTTGCCTGCGAGCGGTAGTGGTCGACGCCGAGGTTACGCGCCACGGCCAGCAGCCAGGCGCGCTGTCGCTCGACGGGCAAGCTCTCGAGCGTGGCGAGGTTGCGCCATGCACGCACGAAGACGTCCTGCGCCAGGTCGAGCGCCAGCTCCGAATCGCCCGTGCGGCCGAGCAAGTACGCGTACAGCGTCCCGCGATGCGCGGCGTAGAGCGTGTCGAAGACGATGTGCGCGTCGGCGGACACCAGTTACTCGTTGTCATCGAACGACGCGATCCGCCCGTCACGGGCGATGCACAGCATCTGCAGCATGGGCACAAGCCGACGGGATGCGCGCATCTCGCCATCGAGCACGATGCCAGCCACGGCACGACGCAACAGTTCGGGGGCGACGTCGTCGTCGAAGGTGAACTTGCCATCGAGCACCAGCGTGATGGGGGACTCGAACAGCTCGAAGAAGCCAGCGGTGAAGTGGTCCTTGCCATCGAAGACGCGGGGTGGCGCGCTCCACGTAGCTACCTGGCCTGCGATGGAGCTGAAGCGCCCCAGTGCTTCTGGTGCGGTTGTATTCGGCACCGCCGCATGTCCCACGGCAATCACCTGCGCATAGCCGAGTCGATCAATCGAGCTGGTGACGGCCAGTTGACCTGTGGCCAGAAGGACGTCAGTAGGTTGTCCACCAACGTTGGCGAGGGCCTCACCACTGATGGCGTCAGCGGACACGAGGCGCACGTTGGCGCCTTCGACGTAGGGGTAGTAGACCACCTGGCCGCTGAGGCGGGTGAGGCCCGCGCCAAGCGCAGCCTCGCTGCCGCGCGGTGCCACGAGCTGGCCGAGTACCACCAGGTCGCGATAGCCGACACGCGTGACGGGGCTTGTCAGGATGAGCTGGCCGGCGATGATCAGCATGTCCTGGCTCTGCTCCTGACCGGGGCTGGCCAGGGCGTCGCCGCTGAGGATGATCTGGCCAGACATGACGCGCGTGCGCTGTCCGTCGCGCACCGGTACGGTCGCCGCCACACGCTCCATGGGAATGCTGCTCAGTCGGGGCAGCAGCGATTCAGGAACCAGGATGGCCGAGACACGGCTGATGCGGGTGACCCCATCCAACGCCGTGGCTGAGTTGGCGCCCGTGAGATCGAGCAGCGCGACATTGTGAATTTCGCGCCCGCCTCCAGTGTTGGGTTGCATGCCCATACAGACGGATACAGGCGCCAAAGTGTTGGAGCGCTTCTACGGAAGAGTGGACTCCACCTGTGTCAGGGCACGATCGATACCATTGACCAGGGCCTCGACCTGGGCTGCAGTTATCACCAGTGGTGGCGTAATCAGCGCGTGGTCGCCCACCAGACCATCGGCTCCACTCTGGCCTGGGTAAACGGCCACGCCTTCGTCGATGCACGCGCGTCCGAAACGGAACGCTATTGCGTCCTCAACCGTGAAAGGCTCGCGCGAAACAGGGTCGCGCACCAGCTCAACACCGAGAAGCAGGCCTAAGCCGCGCACGTCGCCGAGGATGCGGTGGCGTGGCATCAGCGCTTCCAGACTTGAACGCAGTTGCGCGCCGCGCTCGGCGGCAGCGCGCACCAGGTCGTGCTGTTGGATGTAGTCCAGGACCGCCAGTCCGGCGGCGGCGCTGACTGGATTCTGCGCGTACGTGTGGCCGGCCACCCACGGTGTTCCCGCGTCGCGCAGGGCAGCCACAATGCGCGCGTGCGCCGTCAAGACCGCCAGCGGCGCGTAGCCGCCACTGACGCCCTTGGCCGCCGCCAGGATGTCGGGCACCACGTCCCAATGTTCAACCGCGAACCATTTACCGGTGCGACCGAAGCCGCACATCACCTCGTCGGCGATAAACAGCACGTCGTAGGCGTCGCAGATTTCGCGGATTCTGGCCAGGTACCCGGGCGGAGCCGGGACCGCGCCCATGGTCGCGCCGACGACCGGCTCGGCGATAAAGCAGGCGACGTTCTCGGGTCCGTACCAGCGAATCGTTCGCTCCAGCTCATCCGCGCACCGCAGGCTGCCGCTGGCGCAATCTGCGCAGCGATAGGCGTAGGCCGGCCCGATTTTCGGCATGTCCTGGATCATGGGCTGGTACTTGCGCCTTCGCTGCGTGTGGCCACTGAAGCCTGTGGCACCAAGGGTCATCCCATGGAAACCCTGCCAGCGACTAATCACGAGGTGTTTGTCCGGTTTGTTCTTGGCGAGCCAGTACTGGCGCGCTAGCTTCACGGCGCCCTCGGTCACCTCGGAGCCACTGGTGAACAGCGCCACACCAGTAAGACCGCGCGGCGTCATCTCAGCAATGGCCTGCGCCAGCTTCTGGGCAGGTTCGGATTGGAACTGGGTCCACGGGACGAACGCCACGCGTTGCAACTGCCGCGTGATGGCCTCGATGACCTCGGGCACGGCATGTCCGACGGACGTCACTGCGCCGACGCCGCCGGCCGCGTCAATCAGGGCACGGCCGCCAGCCGTGTAGAGGTACACCCCCTCTGCACGGACGATAGTCGGCAGGTCGCCCTCCAGCGCTGGGAAGAACGATGCGGAGTGCGCACGCGCCACGGACTCAACCATGGCGCGCCATGCTACCTCTGGGCACGGGTCGTCCCACTTTTGGCTACGCTGCGTAACGTGCACGCCGCGCAGCTTCTGCCCGCCGAAACGGTTTACGCGGCGGAGCTGGCGTTCCTGGCTGCCTGGGACACGGGCGCGCGGCCACCTGGCTGGAGCCTCACCCCTCGCGCGGCAGTCATCTTCGTTACCGGTTCGGGCGACGAGGCACTGCATCTGCCACACAAAAAACGGTCTTCGATGCGCATCACCCCGAAGTTCGTGGGGCAGCGCAACCTCGTGGAACGGGCCATCGTGACACTGGCTGGCGAGCGCGGCTTGCTCCTGGTCGGAGAGCCAGGCACGGCCAAGTCGATGCTTTCGGAGCTGCTGGCAGCCGCGGTGTGCGGCACCAGCGCGCTCACCGTGCAGGGCACCGCCGGCAGCACCGAAGAACACCTGCGCTATGGGTGGAACTACGCGCTGCTGATCGCCAAAGGCCCACATCCCGAGGCGCTGGTGCCCTCGCCCGTTCTGTCCGCGATGCGTAGCGGCGCGATCGCTCGCATCGAAGAGATCACACGCTGTCTGCCGGAGGTGCAGGACGCGCTGATCTCGGTGCTATCCGAACGACGGCTCTCGATTCCAGAGCTGCCCGGGCCGGACGGCGTAGTCTACGCGCAAAGTGGCTTCAATGTGATCGCGACCGCCAACTTGCGCGACCGGGGCGTCTCGGAGATGTCTGCCGCGCTGAAGCGGCGCTTCAACTTCGAACTGGTGGAACCGATCGCCGAATTTCTCCAGGAACGCCAGCTCGTGGAACGCCAAGCGGCTGCCGCACTGGAGCGCGCGGGCGCACCCATGGCCGTCGACGGCGCAATTCTGGAGGCCCTGGTCACCGCCTTCCGCGACCTGCGCGCCGGGCGCACCGCGGAAGGTTGGGCCGTCGATCGACCGGGGACGGTGATGAGCACGGCTGAAGCCGTGTCGGTGGCGACCTCGCTTGGGCTCCAAGCTGCGTATTTCCCCGACGACGTCCTGCCGCTCCTTCCGTCCTATTTGTTGAGCGTGGTGCGTAAAGATGACCCACAAGATCAGGCGCGGCTGCAGGGTTACTGGGACGCCGTCGTCAAGCGACGCGCCGACGAAGGCGGTGAGGTGTGGGGCCGCCTGTGGGACCTGCGCTCCAGCCTCGAAAGCGAGTGACCCCAGATCCGGTCGCGGCCGTCGACGCACTTGCCGCCGCGCGACAGCCATACCTGATCGGTATCCGCCACCACTCGCCGATGCTCGCGTGCGCCGTACCACGCCTGCTCGACGAGTTGCAGCCTGACCTGATCCTGCTCGAGCTGCCAGCCGACCTCGAGTCCTGGCTGCCGTGGCTTGGCGCGGCGGACCTCGTCGCACCGGTTGCGCTCGCGGCAACGCGCCGTGACGGCCGCGGCATGGTGTTCTACCCCTACGCGGATTTTTCGCCAGAGCTGGCGGCGGTCCGCTGGGCGCGCGAGCACGATGTGCGGGTCGAGGCGTTCGATCTGCCGGTGAGTCTGGCGGTCGGTGACAGTCCGCGGTCGCGGACGCGCCTGGCGCCCGACAGTCCGACACCGCTGACCGAGGCGTTGCAGCGTGGGGTGAACGCCGAGGATGCCGACGAGCTCTGGGACCGCGCGGTCGAGGCGCGCGCGCCGGGTGCGGAGCCAGAAGCCATCCGCCGCGCCGCGCTGGCTGTGGGCTGGAGCTTGCGCTTCGAGCAGTCCACGTGGGGTTCAGTTTCGCCTTCCGACATGGCGCGCGAGACGTGGATGCGCGTTCGTCTCCATGCTGCCATCACCAGCGGCGCGGAGAGGCCGGCAGCCGTCGTGGGCGCGTACCACGCGAGTGCGTTGCTCGAACCGGGCATCGGCCGCGAACCGAAATGGCCGAAGCCCGCCGACGTGATCACGTCGCTCGTGCCTTACACGTTCGAGCTCCTCGATTCACGCACTGGTTATCCGGCGGGAATTCGCGATCCCGAATGGCAAGAAGCGGTGTGGCGATCCAACGGCCTACCGAATGGGATTGGTCATCGAGCAACGGGTGCGGTCGTGCGGGTTTGTCGCGAGCTGCGCAAGCAAGGCCACGCCGCGGGGGTACCAGATGCCCGCGAGGCAGTCCGCGTGGCCACCGACCTGGCGCGCCTGCGCGACCTGCCTGCCCCAGGTCGGCGCGAGCTGGTGGAGGCGCTGCAAACCACATTGGCTCAAGCCGAGCCACTTGGTCGCGGCCGCGCCGTCGCGGCGGCAATGCAGCGCGTGCTGATCGGCACACGCCGTGGCCGACTCGCGCCTGGGACTCCACGCTCGGGGTTAGGACCGCACGTGGAGGCGTTGCTCGCTGAACTGCGCCTGCCTGGACCGGACGCACCCTATCCGGTCGAGATTCGGCTCAACCCGTTGCGCTCCGACCTGGACCGTCGGCGGCACATCACGATCCAGCAGTTGCGCGTGTGTGAGGTGCCGTATGCCGTGCCGATCAGCGTGGATGAGGAGCTGATCACGGGACTCTGGGTGCTGTCGTGGCGGCCGGCCACGGCGGCGACCCTGGAGCTGGTCGGCACCCGCGGCGTGACCCTGGCCCAGGCGGCCGAAGGGACGTTGCGAGCGCGCCTCGCTCGCGCAAGCGGCGCTACCGCGCGAGCCCACCTGGAAACACTCCGCCTTGCGGCCGAATGCGCACTGGCGGATCTCGCACGAGAGCGGCTGCACGCCTTGGAAGCAACGCTGCCGCACCAGGCGACATTGCCCGAGTTGGTCGAGGGCCTGGAGCTGTGCGATCGTCTGGCGCGCGGCCATATTCCCGGACTGCGGTTGACAAGCGACGAGGTAGACGGCGTTGTACCGACCCTGGTCGCCGCGGCTGTGGGTGCGGTCGAAGGCCTGCGCGGTTCCGACAGCCTGGACGACACGGTCGCACTGCTCGCGGTTGCGCAACACATCCCGCGTGAGACCATTCGCCTGCGCGCCGGGCTGGAGGCCCTGGAGCGCGATGGGTCGCCGCTGATGCAGGGCGCGGCCGGCGCCGTGCGCGTGCTGACAGGTCACCTGGACGCCGATGCGTTCGGCGCCCGCCTTGCCTCCTGGCTGCATACGCCCGATCAGCGCACCTTGGCCCGTCGGCTCGCGGGCGCCCTGAGCATTGCGGCGCCACTGCTCGAAGCGGCGCCGAACAGTATCGGTCCGCTCATCCAGGGGGTTGCCGCGCTCGAGGATCGCACCTTCCTGACGCGCCTTCCCGCGTTGCGCGAGGGCTTCGAAGTGCTTTCGCCAGCCGCACGCCAGCGTTTTCTGCACGCAGTTCGACCTACTCTGCAGCCCGGCTTCGATCTGCGCCTCGTGCATTCGCCCGATCTCCTCGCTCGATGGGCCGCGGCCGACGTGCACGGTCGCGAAGCGCTCCTCGCGTTGCTGCCCGGCGCATTGGATGCTGCGCCGTGATATCCGCGGAAGATCGGTGGCGCCTGATTCTCGGAACCGAACGCGAGCAGCTCACCAGTGACGCCGCGGCCCGTGCGAGTGTGTCGCTGGACGAGCTCTATGGCGAGGGCCACGGTGAAGGTTCCAACGTCAGTCTGGGGCGCGGGACGTCTTCAGGCGGACTGTCCACGCGCGAGTGGTCAGCCGAGCTGGCAGACCTATTTGGCGCCCGCGTGCGCGAGGAAGTGCTCGCGCGAGCGGTCGCCCGTGGGCGCGCCGATGCCCTCACGGAGCTGTCGCCCGAGTCGGTTACACCCTCGGTCGAGCTGCTCAGACAGCTATTGTCCCTCAAGGGTGGACTTGCCCCCGACCGTCTGAACCACCTTCGGACCCTGGTCGAGCGGGTCGTAATCGAGCTGGTGCGCGAGCTTTCTACCCAGTTGCGCCCCGCGCTACACGGCGCGGTGCTTGCGCGCCCGACACGCCGTCGAGGTGGCCCGCTTGACCTTCGCCGGACCGTAGCGAACAACCTGCGCACGGTTCGATTTCGCGCGGACGGCACGCCCCAGCTGATGCCCGACCGCCTGGTGTTCAAGTCCCGCGCGCGCCGCTCACTCGACTGGCGCATCATCCTGGTCGTCGACGTTTCAGGCTCAATGGAGACGTCGATCATCTACAGCGCGCTGATGGCGGCGATCCTCAGCGGCCTCCCCGCGGTTAGCGTACAGTTCGTGGCGTTCTCGACCCAGGTCGTGGACCTGTCCGACAAGGTGTCCGACCCACTGGGACTGCTCCTTGAGGTGGTCGTTGGTGGCGGAACCGACATCGCTCGGGCATTGCGGTATGCACGCAGCTTGATCGCGGTACCGAGGCGCACGCTTGTGTTGCTCGTCACCGACTTCGAGGAGGGCGGGCCAGTGCCGTCGCTCCTGGCTGAAGTGCGCGGCATGGTCGAATCGGGCGCGCGGCCGCTTGGCCTGGCGGCGCTGGACGATCGCGGCGCACCACGGTACGCGAAGAGCATCGCCGAACAGGTCGTGGCCGCTGGCATGCCCGTGGCCGCCGTCACCCCCACCGAGCTGGCGGCCTGGATCGGCGCCCAACTGCGTTGAAACTCAAGCCCAAACAGCGCGAGGCCGCTGACGAAGCCTGGCAGGCCGCCAGCAGGTTGCTGGACGTAGGTGCTCAGGGTGCCAGCCTGGTCCTGATCGCCGAAGTCCAACGTGCGACTCACTCGGCGCGGGTGGCGGGACTGCACCGTTTGGCCGGCGCGGGCGGACGGACGGCGCAGCAGCTCAGCGGCCTTCACGCCGCCCGCCCCGAGTTTCGACTCGCAGCGCTCGCCGCCGACTTGCATCAGCTGCTTCTGGTGGCGCATGCCATACGCACCGCGAGCGACGAGGTCGATGCCCGCTGGGTTGGCGAAGCCCGGCGTGGCTACACCGAGATTGGTGACCTTCGCCTCTGGGGCCTGTTCACCGAGGCAGTTGCCAGCGCCTCGGGCTATGCCGGTGCCGTGACCTACCTGGCGGCCGAGGATGGATCGGTGTGGTCTCTTGGCGACATCGCGCCCGGCGACGCGGGCCGCTGCCGCTGGGCGTACGTCACCCCGTTCGAACTCGCCGAAGTTTCGCTTACACATCGCGCACTGGGTCGCGCTGGCTTGCGCCTCGAACACGCCACGGCCGCGGCGAACGGTCGCCTTGGCAGCGGGCGGCGCGTCATCGCCGAACTGAATGACGGCGGCGCCTGGTCAGAAGCGCCACTCGCCAATCTGTGGGCAGCGCCACTGCGTGCGCAGCTCGATCGCGCCTGGAGCGTTCGTGACGAAGAAGCTCGCCGTGCTGGCGACGACCTCGTCTTCCTCCGCGCGACTGTCGCAGGCGCGACGCGTGATGCGCTACTCCTCTGGCTACCTGAGCTAGTCCTCCGCGCCGTGGCCCCAAGTGCGCACACCGAATTGGCGTATCGCCACAACCTGCAGCTCCTCAGTAGGGCAGTCGGCCTTGACCTGCTCGTCGTTGGCCGCGCGGCGTACGCACGTCCGCGCACGGTGCAATTGCTTGCCGTCGGCGGCGATGGGTTCACACTTCCACCGGACTGGCAAGGACGCGTCAACCTTGGACTGGATCGCCTCCAGGCGGCCCATTTGCCTGCTGGCCGCCCGAGCGCGTTGCCAGCCGAACGCACAGATGCGGCACCGGACCCGTTGTTGCCACTGGCGCGACGCCTGGAGCACGTGCTCCTGGGCGGCCGCACGACCGCGTCTTCCGCCGCCACGAGCGGCTTTCTCCGAGACGAAGCAAAGCTGGCGGACAGCCAACTGCCAACCGCGGCGGCACTCCTACGGCGCCTGCGCGAGGCGCCCTCGGCAGAAGCATGGCTGGCCGCCCGCGTCTACCTGGCCGCCGCCCAAGCAAGCCTGCAGCGCGAAGCCTGGCTCGGCTAAGCGA
>JAFAZN010000085.1 GCA_019239775.1 Chloroflexota bacterium
GGGACCTAACGCGAATGCTTGGCTGCGAATCGCTCTCCCAAGGACGGAACGGGGCAGCTGTCGCCGGGATAAAGCCGCCCTCGAAACGGTCCTCCTCCACCAGACCACCATCTTTGGAGCGACGATATTTGCTGATCCGCGGTCGTACGTGGTCTAGCATGGGCACGACCAGGACGGAGCCAGGCCTACTCTGCTCCACCCACGTGTTGGACACGCGGGTGACCGAACACCAGGCGATCACGCGATTGTAGCGAGCCAGCCACTCCACCCATTGCGGCCGTCGGCGGCGACCAGCGTGACGTGGCTATTTTCCTTCTGATCGAGTAGTAGCGTTGCTCGCCGAATGAGCTCCAGGTTCACGTCGACGCTGACCATAGTCCCGTCTGGTCCGACGAGTTCGGCCAGTAGCGCTGTGCTATCGCCAGAGCCGGTGCAATCTCGAACACTCGTGAACCCCGTTCTACGTCGTGCAGCTGGAGCGTGCGCGCAATGACGTCCGGATTAGACGTTTGGTGAAGCTGGTCGCCGCGAGCGTCCAGGCAGAAATACTCACGATCAACCCGTCGAAGGGCCGTTGTCAGTTTGTCACTGAGAATAGAAGGCCTCGGTGCCATCGCCACCTCGAGAACTCGTTCGAGGAAGCCTCGACTTGGCGCATGCGCCAGCATGTGACTTATGTGGCGCTCCGTGAACCCACGGTCTTCGGCGTTCTTAGCGTCAAGCGCGACGCGGATCTGGCCATACACGCAGTTCAGCCAACCAGACACAATCGCGAGAAACACGTGAGATCGAGAGCCGGCGCGTGACCCGCCTTGGAGCGGTAGGCATCGAGGAGTGCACGCGCGGCACTCACATTGGGCGGATCGTCAAATTGCCCGACGGCCCACGCAATGATCGCACCGGCGTGCTCCCAACTGGGCCGGAACGCGCCAGCGTGCTCCCAGCCAAGCAGCGCCAAGTGACCGTTTCGTGTCACTCGGGTGTTGTGCGGCCCAAAGCCGCAGTGGCACAAGATCGACGTTGACGGTTCGACGGTCGCGTTAATACGCGTCAATTCCCGCAGCTCTGGCAATAGTCGCTCCAACGCCGCGGTCCAGGACGTCTGCTGAGCGGACGCTTGCGCGACCAACGCCGCCCAGTCGTCAACCGTCTTGAGCGGCCTATACCAGGGTTCCGTCGGGCGATCTGGCGGCAATGCCAGGCTGTGGAGCCGCGCCAGGATGGAACCAGCCTTGGCGGCGATCGGCGCGCCCACCGGCGCCGCGAGCGGAGGCCCGGAGTCCGATCCAGGCGTTGACGCGCCAGTTCTGGCCGTCAACCAGTTCGATGACGTGGCCCGAGATACTGCGTACCGGCCGCGGCAGCATCACACCTGCATCGGCCGCCGCGTATTGCAAGCGCACGTCCGTCTCGGCGTTTTCCACAAGATTGGCAACGCCGAACCAGCAGTTCAACTGCTTGGCCGTCCAGCGACCGGCATCGGTTTCGGGCGTCCATGGCCGACCGACCTCGTTGGTCTGCGCCAGCGAGCGCATCGGGGCAGCGACTGCGCCGAGTCCGAACCGGTTGGCGATCGTCCCGGCAACCGTAGCGTCGGCGATATCGGTTCGGCTACGCCGTCGCTCGACCTCGATCTTGAGTTCAGGCCAACTCCGGAAACCGTAGTTGCGCGCTAACGCCGTCTGCGCGTCGGCCAGCGCCGCACCGGGTCGCGTCTCGCGCAAGCCAACCAGGAGGTCCTTGGCCTGGCGGCGCAGGTCATCGAGGCTCGGACTATCGGAGAGCATCCGCACGGCTATACCTCGCTCTTTGCCAGGACACGCATCGGCTCGCTCAACAGCTTCGGTCTCCGTCGCTCAACTGACCGATTGAGGTGGCTTCAAGCCTTCCGGCGGTTCTCGGCGCGTCCCCAACGCGCTTCTTTTGACCGTAAGGCATTCGCGCGCGCGTCAAGATCGCCCGCGGTTACGCTCCGCTGACTCGAGGCGCTTCTTCTACTTCTTCTACTTCTGCTACTTCTTCTACTACGGTTTCACTTAGCTGACGTGCGAGGTAGACGAAGCCCTCTGCGTCAGGCTGACGCGACCTGCAGGTGAAGCCTGCAGCCTCGATGCAGCGTATGCTCGCCTGACTGTCTGTCTCTACGCCGCCGAACACCTTCTGGACTCCATCTGAAGCAAGGCGCGTTGCAATGGCGGCTAGAGCGCGCCGTGCCACGCCACGGCCGCGGTGGATGGGCGCGACAACGAAGGCCAGCCCCGCGGCCCGATTGTCGTAGATTTCGACATCAATCATGCCGACGCGTACATCGCCTTCCTCGATGATCCAGGCGCGTCGGTCAATTACTCGGTGTCCGCGATGCTCGGCTGGCGGGTCTGCCGCGAGCCGCAAGATCATTTCCGGCCAGCGACGATCCCCGAGCCAACAACAGGTCTCCGGGTCGTCGAACCACTCCGCGACCGCTTCCAAGTCCGCATTCGTGAACGCGACGAGTCGCGGCCAATCATTGGGTTATTGTCGATGCCATCCACGAAATCAATGCCCCCGCCTCGACAAATAGCGGACCCAATCTATAGGCCGTCGCCTTCTGTTTGTAATCTCGGCTGAACCTCCGGTTCCGGCAGAGCCACGCGAAAGTCCGAGACTACTTGCATAACGGCGCGTGCGTCTTCCCCAGCGCGAGTCCTACGTGTCGTCAACCTGAAGGACCGCCTTGCCTCGGATTCCGCCAGCGTGCTTGCGGTGGAAGGCGTCATGGCCTCGGGCCAATGGCAGCACCTCGCCGACGATCGGCTGCAGCTGGCCCGCCTCGACCCGTTTCGCGAGCTCGACGAGCTCGCCGCGGTAAGCCTCCACGACGAAGAAGATGCCGCGCGCATCGATGCGCCGCGCCTGCGCTGATTCGTTGGGGTCCTCGACGACCGACACTAGGACGCCACCTGGCTTGAGAACCGACCATGACCGCTCACGTGCCTCGCCGCCCACCAGATCGAAGACCAGGTCCACGCGGCCAACAACATCCTCGAATCTCTCACTTTCGACGTCGATGAACCTGGCGGCGTCGAGTGCGCCGACGACCTCCCGTGCCCACGCCCGGCCCGTGCCGATGACCTCGGCGCCGGCTCCCCGCGCGAGTTGAATGGCGAAGACGCCGACACCGCCGCCCGCGCCGTGAATGAGCACTTCCTGGCCGGCGACCAGGCCGCCATGGTCGAAGAGCGCCTGCCATGCCGTCAGGCCAGCCAGCGGGACCGCGGCAGCTTCAACATGGCTCAGCGATGGCGGCTTCGAGGCGAGGTTGCGGGCTTCGACCGCCACGTACTCGGCGGCTGCGCCGTCGCGATGCCAGTCCGTCAGGCCATAGACTGCCTCGCCGACCGCGACGCCGATCGCGCCGTAGCCCAACGCCTCGACGACCCCGGAAACCTCGTGCGCCGGGATAACGGGGCGGCGGTCGTGGCCGGCGTGGTCCACCCAGGTCGGCTCCCAGGTCAGCTCCGTTGGCGTGAAGCTGGCCGCGTGCACGCGTACCAGGGCGTCGCCCGTGCCGAGATACGGACGCGGTGCCTGCTCATAGGCGAGCCGTTCTGGCCCTCCACGCTCGTGAAGACGCAATGCCCACATGCTCTGGTTCATATGTGCCTCCCAAGCTGGGCAGTTCCTTGACAGATCATGCCCGTGAGACGACTGAAGAAAGTGGCGCGATCGCTTTCGATGAAGCTCACGAGCCTTTCCCAGGGTAGAGCTGGTGGCCGAATGCCGCTTGAACGGTGTGCATTACCCGCTGACCGGCGCTCGAACCAAGGCCAGAGCCACCCCCCTCCTCCTTTGCGACTGTCCGCCAATTACTCCACGTTCAGGACTACAGCCGTGTCTCGGCTGTAGTCCAACTGGCGGGCGTCACGATGGTCGAATGACGTCGCTGAAATGGAGGGTTGATGTGTGAGATCCATAAAACTGATTGCGCCGCTGGCATTTCTGGTGC
>JAFAZN010000265.1 GCA_019239775.1 Chloroflexota bacterium
CAACGGCATCTGGGTCGTTCGCGCTCACCGCCACCTCGCGGCATGACACTTCGATGGTGCTTCACGTGACAGTCCGACCACGTGGCGTCCTCCCGCCGTGGCTCTTGCCGCCCGCGCGGCCGTGACGGCATGCGCGCATCGTCGCGCCTTGACGGCCTGAACGCCCGGCCGCGTGAGGCACGTTGGTCCCGTTGCCTCGTGGCTGGTGACGCTGTGTTGCCCGTGCGTCCATTTGCCTCGCGGTCCGTGACGTCGTGACCCTTCTTGTCGCAGTTGCCCCGTGGCGCTGACCGCCTCAGATGACGTTGTCGCGGCGCGCCGTCCTGAATGCCCGGTGCCGTGACGGCCGTGATTCCTGCGGGCTCAGAGCGCCCGACGGCGTCCGTGGTTCCGACCGCCCCGTGGCATGTGTCGGCTCGAGGTGATCGCGCCGCCACCTAGGCGCGTATCGGCCACGCGGACAGGCGTGACGGCGTGACTGACGCCTGCTCAGCCAGGCTTCACCTGGTGCGCGGCGTGTATCCAGCGGCAGGAAAGCGAGACGGAGCGATGAGCTGGCACCAGTTTGCGCATACCTCCTGGCACTGAACGTCAGCGCCGCCCCCGCCGCGGGCGTAATTATGCTCTGGCGTGACGCCCGCTGCGTACGCTCAGGGCGGGCGGCGGGGGCGGCGGTGGGCGCGCGCGCGATTTCGCGAAAAACCCGCACGTGCGATTGCTCCGACCAAGTGCGCGCGCGGCGCCGATCACCCGATCGCTCGCAGCTGATCGCTGACAGCTTCACTATCCAGCTACCCTTAACGCGTGAGTCAGACCACACGGCCGTTGACGGACCTCGAGATCGCGCGCTCGATCCAACTCAAGCCTATCCAGACCATCGGCGACAACCTCGGCATCCTGCCCGACGAGTTGGACCCCTATGGCAAATACATCGCCAAGATCGATGCACCAGCCATCCTCGAGCGCTTGAAGGACCGCCCCAACGGTCGTTACATCGACGTCACTGGTATCACCCCAACTCCGCTCGGCGAGGGCAAGTCCCTCACCACGGTCGGCCTTTCACTGGCCTTGAACAAGATCGGCAAGTCGACCATCGGCACCATCCGGCAGCCGTCGTTGGGTCCGATGTTCGGGATCAAGGGCGGCGCGGCCGGCGGTGGCCAGAGCCAGGTCCTGCCGATGGAGAGCTTCAACCTGCACCTGACGGGCGATACGCACGCGGTGTCGCTGGCGCATAATCTGCTCGCCGCGGTCATCGACACCCACATTGCCCAGGGAAACAAACTGGAGATTGACCCTGTCGCGGTCTCCTGGCCGCGTGTGGTTGACCTGAACGATCGCGCACTGCGTCGAATCGTGGTTGGGCTCGGTGGACGTGAAAATGGCCAGCCGCGTGAGACGCGTTTCGATATTGCGGTCGCGTCGGAAGTGATGGCGGTGCTGGCACTCGCGCGTGATTTGAAGGATCTGCGCAATCGGTTAGCGGAAATCACGATTGGCTACGATCGACAACGAAAACCGGTCACTGCTGGCGATCTCGGTGTGGCTGGCTCCATGGCAGTGCTGCTCAAGGGCGCCCTACTTCCGAACCTGCTGCAAACGACCGAGCATACGCCGATGCTGATTCACACCGGTCCATTCGGGAATATCGCGCACGGTAACTCCAGTGTGCTGTCGGATCTTGCTGGATTGAAGCTCGCAGACTATGTCGTCACGGAAAGCGGCTTCGGCTCGGACATGGGTTTCGAGAAATTCATGGACATCAAATGCCGTGCCGCTGGAGTGCTGCCGGACGCCGCGGTGGTCGTGTGCACCGTCCGCGCACTGAAGATGCACTCCGGCCGGTTCCGCATCGTCGCCGGGCGACCTCTCGATCCAGGCCTGGCTCAGGAGGATCTGGAAACCATCGAACTGGGAGCTGGCAATCTGCGTAAGCACATCGAAAATGTGCGTTCGCTCGGTGTTCCGGCGGTGGTCGCAATCAATCGCTTCAAGACGGATTCACCCGCCGAGTTGGAGCTTGTGCGCAAGATCGCACTGGAGGCCGGCGCATTCGATGCCCAGGTGAGCGAAGTTTGGGAGTACGGTGGCGAGGGCGGCCGCGGTCTGGCGGAGGCAGTCGTTGCCGCCGCGGAGTCCGCCGACCGCGCCAACGGAGTTGGACCTCACCAGTTGTACCCGCTCGACATGCCAATCCGCGAAAAGATCACCACGATCGCCCGGAGTATGTACGGCGCCAACGATGTGGACTTCATGCCTGAAGCGACGCGGCAGATGAAGCGCTACACCGAGCTCGGCTGGGACAAACTGCCGATTTGTGTCGCAAAGACGCAGTACTCACTATCGGATAATGCGGCGCTAAAAGGCAGACCCTCCGATTTCACAGTGATGATTCGTGAAATACGCGCATACACCGGCGCGGGTTTCCTGTGTCCGATCGCAGGCGAAATCATGACGATGCCGGGCCTGCCGAGTAACGGTGCGTACTTGCACATCGACCTGGACGAAAACAACGAAATCGTCGGGCTGTTCTAGCTTCGGTGCATGGATCTTGACGGGTATGCTTCCCAGTCTGAGGCGGAGGCGCACGATGTGGCGCGCCTCCGTCAACTCCTGGCAGGGGCGGCCGATCCGTGGGCTCGAGCTGCCCCACTCCACCTGACGGGATCGGCAGTAGTCGTCCATCCGCCGACCGGTCGGGTGCTGCTGCGCTGGCACGATCGCATGCAGGCGTGGCTGCAGGTTGGCGGTCACGCCGACCCCGGCGAAACCGACGCGTTCCTCATCGCTGCGCGCGAGGCTCGAGAAGAGACTGGACTTACGGACCTCGTGCCATGGCCGGATGCTGAGAGGCCGCGCATTATTCAGGTCGCGGTCGTGCCCGTGCCGGCCGCGAAGGGGGAGCCGGAGCACGAGCACGGCGACATTCGATACGCGCTAGCGACGGACCATCCAGATGCGATTGCACCAGAATCTGATTCCGCGCAACTCGAGTGGCTCGACGTCGATGAGGCCATCGCCAAAGTCGGTTGGGACAACCTGCGCATCTGCCTGACGCGCCTGGCGGACCTGCTGCGGCAGCGAGTCTAAACTCAAGCGGCGGCGTAGTGCTCCGTCGCCTGCGTGACGGCTCCACTCCGGATGAGCTCGGTCGGCAACGACATTTCCTATCCGCAGTGCCCAACGGGCGACGAACTCGGCGATCCGGTCCGTGACACGTAACTCCTCCATGATTCCGACTCCGCCACAGCCAAGGGGTCCAGTCAACGTTCGTCGGACTCGAGGCTCGCTGCCAGCTCGGCTACAGGTTGCAGCAACCGTGCATGGATGACGGAACTCGACACGACGTAGGCACCGTGCACATCAGTGCCATCCACGCCGCCGCATTGCGCTCCGCGTGACGCAAATTGTGACATCCGCATGACGCTTTTGCGCCGAAATGACGCCCCGCGTGACGCTTCCCGTGACGCCCCGCGTTGCACACTGCCGCATCCCGATTGCCGAAGAGGAGTCACCAGCGTGGAGCTACCGTACACCGTCGTATTCGAGCCGCCGAGCCGTGCAGAGCTGCGGGCGCTGCTGCGTATGCGAGGACACTGGGTTGCTGCCGCTCTGGTCCTCCTGGCGATCGGGATCACCTGCGTACTGTTTGCTGCAACCAGGGCGGATGCGGTTGTAGCGGTGGCAGTCGCACCTGTCCGAGTGAGCTCACATCCGCCTGGGGCAGCGGTCTGGCTTGACGGCCACCCGCAAGGAAGCACCCCAGTCGAGCTGGCGACCGAACCAGGCAGCCATAGCGTGCTGCTAAAACACCCGAACGCGCTCGAGCAGCAGTTCACACTCAACGTGAGCGGCAAAGGCGCAAACCTGGATGCAGTGCTATGGCGGCGACAGCCGGCGGTAAGTCGGCTGCGTTCAGCGCTGCCGGGCGCGACCCTGGCCGATGTGCGCCTGCTCGATGATGGTGATCTAGCCTTGAGCATCGAGTTGCCGCCGGGCGACCAGCTGGAGGCGTGGCGTCTAAAATCGAATAGCGGTGCGCTGGAACAACTGCTGCCCGCTGTTCCAGCGCAGCGGTTGGCGTTCGCACGGGACGGCCACCAACTGGCGTACATCGGCGCTGAGGTCGGACCGTGGGCGCCAGGAAATGGCACGGGCGTACGCGGTTCTTCGGGTGCTGAGAGATCTCCGCCGAACATGGTGTGGCTGGCTTCAACGGAAGCCGGCGCCAGTGCCGCGGTACCGACGGCCGCCTGGCGGCCGCCGCTGGAGCCGACGGAGCAGTTGGTTGATGTGAGCTGGAGTCCCGATGCGCGGCATCTGCTGGCGATTGCCACGCGACCGCTCGCTGGCGGGCAAGCGCTCAGCCGAGCCTGGCTACTCGACGCCGATAGCCAGCACGCCGAGGCAATCATGAGCCTGCCGAGCCACGTGGTGATGGGTACTGAAGCATGGAGTCCTGACGGCTCGCACGTGGCCTTTGTGGCACACGCCCAGTCCATCAATGCGCTGTGCTTGCTGGGCACCGATGCCAGCTTCCGCTACGTGGCGGACCTCGAGTCCTCGAGCGCACCGCCGCTTGGCTATCCCAGCGTGGCGTGGTCGGCCGATAGTCAGCAACTGATCTTCGTGGCGCCACATCAGCGCATGCCGGGCTCGGGTTTCGACTGGTTGAGCCCTGATACCACCCACGCGCTCTACGTGGAAAGCGTGGACCAGCCGATGCCGGCCGCCCTCGGCGATACCCGCCTGGACCAGGTGAGCTGGCGCGATGATGGCGAGCTGCTCGGGCTGTGGCGCCCAACGGCAGATAGCCCAATTCACGTTCGGCAGACCGATGCGAGCGCTAGTGGCGCTGGCACAGACCTGGTGGAGCTGCCAATGCAAGCTGGCGGAGAGTATGCCGCCGCATGGGATCTGGCACGCGCGCGGCTGCTGGTCGCTACCCGCACCAGCGCTGGCGACGCTATTGAATTCTGGCTGGCGCGCCTCGGCGCGGAGGATATGCTGTGAGGCACTGCTGCCCGGAATTCATAGCCGCAGGCCCTGGGATACCCTGGCCACTACGTCATCGCGCGCGCTGCTCACCGCCGGCCTGTTCCAGTTCGTCACGTACGCCTGCTTCTTCAATCTCACGCCGCTGTACCCCGAGGTTGCCAGCGACCTGGGCGTTGACGCCGGTGCGCTGGGCGGGCTGGTTGGCATCGGTGGCATCGTCTCGTTGCTCGCGCAAGTCCCTGGCGGAAGTGGCGGTGATCGCTGGGGCCGCCGACCCTTCTTCGCCGTGGCCCTTGGCCTGTTGCTGCTCTCACAGCTTGCCCGTTGGCAGGCCACCACGCCCACCGTGCTGCTGGCGGCACAGGTCTTGGGCGGTGCCGCGCAAGGCGTGGCTACCGTGAATGCTTGGGCGTTGGTGGCGGATTCGGCCGCCACCGCGCCCGCCAAGGGGCGAGGCGGGCAGGGCCAGGCCTTTGGCATTCTCAACGCCAGCTTGGCGTTGGGCCTGGTTACCGGCTACCTGTTCGCGGGCGCCGTTGGCAGCCAGCTGGGCTGGCGGCTCATGTCGCTGGCGTCTGCCGCCCTGCCGCTGCTGGTCGTGCCTGCGCTCGGCTGGATTCCGTGGCGCGGGACTCGACTCGCGATGGTGCGACCCGGACTTGCGGTGGTGCTCCGCTCGATCGTGCAGCCGCAGCGCCTGGCGCTTACCGCCATGGCCGCGCTCACCCTCGGCGCTGGGCAGGGGGCACTTTACTTACTGCCGTTCGGAGCTCAGCAACGCGACCTTGGGCCACTCACCGCCGCGGTGCTGCTGGTGCCGTACGTGGTGGGCTCGGTCATTGCCGGACCGCTGGGCGGGCGCCTGAGCGACCAGTTTGGCTCGCGGCCAGTCATTCTGGCGCTGCTGGCGATCGGCGTTTGCGCCTGCTTCGGGCTGATCTGGGTCGGCGCCGACAGCCCTGGACTCGTGGTGTGCTTCGTGTTGATCGGTGCCTCGGTCAACGGTGCGCTGCCTTTGCTGGCCGTGCGGATCATCAGTCTCGGCGATTCAGCCAAGGTGGGCGTGGGCACGATCATCGCCGGACTGCGGATGGGCCAATCGTCAGGCACCTTTCTCGGGCCGGCCATTGCCGGCCTCGTGCTAGCCCACGTCGGGCTCGACGCTGGCTGGCTTGCCCAAGCCGCTTGCCTGGCTGTCAGCCTTGCGCTGCTGGAGTTGGCACCCGGCCGCCAACAGCCGTTGACGGCTCGGTCCGCTCCAGCACGATGACTGCGGTCGGCTTGGTTCTTCCAATCGCACCGAATCTCGCGGTGTAGCCTTTGGCGCATGACCGTCGAATCGAGCTCGGCAAGCCGGAGCGTTACGCTCAGCCGCGAACGCGATGGAGTCGCGCTGATCCATCTCAATCGACCGCCGGCCAACGCCTACAACAGGGCCGTCGCGGACGACCTGAATGCCGCGATCGACGAAGTACGCTGGAACGCCGACATTCGTGGCGCAGTGCTCGTGAGCGATCTCGCGCCGCGCTTCTTTTCGGCGGGTGCCGACATCGTCAATTTCCAGCGCAGCACGCTCGATCAGAACGCGATGCTCGTGTTGCACATGCACGAGACGTTGCTGAAGATCGAGCATACGCCCAAGATCTTTGTCGCCGCGGTTGGCGGTCATGCGCTCGGCGGTGGGCTGGAGATTGCCCTCGCGTGTGATCTCCGCTTTGGTGCCGACGGCGAATATCGCCTGGGTCTGCCTGAGGTCACCCTCGGCCTCTTGCCTGGAAACGGCGGAACACAGCGATTGCAGCGGCTGATCGGCCGCACGCGCGCGCTCGACCTGATGCTGACCGGCACATCGATTGGTCCGCAGCGCGCGCTGGAACTGGGATTGCTTGACAAGTTGTTTCCCGCGGAACGCCTGCTGGAGGAGGCAGTCGCTTACGTTGCCAAACTCGCTCGAGGTGCCACCATGGCGGTTGGCAACATCAAACTTGCAACGCGCGCGGGCGCGGAAATGCCTCTGGAGGGCGCCTTAGTGCTGGAACGCGAGGCAATCGCGCGGCTGTTCATGTCGGAAGACGCAGCCGAAGGCCTGAAGGCGTTCAGCGAAAAACGTCAGGCGACTTGGACCGGCCGCTAGGTTTGATCTTCCAGGCCTGACCTCTTCCGCAGCTCAGCGTTGGCCTGCCGCAGCATGTTCAGAAGTTCGGGTCGCAGCTCACTGCTCGCGCGTTCGACCGCGGAGCGCAGGTTGTCTCTCAGCTCGACGAGCTGATCGCGCGCTTGAGCGGCCTCCGGCGTTCCATCGACCGTTCGGTTCAACTCGTCGACCGCTGTGCCAACGACCTCACTCAGGCGACCAAGACCGCTGCCCGTGTCGGCGTCATTCCAGGCGCGGCGCAGCACCTCACTGACGGTCCTGCCCAGAGCTTCTAGTTCGGCGGCGACATCCTGCCATGTAGCGCTGGTCGATTTGCCGCTCGAAAGCTTCTTGAAGAGTTCGGCGAAGTCGTCGTCGTTCATACGCGCGTCCTCCAGGACCGCATTATGGCGCGCCGGCCACACGTGCCGTCGATATATCTTTCCCTGGACTATGACCGCTTCTTCACTCGCGAACAGCCAACTGCCGCGCCGCGAGTCCATCGGTGGCCGGCCCGCGTGGCTCCTACGGTTGCGCTCAACCGACGTCCTGCTTTGCCTGGGGGCCAACGATGCGTTGCTGCTGCCGTACTGGGGCCGCAGCGGTGGCACAGACCGCCCCACTGATTACGTGCTCCACCCGCAGGGCAATCGCCCCTCACATCGCGAATTTCTCGATGGTCAACCAGTTGCGTATCCGGTTTACGGAGACGCGCTGTTCAAAGAGGTCTGCCTCGTGGTTGCGCGGCCTGATGGCTCGCGAGACACGCGCCTGTCATTTGTCGAAGATCGCGTCGAAAACGTGGACGGCCATCCTGTGCTGGACCTGGTCTTCCAAGACGAGTTAGTCGGCCTCCGCGTCACACATCGCTTTCAGGTTTTCGTGGAACACGACATCGTGGTTCGCAGCGCCACGATTGAAAATCGCGGTTCCGAACTGCTCGTCCTCGAACGGGCGCTCACGGCGGCTCTCCCGTTACCTCCGGACCGCTACGACGCCTGCACCTTGCATGGCACCTGGGGCCGTGAGTTCACTTTGAAGCGACGCCCGTTGGCGCCGGGCAAGCTTGTTGTCGAGAGCCGCCGTGGCTCGAGCAGCCATGAGGCCCATCCATGGTTCGCGATCCGACCGCGAGACGACGAATCCGAGCACACCGGCGCCGTCTGGTTTGGCTCGCTTGCATGGAGCGGCAACTGGATATGCAGCCTGGAGGTGGAGCTCAACGACGCGGTGCACATTGTGGCTGGTGTGCAGCCGTTTGATTTCGCGTGGCGGCTTACGCCTGGCGAGAGCTTCACGACTCCGGAGTTGGCGGGCGGTTATTCGGACGAAGGTCTCGGTGGTGCAAGTCGCCTCCTGCAGGCATTTGAAGAGGAGGTCTGGCTGCCGGCGAGCCATCGCGATCGACCCCGACCAATCCTGTACAACTCGTGGGAAGCTACCAATTTTGCAGTCGGTGCGGACCAGCAAATCGAATTGGCACGTCGTGCCGCAGCGATGGGCACCGAGTTGTTCGTGGTGGATGACGGCTGGTTTGGTGCACGCGACGATGATTTCGCAGCGCTCGGCGATTGGACGGTCAACGCCGCGAAATTTCCGAACGGACTCCGCCAGCTGATCGACGAAGTCCACGGACTCGGTATGCAGTTCGGCATCTGGGTCGAGCCGGAGATGGTCAATCCGAACAGCGATCTGTATCGGGCGCATCCGGACTGGGCGTACCACATTGATGGCAGGGAACCAACCTACGGTCGCAATCAGCTCGTACTGAATTTCGCGCGTGACGACGTGCGCGAGCATCTGACCGAGCAGCTGAGGCGGTTGCTGTCGGACCACGGCTCGATCGAGTTCGTGAAGTGGGACCACAATCGAGCCTGGACGGAAGTTGGCTGGCCAGAGCGACCGGAGCAGCAGCGCGAAGTCTGGGTCCGCCATGTTCGCGGGGTATATGCGGTGCTCGCGACGTTGCGTCGGGAGTTTCCAGAAGTGCTGTGGGAGACCTGCGCCGGTGGTGGCGGTCGGGCCGATCTGGGAATGCTGCGTTGGACGGACCAGGCCTGGACCAGCGACAACACCGATGCCGCCGATCGACTGACAATTCAGTACGGCTTCAGTCGAGCGCACACTCCGCGCGCAATGGTCAACTGGGTGACCGATGTTCCGAACCAGCAGACCGGCCGCATCGCACCGTTAGCGTTCCGCTTCCACGTGGCAATGCAAGGTGTGCTGGGAATTGGCGGCGACATCAATGAATGGTCGGCCGAAGAGATCGACGAAGCGCGACGACTCATTGCCCAGTACAAGCAGCTTCGTCCGTTGGTACAGTTTGGTCGCCAATACTGGCTGGTGCCGCCGACTCCACTTGGCCCTTGCGCCGTGCAATATGTCTCACCGGCTGGCGACCGCACTGTGGTCTTTGTGTACCAGATGCGCGGTCTGCGCGGAGCTGGTGTGGGGCGCCTGCATTTGCACGGCTTACAGCCGGGTCGCAAGTACCGTCGCGATGCAGACGGCGTCGAGAGCACCGGCGCCGCACTGATGGCCGCGGGTATACCAGCTGAGGCGGTGGACCCACGCCACCCAACGCCCATGCTGGACTGGTACAGCGGATTTCAGGTCTGGACGGCCATTTGAGTACCATCGTCTGCCATGCCAGGTAAGGTGCGCCGCATCGTTACGGGCGTCAATGACGCAGGCCGTTCGTTCATCCTCTCAGACACCCGCTTGCCTACCGCGGATGTCAGCCCCGGTCAGCCAGTGTCCGCCGGCCTCTGGATCACCGATCGCTCGCCCGCCTCAAATGCCGGCAATAACGACCCTGTCGCCGATGGCACCATCGCGACAATCCCGCCAGCTGACCGAGGCGGCAGCATCTTCCGGATCATCGACTTCTCGCCGGACAGCCAGACGCATCGCCCGCCCGAGGAAATGGAGCGACGCGGCGCAAAGATCAGTCGCGAACGCTGGGCCAAGCTGCCGGGGTTTCATCAGACCGATACGGTCGATTACGCCATCGTGCTGGAAGGTGAGGTATACGCCGTGCTCGACGAGGGTGAGACGTTGATGCGCGCCGGCGATGTACTGATCCAACGCGGTACCCACCACGCGTGGTCGAATCGCAGCGGCAAGCTGTGCCGGATGGCGTTCATTCTCATTGATGCGGAGCCTCTGCCGAATCACTGAGGTGCTCGATGATCAGTGGCGCCACCGTATCGGCGTGATCTCGCGCAAACATGTGATCGGAAAAGTCGAGCACGCGCAATCGTGCATCTGGCAACTTTGATGCCAGGTCCTGCCCCACCTCCGGTGGACTGATGCGGTCGCCCTTGGCCCCATAGAAGCAGGCATGGAATGCTCAATGTGCGCAGCTGTTCGCTGAGGTCCTCGTGGTGCGGATCGGTGATGAAGGGTAGAGCATCCGGGTAGTCGCCGCGATACTCCGGCCGCCAATCCTCCATATCAAACGGTGACAGATCCACGCCGCCCGAGGTCGCCACGAGAACAAGCCTGCGTATCAGGTCCGGGCGGCCCAGCGCAACGCGCACCGCCACGACACCGCCCATGGACTGTGCCACGAGGTCGACTGCCCGATGACCAATGCGCGCAAGCACCAAATCCACCATGTCTTGCAGCGAATTGACAGACGGATCCCGCGGGATCTCACCCAGTCCAGGCCAGTCGAAGAGATGTGACTCGAAGTCCGGTGGGAGGAGGTCCGCCACCGGCTGCCAGAACGCACCTGCTCCAGAGGCGCCTGGAAGAAAGAACACGCGGCGCCCCACTAGACGCGCTCGAGCTTGACTGTCGCGCTACTGCTCACGGCTGCGAAATCCGCTGCGCCCGAATCGATGTGTCCGAACACCGTCACCGGACTCGCCGCCCTCGGCTCCTTGCCTTCACTGGCTGGCGTTGGCCCCCAGAAAACACAGATCGCGGAGCCAGGTGGCCAGTACGCTACGTCGCCGACCTCCACAACCTCTTGCGCCTGTGACTCCTCCATCTCAACAGGTACGCTGAAGTACAGCTCATCGCCCCAACGATTGCCTCGCGCCTCCAGAGGGAGGGCGTTCCAGATGGCGCGTGCAGTCGCATTGGGCAGCAGCCTCACAACGTGCGAAACTCCGCCGGCGGTGACGCGCATTGAATAGTCCGAAGCCACTGCCTTCCAGTTTATACCCACGCGTGTTCCACCTGGTCAGTTGGAATAATCAGCTCGGAGATGCCCAAATGAATGAAATATGACGTTGGACGTCGCATTCAGTCTGGCACTTGTCCTCATGCGTGCGGCCGCACTGCTACAGGCTGTCGCGCCTGCCTTTTCGGCGCGCCGCGCGTTACGCAGGTCCCATCTGGCGCTTGTGCCGAGAATAGTGCCGCGCGACCCGTGCGCGATTGCCGCATGCCGCCGAGCACCACTGCCGGCGGCGGGTCTCTCGCGTGAAAAACAGCACGCATCCGGGTGCCTGACACTGCTGCACCTGGATGCCACCCGCAAGCAATCCGATGGCCGAGCGCGCCACCGCCGCCAGCACCCCGGCAAAGCCATCGGCAACGCTCATCGTCTGCGCCCGCGGCGTTTGCGCCCCACTCCAGTCCAGCCATTCAAACCGCGGCGCCGCCGCCGAGGCGTCATTCACCGTCCGCACGTCGGCCGTGTTTGGCGAGCCACCCGCGGCAGCGGCGCCAAAGAGCCCCCGCATCGCCAAACGCAGTTCGCGGAAGCGCTCCAGGTCACCCTCTGTCGGCTCCAATCCATGGCTGCTCGTGTCAAGTTGGTGGGAGTTCAGCTCGATCCACGCCTGCAGATCCAGTGGCGTCTGGAGCGCATCGCGTGGCTGTCCGCCCAGAGCGAACTGGGTATTGACCAGCTCCAGCGCGAGCGGCAGACCCAACTGCGGATACTCCATCGGTGCTCAGTCTAATGGTATCATTTGTTGCGAAGCATTAGGAGGGATGCTAGGCTGACGCCAATGCAGTCTTCGCTCGAGCCCGTTAGCGGCTCATCGGTCGCCGCGCGCGCTCGGCTGGTATCGGTCAATGTCGCGCAGCCGCGCACGGTCGTCTGGCTGGGTCAGGAAGTGACCAGTGGCATTTGGAAACTGCCCGTGACCGGGCGGGTAGCGGTTCGCGGCGTCAACCTTGACGGCGATGATCAAGCCGACCGCCGCTTCCACGGCGGTCCTGACAAAGCTGTCTACGCCTATTCGATGGAGGACTATCGCTTCTGGCAAGACGAGCTCGGCATCGCCATCGAACCGGGGCGCTTCGGCGAAAACCTGACCATTGACGGTCTGGATGCCAGCCACGCGCGCATCGGCGAACGCTGGCAGATCGGCAGCGTGCTGCTGGAGGTTCGCCAACCCCGCATCCCTTGTTACAAGCTGGGCATGAGAGTGCAAGATCCCGCGTTTCCGCGCCACTTCGCCGCGGCCGAGCGCCCCGGTGCCTACCTTCGCATCTTACGCGAGGGAACGGTGGCTGCCGGCGATCCGGTGGAGGTCGTCTTTCGTCCCGTGCACGAGGTGGACGTAGCGTTCGTCGCACGCGCCTATCACACGGACCGCGCACTGCTGCCGCGCCTGCTGGAGGTTCCCGAACT
Source organism: Chloroflexota bacterium (assembly GCA_019239775.1). Lineage (GTDB taxonomy): Bacteria > Chloroflexota > UBA6077 > UBA6077 > CF-72 > CF-72. The sequence goes on from JAFAZN010000265.1 coordinate 12,732, forward strand.
GACTGAGTCCTGGCGGGAGTGGGCGGAGCGCATGCTCTCCGCATCCATCGCCTGAATCGCTCCAGGATCCAGCTGCGTGCGCGTGACGAACCGCGTGACGCACGCACCTGCGCGTGACGCTTTTTGTGACATCGCGATGACGCTTTTTGGTCCGCGTGACGCCCCGTGTGACGCTTCGCGTGACGCCCCACATGCAACGCTCGAGGCATGGAGCACTCCCCATGACTCGCACTCGCGTTGTGGTCTGGCTCAGTGGAGTCCTGATCGCTACGCTCACGGTCGCGGTGGCGGGTGATGCGGCATTTGCGCAACCGCTAAGCATTCCAACTCCGCCGGGGCTGGACAAGTTGCTGGCCGACCCTTCGAAATGGCTGACAGACATGTTCAACTCGGCGGTGCTGGCTGTCGGCAGCCAGACAACTGACGGCATCGTTCAGTTTCTGAGCGCGCTCGGTAGCGGCAGCGTTATTACTCGCACCCCGCCGGAATTGTCGTACAAAAATGCGGCGGTTGTGGAACTGTCCAAGGGGATGACCGGTGTTGCCGACGCAGCGCTGGCCGCGGTGGCAGCGTGGGGCGGCATCAACATCATCGTCCACCCGCATCTTCGCGCTCCCTACCACGGCGTGCTGGAACTGGTTCCACGCGTACTGCTTGGCGCAATCCTGGTCAATTTCAGTCTCGGCTGGGGTGGCTTCGCCATTGATCTGAACAATGCCATTTGTGCGTTCATCGGGACCAGTTCGCTGCCTGACTGGGCGAACCTCGCCAAGCTGCCATCGGACGGATCGGTGCTGCTGAATCTGGTGGCAATGGCCGTGTACCTGGTGATGGGCTTGCTACTGCTGGGCCAGATGTTGATGCGGCTGGCGCTAGTGGATGCGCTGCTCGTGATTGCCCCGCTGGCGCTGCTATGTTGGGTGTTGCCGCAGACGTATGCCTGGGCACGCCTGTGGTTCACCACATTTTTCGGAACGGTGTTCGTGCAGGCCATCCAGGTGCTGATCCTGCGTCTTGGGGCGAACCTGGTCCAGAGCCTGGTTCCAGCGCTTGGATCGCTCGGAGCCAATCCGCTCACAGGTGTGCACGCATGGTTGATGACGCTGTTGCTCGGGATCGCGGTGCTGCAACTCACGCGCAAGATCCCCAGACTCGTGCAGGGTGTTCCCGCCGGCATGGGTGCGGCCTACACCGGACCGAGCATTGGCCAACTGGCGGGCCTGTTCAGCTCTGGCAAACGTGACAAGTCAGGCAGCAAGAAGTGAGTGAGCCATGCTGACGGGTGAGCTGCTCGATGGTGGCGGAAAGGGCCTTGTGCAAGCCGTTGGTGGCGCGGCCGCGATCACGCTGGTGCTGCTAGGCACCGCGGTGGTGGTGCCGGTGGTTGTGCTCGCGGGCTTGCTGCACCTCGTTGCGTTGCCACCGATGTCGCTGCCGTCAATCTCGTCGATGACTAGTCCATCGGTTCTGGCTCCGCCGCTGGTTACGGATGGACTGCCTGGTGTTCCCGCCGGCTCCAACCTTCCAGCGCCGGTCGGCGTGCCGGCAGTAGATACGGCCCAACGTTATCTCGGCGTGCCATATGTTTTCGGCGGCACCAATCCGGCTGTTGGCCTGGATTGCTCCGGACTAGTGCAGCTCGTCTTTCGCCAGCTCGGCATTGCACTGCCGCGCACCGCGCAAATGCAATACGACGCGACCGTTCGCGTCAGTCGTGCCGACCTTCAGCCGGGTGACCTGGTGTTCTTCGCTCGAACGTATGCGGACCCCAACGATTGGATAACACACGTTGGCATCTATATCGGTGACGGACTCCAGATTAACGCGCCAACTGAAGGCCAGAAAGTCTCGATTCAGCCAGTCTTCACCGGCTTCTGGGGTGACCACTTCGCCGGTGGAGGCCGCGTGAAACATGGCTAAGCACATCTAACTCACCAACCGAGTTGACAATGAAAGGTTCCTGATGCCTGCTGATACCTCCCAACTCAAAACGTTGTTTGATACCTTGCTGAATGCCGCGACGAGCATCGGCCTGGCTGCCGCCGCGTTGTTTCTGGCCTGGGCAGGCTTTCTGTACATGACCGCAGGCGGCAGTCCGCGGCGGATGGAAACCGCCAAAGATGCCGCCTTTGCCGCTGTCGGCGGGCTCGCCATTGTGTTGCTCGCCAAGACCATCGCAACATTGATCAACAACGCCATTCCACCATCCGTGTCGCCGTAACGGTGCGGGCGCTGATGTCAAAGCACCACGAAGTCCCGACGCACCTGAACGTGGAGGACAAGGTCCTGTACGGACTGACCGTTCGCCAGTTCCTGTGCTTGCTGGTCGGCAGCTCAGCCACCTACACGCTGTGGCAGCAATTCGACGCGTTGCCTATCCCGCTGCGGGTGATGCTCGCGGCCGGGTGCGCATTGATTACGCTTTGCTTCGCGTTAGTCCGCCCGGCGGACCGTCCGCTGGAGGAATGGTGCGCCGCTGCACTCGTGTATGGCGCAACGCCGCGCCGTGCAATCTGGCGACCCGCGGAGCCGGAGCCCGCGGACTGGTACCCCGCTCGCAACAGCTGGCAGGAGTTGGCCCCCAGTCCGAGTTGGGTGGAGGACGAGCCGCAGTGGCCGTAAAGCACGCCTCGGTTCAGACGGTCCGACTGGGCAGCCAGGCAATCCAGCA
>JAFAZN010000364.1 GCA_019239775.1 Chloroflexota bacterium
AGAACGTGCACGTTCACGGCGCGTTCCTTTGCACACGAGCGGTGTACGCCGGCATGGTCAAGCGCGGCAACGGGCACATCATTTTAATTTCGAGTCGCGCGGCGGAACGCGGCGGTCCGAATCTGTCGGCATATCAGATCGCCAAAGCGGGCCAGCTCCGCTTCGTGGAGTCAGTTGCGGCCGAAGGAGCGGAAGCCGGTATCAAGGCGTTCGCGGTCCACCCGGGCATGGTCGACACCGCCTTCGCCGATGCGCCATTGCAGCGGGCGGACGCACAGAAGTATCTCCCCGCGTTCGTTGAGCGCATCAAGGAGATGAAGAAAGACCCCTCTCTCGGCACACCCGCGTCGCTGGTGGCGGACCTCTGCGTCTTCCTCGGTTCTGGCAAAGGCGACGCACTGTCAGGTCGCTACTTCCGTGTCGAAGAGAGCTGGGAGGAAATGGCCGGTTGCGCCGAGGAGATCCAGCGCAACGACCTGTACACGCTGCGACTCCGCACGTTACGCGAACCCGGCGGACCCCCGCTCCCGGCAAGGCCGCCAGATCACTGAGAAACTCCCCGATGGAGCGGAGCCCCGGCCGCTTGCTGCTCGCGCAAGTGCTTTAGCGGCAGGAAGAGGTTCTCGGGAAGGGCATCCCGGGGCCACCATTGCCAGGCGTCGCACTTTTCGGGCTCGCAGACTCTGGGCGTGCCTCGCTCGAGCTGAGCTGAGTAGAACAACGTCACGTAGTGGCGACCTTCCTCGGCGAAAATGTCATTGGTGACGCCGACGAACTCGACGTCCTTGATTTCGATGCCGGCTTCCTCCAGCGCTTCGCGCTTCAGGCAGTCGATGGGATGCTCGCCAAACTCGAGGTGACCGCCGGGTGGGCTCCAGGTACCCGCGCCGTGGGCGCCTCGACGCAAGCCGAGCAACACGGAGTTGTCGCGCCACACGAGCACGCCGACGCCCACCAGTGGACGCGGTTTCACAGGTTCATGGGTTGAGGTCACGCAAGACCGCGATCATACGACCACGCACAAGGCGGCCGCCCGCCTCTGAGCTTCGACCACACCACCTAAATGAGGGGAATCGTCTTTACCACTGGGTTGGACCGCCGCCTTGGACCTTCGACCACCACCTCTGTGAGGGGGACCTCTCACTACGACCGGGTTGTGCCCGTCCAAGGTTCGAGCGCGTGGCGTCACAAGGGGACCTAACATCGCATCGCATGCAGGCCAGAACGAAAAAGCGCTTTGGCGCGTTCATGGCGCCGTTCCATCCACCGCACGACCACCCGCTGTTGGCGCTCGAGCGCGACCTGGAGCTGATCACCTGGCTCGACGAGCTGGCCTTCGACGAAGTCTGGGTCGGCGAACATCACAGCGCGGGCTGGGAGTACATTTCGTCGCCCGAGATCTTTCTGGCTATTGCCGCCGAGCGCACGCGTCACATCAAACTGGGCACCGGCGTGGTCAGTCTGCCGTACCACCAACCGATGCTCGTCGCCGAGCGCATGGTCATGCTGGACAATCTCACGCGCGGACGGGTGCTGTTCGGCGTCGGCCCAGGTGCGCTTGTGACCGACGCATTGATGTTCGGCGTCGATCCAGCGCGTACCCGCCCGATGCAGGACGAGGCAATGGGCGTCATCCTGCGCCTGTTCACGGAGACCGAGCCGATCACGGTCGAGTCCGATTGGTTTACGTTGCGCAACGCGGTGCTTCAGGTTCGGCCGTACACCCAGCCGCACATGCCGATCGCGGTGGCATCGATGCAGTCCCCCTCAGGGCCGATGCTGGCAGGCAAATACGGCGCGGGATTGTTGTCAATCGGCGTGTTCTTCGGCTTCCGCGGCGCGGTTGACCTCTCAAAGCAGTGGCAGGTCGCCGAAGAGTCCGCGCAGGAAGCTGGCCGGACCGTCAGTCGCGATGAGTGGCGCCTGGTCGTGCCGATTCACCTGGCGGAATCACGCAAGGAGGCGATTGCACAGGTGCACGATCGTGCCACCGCGTGGGTGACGAAGTACCAGCGTGACGTGCTGAGCCGACCGTTGCCCGAGGGGGTGCCTGAAGAGCATGTGGTGGAGACGCTGGCGGATCGTGGCTCGTGGCTAATCGGCACGCCGGACGATTGCATCGCGGCGATCGAACGACTCGAACAGCTCAGCGGCGGCTTCGGTGGAGTCCTGGTGATGGTGCAGGACTGGGCTACGCGCGAACAGCAGCGGCGTAGCTATGAGCTGCTGGCGCGCTATGTGATGCCCCGCTTCACGGGTGCGCTCGCCGGCGTGGAGGCCGGCCACCATACCGGCGTGCTCGAAGCTGCCGAGTCGAACAACGCCATGCGCCACGCCATCGAAAAGGCTTTCGAATCCCGCGAGCGAGCAACGACGAACGCCTGACGGCACCCTGGAGTACTTCCGCGTTAGAGGGAGGGTGGCGTCAGCGCGTAACTTCGGATCGCGGTTTGGCTGAAGACCTCCATGCGCTCGGACTCACTGAGCGCAGCGGTCAGCTGCTGGGCGGTCTGATGGACCTGCTCGTAGCTGGCCGCCACGAGGCAGACCGGCCAGTCGGAGCCGAACATCAGCCGCTGCGGGCCGAACGCTTCGAGTGCGACATCTACGGCTGGCTGCAGGGTTTGGGGCGTCCACGACTTCCAATCCGCCTCAGTGACAAGGCCTGAGAGCTTGGCCACGACGTTTTCAGACCGCGCAAGTTCGCGGACTTCAGCTGCCCAGGCGTGGAGGTCGCCTGAAACAAAGGGCGGCTTGGCAAGGTGGTCCAGGACGAAGCGCGCATTGGGCATCTCGCGCACGACCGTGATTGCCGCGGGTAGCTCGCGGGTTCTCACCAGCAAGTCGTAGACGAGCGCCGCGTCGGCAACGGCGGCGAGACCGCGGCGGACGTCTGGTCGCAGCAGCCACTCCGGGTCGGCCTCGTCATGGACCTGGTGCCGAATCGCCGCGAGTTTGTCGGTGCGGATCTCACCCAGGACGTCTGTGACGGCTGGGTCGGTGAGGTCCACCCAGCCCACCACGCCGCAGACGAAAGCGTTATCCGCGGCGATGCGCAGGAATTCGCGCGTTTCGTCCAGGTCCGCACGCGTCTGGACCAGGACGGTGCCAACCACGTCGGTGGCTGCGAGGTGTGGCTGCAGGTCCGTGGGCGAGAAGGGTCGGCGGATCCGGTCGAGCTCAGCCGTCATCCATGGGTACTGGTACCGCGTCGTATCCCAGAAGTGATGGTGCGCGTCAATGGTGGCCACGACTCGTATAGGATGCCGGACCAATGGACCTCGGTGTCTTTGGCTTTGGCGGTGCGCCAATTGGCAATCTCGGTGAGCCGGTATCGGATTCCGATGCGCTGGGCGCCATTGGCGCGGCATGGTCCGCGGGCGTTCGCTTTTTCGACACCGCACCGCATTACGGGCTGGGACTTTCCGAACGCCGACTCGGTGAGGGACTGGCGCATCACCCGCGGGATGAGTACCTGGTGTCCACCAAAGTCGGTCGCATCCTGGTGCCCAATACCTCGGGCGCGGACCGCATGGACGACGAAGGATTCGTCGTACCGGCTGCGCTTCGACGCGTCCGCGACTACAGCCGCGACGGGGTTCTGCGCTCGCTTGAAGCAAGTCTCGAGCGACTCCAGCTCGACCGTGTCGACGTCGTCCTCGTCCACGACCCCGACGAGTTCTATCGCGAGGCGCTGGACGGCGCCTTCCCCGCGCTGCATGACCTGCGCGAACAGGGCGTCATTCGCGCGTACGGCGCAGGTATGAACCAGTCCGAAATGCTCGCGGACTTCGTGCGCCAGACAGACCTGGATGTCATCCTGCTCGCGGGTCGCTATACGCTGTACGAGCAGGGTGCAATGGATGAGCTGCTGCCGCTCTGCTTGCAGCGGGGCGTGAGACTGATCGCCGGTGGCGTCTTCAACTCCGGCATCCTGGCAACGGACTCACTGATTCCACCGGCCACGTATAACTACGCGCCGCCACCGCCTTCGGTGCTAGAGCGCGTCGCGCGGATTGCGACCGTCTGCAGAAGGCATGGCGTGAGTGTGCCGGCCGCGGCGGTGCAGTTCGTGCTGGCGCATCCCGCCGTAGCGACGGCCTGCCTGGGTGCACGCACCGCCGCCGAAGTGCAGCGCAACGCCACCCTGTTCGGCGCGGTCATCCCGCCGGAACTGTGGGAGGACCTCAAATCTCAGGGTCTCCTCCGTCAGGATGCGCCTGTACCTACGGGTTAACCACCTGGCCTGAGTCAGGGTCCACCTGCAACCCCGAGGTGTCCACAACCTCGAAGTCGCTCCCGTGGATCTGCCGCAATTTGCCGAGGTCATCGTCGTTCCAGCGCGGATCGGGCGCACCGCTCACGAACAGACTGCTGCCGTTGTCGGCCAGGATCATGCCGTACTGCTGCAGCGCCCGCAGAATCACCTGATCCGAAGGACTGAAACGCGAGATGTCGACGCTGGCTTTCAGTCGCAGGCGGATGCCCATCGGCGGAACCGACGCGCTCGTATTGCGCGACGCGAAGTGGCGTGCTGGCCACACGTACGCACGCTGGGTCACCTTGGCGGTGAAGCGCAGCGCGTGATTGATCGCGCCGCTGCTGACCTCGTCGTAGCGCGCCAGTCCCGGCAGCATGGGCAAACCGGCTGCATCGGCGGAGGTCCAGGATGCGGGTCGCAGCGCATCGGAGTTGAGCGGGAAGACGGCACCCGAGCCCGCTGTCCAGCTCCCATCAGACTGTGGATGCGCGTCGTACATCTCGTAGAGTACGCAGTCGTCGCGATCCACGACCAGGACGTGGCGGTCACCCGTCGAAGTCGGCCCGCCCTCGATGGGCGCGTCGGCTGGAATTGGGTACGGGCCCGGATCGCTCTCGTCGGCATAGTCGAAACTCACTGGAACTTTCGGCTGATCGCCCGAGACGGTCACGAACGGGATGCCATTCGGTGCTCCGTCATAGACCGTACCGAAATCCGGATGCAGCGCTACCGCGTTGCCGATGCTCGTCATGTAGGCGCCAGACATTGGATGCACTGGCAGGCTGTCGACGCGGGCGTTCCAGACATTGTCGTCTGGAAACACGGGACAACCTTCAATTTGCGGCGCACCATCAGCGCCAGCGCCCGTCGCGCCAACGAGGCACGCAGCAAGAACCGCCACCAGGGTGCAGGTTGCTGTCCGTGGCATGAACCTCAGAGGAGTATGCGGCCTGGCGTGCTGGACCGTCAGGGCACGGGCGGGAGCATAATGGTCAGCGTGACGACGACCGATGCATCCGGCGCTCGCATCATTGCCGAGCTCATTCACGGCCATGGCGTATCGCACGTATTTATCGTTCCCGCGATCCTGAGGGAGGGCCTGGCTGAACTGGGCAGCCTGGGCGTACGCACGATCTCAGCCCACGGCGAAAAAGCCGCGGCGTATATGGCCGATGGCTATGCGCGCGTGCTGGGCCGACCGGGCGTGTGTATGTCGCAGACAGTTGGCGCATCCAACATCGCCGCCGGCCTGAAGGACGCCTATCTGTCCTGCAGCCCGGTTGTCGCGTTCACGGGTGGGACGGCGCCCGATACGCGCTACCGCAATGTGTACCAGGAAATTCGCGACTTCGACATGTTCGCACCCGTCACAAAGTGGAACGCCGAGGTGGAGGGACCGAACCGGCTACCCGACGTCGTGTCGCAGGCATTTCGCGTCGCGACCACCGGTGCGCCGGGCCCGGTCCACGTGGAGCTCCGCGGCAACACCGGTCAGGTCGGCGTGGGCAGTCCGGACCAGCAACGGGCGTTCGAGCTCAACATCGATCCGCGCTTTGCGGAGGTGCCGCCGTTCCGCCCAGTGGCCGATGCGGCCGACATCCGCGCCGCGCTCCACGAGCTACAGACCGCGCAGCGGCCGATCATTGTGGCCGGCGGCGGAGTGATGTGGTCGCGTGCGGAAGCCGAGCTGGTGGAGCTTGCCGAACGGATGTCAATTCCCGTCGCGACATCGCTTCACGCGAAAGCATGTATTCCCGAGTCCAACCCGCTCAACGTCGGCATCTGCGGCACCTACAGCCGGGTCTGTGCCAACCGCGCCGTCGCCGAAGCGGACCTCGTGTTTTATATCGGCAGCCAGTCCGGCAGCATGATCACCGCATTCTGGCATGTGCCACCGCAGGGTACTCGCGTCATTCACCTCGACATCGATCCATCGCAGTTGGGCCGGCACTATCCGACCGCGGTTTCGCTGAATGGCGATGCGAAAGCAACGCTGCAGCGGATGCTGGCTGACGCGCCACGGCGCGACAATCCAGTATGGCGCGATCGCGTCCAGACGCTCGTCTCGCAATGGCGGTCGGAAGTCGCCGCTACGGTTGAGACCAACTCCGGGCCTATACGGCCCGAGCGGATCGTGGCTGAAATTGGCAACGCCCTGCCGGCCAATGGCGCCGCGGTTATCGACACGTTGCAAGCATCCGTCTGGTCCGGCAGTTTCATGCCACTGAAGGGCGCTTCGCAGCGCTTCGTACGTTGCGCAGGTTCGTTGGGTTGGGGCTTCCCCGCGGCGATTGGCGCAAAGGCCGCACTGGGCGACCGACCGGTCGTCTGCTTTACTGGCGACGGCGGTTTCTATTACCACATTGCGGAGCTCGAGACGGCCGCGCGCTATGGCATTCCACTGGTGGTCGTGGTCAACAACAACGGCGCCTACGGCGCCGAACGACCCGACGAGCAGAGTCCGTACCGCGCTGACGCTGGCATTGGCGACGCCAATAAAACCTGGAAGTTTGGCCAGTACAACTTTGCGCAAATCGCACGCGAGTTTGGCTGCGAAGGTGTTCGCGTGGAGAACCCCGTGGACGTAGGCTCCGCTATCCAGCGCGCACTTGGAAGCGGCAAACCGGTTGTGCTGGACGTCTTGACGGACCCCACGGCCAGCCACCCACGCGCGTGGACCCCGCCCGCGCTCGCCCACGTGTAAACGCGTTCGTCGTCCCGAGGGGGCACCAGTCCATGGGTTGCACTCCGTGGGGGTGACACTCCGTGGTTGCAGTCCGTGGGGGCGACACTCCGTCGGTTGCACTTTCTTGGGGCGTCACTCCGTGGGTTGCACTCCGTGGGGGTGACACTCCGTGGGTTGTAGTCCGTGGGGGCGACACTCCGTCGGAATGCCTCAGTCGTGCGCGGCGACTGCCTCTTTGGCGGCCGTCGCGGCGGCGGGAGGCGGCGCGGCGATCACGCCGAGGCAGAAGTCCAATAGCGCGGCGCTGATCTCCTGCATGATGTTCTGCATCTCCGCATACGGCGGCTGAAACTCCTTGCCCCACTCGATGGTGAAGCCGTAGACCTTGGCCAGCGCCGAGTTCGCAAACGCTCGCGAGGACGCGTAATCATCGGACGTCCCAGCCGTCGGATACAGCGCGAAATCCTGCTGCACCTTGTAGCTGGTCCCGCGCACCGCCTTGACCGCCGCTTTCATGCGCGTCGCAAGCGAAACCACGAGTGACTTATCCAAAGAAGGCAGGTACTCCTTGTACGCCCCGCTACCTTTCATGCCACGTTTGCCGTCATATGCGGGATTCAGAAAGTTCATGCCAGGCGTCGTCGTCTGATCCACGGCATCGCCCCACGTGTACATCAACAGTTCCCCGTAACTGTGGAGGTCCACGAAGAAGTGAATATTGGGGTTCTGGTCCAAAAGCCACTTGACGTTTTTTGTCTCAGGCTCGGAGAACGCCGCCGGACCAATGTAGACGTCGTGATCGCACGGATCCGTCGAATTCTGTATTGGCGCTTTTGGATCGAAATACTTCGGATAATTCCACAGCATATCGAAGTTGCGATTGAGGTCCACGCCGACGCAGGCCGTGTTCGTGTCGCCGGCTGGCGCCGGACGTCGATTCTTCCGCCACATCGCTTCCTGCGTCATGCTCCAGTTGCGACCATCCGGATTGGACTGCGGAAAGATGAACAGGTCCAGCGTATCGACGATGCTCTGCACCTGCGCCGCGGTAAATGACTTGCTGCCAAGCGTAATGCCCTTGTTGTTCAGATACGCATTCTCGACCGCTTCGATCAGCGCAATCAAAATGTCGCAGCTGCCCCACTCGCGTGAGTGGAGCCCGCCCAGAAAGTACACACCGACACGTCCCGCGCCCGCTCCGTGCGCAATCTTCAGCGCGTGGCAGGTGCGGTTTTCCCAGGTGTTGTTCGGTAGCGTGATCAACTGGGCGATCGCGTTGTTCGGTGCATTGGCAGCGACTGCGAGGGCTGACTCCACCTCGACGACATTCAGATACGGCATGGTTCAGCGCCTCGCGTAGCGGTCGCCCTGACCGACTTCCTTCTGCCGCTCGCGTCCGAGCTCGTCGACGTCATGGTTCCGCGTGACCTCGTAGCCCGCTGCCATAAGACGCCGAATCGCGCCGTCGTCGACGATCGCGTCAACCGTGTAGCGTTGCTTCCCCTTGTCGCGGACGGTCTTGTGCAAGACGTGGACGTGGTGGGCGCGGACCAGGTCAGCCATTGCGTCGTAGCCCTGGCCGGTGATGGTGACGTGGAAGCTGGCCATGTCATCTCCCTTCGGTAGCGCTCCCCACTGTACGCCCGAATGTGCGTACTCGCATCAGCGAAATCCCCGATACGCCGCGTTTAGTGCCTTGGAGCGCGGCCCAACGGCCCAGGTAGTCCCGAGCATTGTGACTGCCGCGTTCCAAGGCAAACCCGTTCGAACGAAATTCGGGCGAGCCGAATTTCGACGAGACCAATGGGAGATCAGATGAAGCGAATTCGGTGGGCCAACGTCGCGATCGCGACGGTCATTCTGGCGATGCTCGGCTACGTAGCTGTGGCGCTGTTCGGTCTGGCGCCTGTCCCTGGACGTACGAGTGATTCAACCGACACGGTTGTCTCCGATCTTGCGGATACCCCGGTGGTGGCCGCGCTGCCCACGGACATCGCGCCACCTCCAGATGCGACGGCAGTGCCTGCGCCGACCGCCCTGGTGCTGAACCTGGCGCCCGCGCCCACCGTCGCACCGACCGCCATCGCCGACGACGGCGGCTTCCAATCCGAAGTGCCTGTTCCGCAATCTTCGGGCAACTTCCCGCTG
>JAFAZN010000401.1 GCA_019239775.1 Chloroflexota bacterium
TCGTGCGCGGTGGTCCGTCAGCCGTCATCACCACCCTGGGTGTGCTGCGCTTCGATCCGTCAAGTCATGAGGCGTTTCTCGCCTCCTACCATCCGTTCACGTCGCCCACGGAGGTGCAAGCGAACACCGGCTGGTCGCTGCAGCTCGCCGAGGACTGCGCGCCAACGCCGCCTCCAACGCCAGACGAGCTACGCCTGATCCGCGAAGCGGACCCGCACGGCTTCTGGACCCGCTAGAAGTTCGGCCGACAAGCCGGTCTGCGGCACGAGTCGCAGTCGGCCGAACTTCGCACAACGGTTTGCCCTGGGGACGCGGCAAGCGGTTCCAACTGTCGGATCGCGGTTTTCGGCCGAGTCCCTAGGGCAAACTCTGCAGCACTGCCTGGTGGTTGCGTTCGGTCGCGAAGTCGCGGGCGGTGCGGCCCTTGCCGTCTCGTGCGGATGGATCAGCACCGTGGTCGAGCAGCAACTGCACCAGGTCTGCGCGACCGTTGTGCGCTGCCGCGTGCAGTGGCGTGACGCCATCCTGCTGCGCGAGATTGACGTCGGCGCCAGCTGCGAGCAGCGACCGTGCGAGCTCCGGCGCCGGGCCGGCCAGGGCAGCGTGCAGCGCGTTCACCCGCTGCGCGTTGCGCGAAGGCGTGTTCACCTCGGCGCCACGCGCGATGAGTAGCTCCGCGGCTTCGGTGCGGCCAAAGAACGCCGCCAGTCCCAGTGGCTGGAACCCGTCGGACGCGAACGCGTTTACCAGCGAAGGGTCCTCGGCGAGCAGCGCTTCAAGCCGTGAAACGACGCCCATCGCAGCCGCTTCGTGGACGCTGAGCGAATCGGCGCCTCGGGCGCTCAGCAGCCGATCGGCTTCGTCGCGACGTCCGTGGTACAGCGCGTCGAGAATCGCCGAAACCTCTGTGGCCACGGGCGGCGATGCTACCATGGCCCGCCGATGATCTTCGTCGACTACATCGGCGCGCCTGCGCGACTCGGCCAGGTGCGTGAGGTGGTCGCCCGCGAAGTCGCCGCCGCGCTGCGTATCCCTGCCGGCCAGGTCGCCGTACGCCGCATCAGCACCGATTCGGACGCCGACGAAGTCGAGCTCTGGGTCGAGCTCAGTACCGAAGAGCAGCTGTACCGCACCGGGCGGCAATTGGCGCAGCGCATCAGCTCGGGGTTAAGGCCAGATGGCGAAGGACCCAATGTGTGGGTCATGTACCGCGTCGTGCCGCTAAGCCACGCCTTTCTCAATGGCGAAGCCCGCGGCCGCGGCACTGCCAGCCTCGACTGACGCGCGACCATCGCCCCAGGTCTGCGCACGTGACCTTGGAGGTCTCCGTTCGTCACCCCGAACAAGAGGTCCAGGATCCATCCTGGTTTGTCCTGCCACTGCGTGTAGCACTTGGGCTAATGCTGCCGGGTCGTTACTGCGGCGGGCGGGGGGCGGTTTGAGGCGCGGGCGGCAGCTTGGGCGGGTCGGGCGAAATGTCGGGCAGATGGAAGTAGCGGCGGACGATGCGCATGCCGATGGGCGAGGCGTCGTTCGTTCCTGAGCCACTCTCCACGAACACAGTCACGGTGATCTCGGGGTTCTCCGCGGGCGCGAATCCCGTGAACCAGCCGTGCGTCGGCAGGCTGCCGTGCGCATCCGGCGGCCCCTGGTATTCAGCCGTGCCAGTCTTGCCAGCCACCCGCAGCCCGGGAATCTTGAACCACTTCAGCCAGGGCCCCTCGAAGCTCCACTCCATCGCCGCGCGCATGGTGGCGAGATTCGTCGGATCAACAGGCACAGTCCGCGACGGCGGATCGGCCGAAAAGTCGCGCACGACGTTGCCTTCGGCGTCGAGCTCCTGCCTCGCCAGGTGCGGCTGATAGACGGTCCCCCCATTGGCGATGGCGTTGGTCGTATTGGCGACCTGCAACGGCGTTGCGAGCACGTCGCCCTGACCGATGGCCATGTTGTAGGTGTCGCCCTTGAACCAGGGCTGGTTTTCGTGGAACTCCTTCCAGGTTGGATCGGGGATGATGCCGTCCTGCTCGCCGCTGATGTCGAGGCCTGTCCGTGAGCCGTACCCGTACGCGCGGGCGTACTTCGCCAGGCGATCCACGCCGAGGCCTTCGAAAATGGTGGTGTTGCCTTCCGAGTAGCCGCCGCCGAGCCAGAAGAAGTAGATGTTGGACGAGTCGGCGACGCCCTGGAAGAACGTCTGCGGTCCATACGGGGCGTTGTCGTTGAATGGCTGACGGACGCCCGGGTACTGGTCCGAGTCGACGTACATCACGCCCTTGGAGTCGATCACGGTGTCTTTGTTGGCGACGCCTTCCTGCAACGCCGCCGAGCCGGTCACCAGCTTGAAGACCGAGCCCGGTGGGTACTGCCCGGCGAAGGCACGCGGGAACATTGGAGTCTTGTCTTTGTCGTTGAGGAGCTGCTGCAGCTCGTCGTCGCGCGATGGGTCGCCAATGATGTTCGCATCGAAGCTTGGCGTGCTGACCATGGCCAGGATCTCGCCGTTGCGCGGGTCCATGACGATGGCCGCGCCGCCAGGTGCATTGCGCAAGCCTTGCTGCAGGATCTGCATCACGTCGCGTTGCAGATCCAGGTCGATTGACAGCACCAGGTTGTTGCCGTTTTGCGGGTCCTGGCGCTGAAGCTCGGCAACCTCCTGGCCGGTGGCTTCGACCTCATACGAACGCTTGCCGGGCTGGCCGCGCAGGTCTTTCTCGTAGGCCTGCTCGATGCCCGCGGCGCCGATGTGATCGTCGGGGCCGTAGCCCTGTTCCTGCAGCTGGTCGACCTCATCCGGCGAGATCGCGCCCATGTAGCCGATGAGGTGGGCGATGAGGGTGCCCTCGTTGTAGCGGCGGGTGGAGTCGATGCCGACCTGAACGCCAGGCATGTCGAGGGAATGCTCGGAAATGCGCATGACGGCTTCACGATCGACGTTGTAGGCGACGGGAATCGAGGTATACGGGTTGTAGTCCTTGCGCACCTTGTGGGCGTCGATCACGCGCTGGATATCGTCAGGGACCACACGCAGCTCGTTAGCGACGCGGATCACGATCTCTTGCATACGCCCGGTGGGCACATCTGCCGGGGTGATCGAGACGGCGAAGATCGGCGCGTTGCTGGCCAGGATGGTCTTGTTGCGGTCGTAGATGACGCCGCGTTGGGGCGGAATCACGGCCTGGCGCAGGCGATTGCCAACAGAGCGGTTGGTGTACAGCTGGCCGTCGACGACCTGCAGGCGCCACAGCTGCGCAGTCAGAATGCCGAACAGCAGCAGGACCATGCCCCGGAAGAGCCAGGTCGATGGTCGCGCCCCGCGCTCCGTCTGAACAGGCTCGGGGCGTTCCAGCGAGGGAATCACCGGGAGTTCAGTGTACGCAGGTTCACGTCGGGAAGGTGCACTCTGTGAGGTTCACGTCCGTGGGACAGTACCGTGGTTCACGTCACTGCGGCTGGCTGCCCACTACCACGCCTCAAAGGAGGCGGAGGGCTCGGTAGGCTAAAGGTGCGTGAGCCGAAGACTGCAGATTGGCACCGTCAGTTTCTTGCTCACGTTCCTGTGGACCGCGGGGTTGTTCGTAGCGTTTGTTGGCGGGCGCCTTGGGCAGCATCCGAGCCCGGCGATGGCGGTTGCAGCCGCTGGGGCGCTGTGCGCGGTGTGCAGTGGCGTCCTACTCACGGTCGCGTGTTTCCCAGGTTTGCTCGAGCTGCTGCGGCTGGTAGCCCAGGTTGCGGCAATCGGTGCTGTCCTGGACGCGGCGGCGGTTGGCTGGAGCGAGCTGCCCTGGAACGACCGTGTCCCGGACGTCCTCAACGACCTGGAGTTCTCGAACTTCCTGCTGTTGCCTTCGATGATTGCCCTCACCGCAAGCTCGGTGCTGTTCTTCAGCCGCTGGTTTTCAAATCAGGCTTCGCGCACCCGCTTCGAGCCAATGGGCGCGGTCCAATCCGCGTTCCTAATCCTCAGGCGGCACCACCGCCTCCTCGGCTGGCTGGCTCTGGCGTTTGCGGCCGCCCACAGCGTGTACTTTCTGTTGTTCCCAGGCGCGACGTTCGTGCAGTGGACGGGGATCGCGGCCACGGCTCTCCTGGCGATCGGCGGTGTGCTTGGCTTGATTACCAGCTACAACACGTTCTGGCGCCTCTGGATCCATCGGGTCATCGCGATCCTGATGGTCGCGGCGCTGGCGCTGCACTGGTACCCCTTTCTACCCGCGGCGACGCTCTTTCTGATCGGACTGTGCGCCGCGGGCCTGGCGCACCTGAAGCTAGTCTCGAGCCTGGTCCGCCTCAGCCAGGCGTAGCAGCGCGCGCAGCCAGGCACGCCGGTCGCGCGGGATGTTGACGCCATCGCGGATGCGCTTCGTCGCCGCCGCGCGAAGTACCGCAACGTACCTGGCCTGAGTCCCCGCATCACCACGGGCGTGTTCTCGCGCGACCGCCGTGACGTCACGCTCCATTGGTTTGAGCAGGTCGGTGACGGTCCACGACGGTGGCAGGTGAGTCAGAACGTGTACGGCAATCAGGCCAATGACGGCGGCCCCGACCTCCGCGTAGGCGCGCGTATCGCTGACCTGCTGTGCCTCAGACGCAAGCGCGGAGGCCCACGCCACAATGATCAAGCCAATGCCGACGGCCCGCAGCGCCATGATCAGGTCGTATTTCAGGTCTTCAACCCAGACGCGCATCACTACGACCAGGAAGACCAGATCGCACGAGCGGTCAGCAGCAGCATCTGCAGCAGTGCGCTGATGGCGACCACAAAAGCGATCGCCCCCTTTACGTCTGAGGCCATGCGCTGCAGCCAACCCAGCTGCGCCACATAGCTTACGAACACCGCGTCCTGCAGCAGGATGGCGTAGCTGGTGAACAGCGCATCGCCGAGAAGCAGCAAAAAGTAGACGATGACCAGGACGGCCACGTGGGCCAGCGCGATCGTCCCGAGCTGGCGGGCGAGCCACCAGAAGCGCACGCCGCCGCCTGGCGCAGCACGCCGCCGCGCCACTTCGGGCGCGCCTGCACCACTCTGTTCAGCTCGCTCTTCGGTCAGCGCCACCTGGCCAGTCGAATCCTACACGGTACAGGCCTATACCGTTCGCCTTGGCGGATTCCGCTTCTCTTTCGAAGACAAGAACTTTCTTCGTCGAGGAGAGGAATTTCCCTTTCCAGAGAGGAATTTTCCCTTTCGAGAGAAGAATTTTCCCTTTCGAGAGAAGAATTTCTTTTTCTGTTCGTGGCAGTCAGGGCCGCCGTGCTAGACAGCCCAGACGCCATAAGCAGAGGCTAAACAAAACCAGGATGAATCCTGGACCTCGCTAAATCCTGGACCTCGCTAAATCCTGGACCTCTCTAAACCCTGGACCTCTCTAAATTCTGGACCTCTCTAAATCCGGGAGCTCTTTTGGGGAGGGAGCGACCTCATCCCTTTGCCGCGGCGATGGCGTCCTGGAACTCGCCCCGAATCTTGTCGCCGACTTTGGTCTTCCAGTCCGACACCAGGCCGTCGAGATCACCAACGGGCCGCCGTCCCTGGATGATGTCCGACACGCCCGAGTAGAAGGCGTCTGAAGCCAGCTGGCCCTGTGCGGCGGCCGTGGCCGAGTACAGACCCAACGTCGGATCGACGTCCATGACGTCGATCATCGCTTGCTCCACGTCGTGGTTGAGCTGGGCAAAATCCTGGGAGCGGTTTGCGCTGAAGAGTGCGTAGGCTGGCGAGCTGATGTAGCGCCACACGGCGGTCAGTTCGCTACGTCCCTGGTCCGTCTGGACCGGCGCACCATCGGCGTTGAATTTGAAGTCGGTGTCCTTTACGCCGAAGTAGTTGAGCAACCATTCGGTGCTGCCAAAGGGCGCCGCGAAGAAGTTGGCAACCCGCAACAGCATTTTGATGCGATCCGGCGAGCTCTGCTGCTTCATATAGGCCACGCCGAACTGGCCGGATCCAGCCTGGTAGTACGGCTTGCCACCGTCGGCCGCAAAGGGGTGCATCGGGTAGATCCGCGCGTTTGGCAGCCGCACGGCTTCGATGTCCCAGAGTTGTACGTACTGGCCCCAGACACCCGGTGCGAACACGAAGCGGCCGGCCATGAAGTCGTCGTTGTACGCGCCGCCGTATTGCGGCGTGTTCGGGTGCCACAAACCGGCTTGCCACAGGTCACGCGAGAAGCCCACGGCGGCTTTGAACTCGTCCGTCTCGATGTCCTTGATGAGCTTGCCCGAAGCGTCCAGCTTCCAGTTATTGGGCACGCGCCAGATGGCCGAGTAAGCGCTGTTGGGAGTGAGCGCAAAATACGAGGTCTGACCCGAGGCAATACCCCACTGGTTTTGATCGGGCTTGGTGACGGCCTGCAAGATGCGTTTGAAGTCGTCGGCATTCTTTGGGGCTTTGTCCATCTGAATGCCGGCTGCTTCGAGCAAATCCTGGCGGTACATCATCACCGTACCGATCGGCGGACGCTGAATCGGGAGCGCGTAGATCTTGTTGTTGATGACGCCCGAACGCCAGGTGTAGTTGTTGTAATGCGCCAGATTGGGGTAGTCCTTGATCGCATCGCCACTCAGGTACTGCGTCAGGTCCTGGCACTTGGCCTGGATGAACTGCGGCAGTCCCGCGATCACGCCCCAGGGCACATTAACAGTGGGGTTGTAAATAAAGTCGGGCAGGTCGTTGCCGGCGATGACCGTGTTGACCTTGGCGGGATAGTCGGCCGCCGAGGTCTGGTCCATCTGGAGCGTAACGTTCAACGCTTTATTGACCGCTTGCCACGCCGCGTTCTGGTCCAAGGGTGGCGGAGGCGCCAGCGTAAGGTAGACCAGCGCGTTGACGGTGCTGCCGTCGCCTGGCGGCGTGGTGACGGTCTGCACCAGGTCGGTCGGGAACTTGAAGAATGCGGGGTCCAGACCCTGTTCATTGCCCGGCAGATCCGGTTTTGGCCCCTGGAAGGGAACGTACGTGGGCAGCTTGACCGGTCCCCCACCGGCCGCGGCCGCGCCTGGCGTGGCGCCACCACCGGCAGCCGGCGCCGCGGGCGCGCCAGGCGTCCCCGGGGCGCAGGCCTCGAGCAGCGACATGCCGACTGCGCCGGCCGCAACCAGGCCCGCGCGAGTCATAAACGCCCGCCGATCGAAACGGGCAGTGGATTGTGCGTCGTGCGTCATGACCCCAGAACCTCCTCAGATCGCGCGCTCTTTACCCACCCAGTACGGGTCGCGCAGCCGGCGTTTGTACAACTTCCCATTTGGATCGCGTGGTAAAGCGTCGACAAAATCGATGCTTTTTGGCAATTTGTAACGTGCGATTTTGCCGCTTAAGAACTGTAAAATGTCAGCGCGAAGTGCATCGGCATCGTCGCCGTTTCCAGATGCAAGTTCGACGACGGCCTTGACCTCTTCACCCCATTCCTCATTCGGCACGCCGAAGACTGCAACGTCGACAACCCGCGGATGCGTGATCAGGGCGCTTTCGATCTCCGCAGGGTAAATGTTGACGCCGCCGGAAATGATCATGTCTGATTTTCGATCGCTCAGGAACAGGTAGCCGTCGTCATCGAGATAGCCAACATCACCAACCGTGCGGTAGTCACCGCGCCTGGATTTCGCGGTCTTCTCGGGGTCTTTGTAATACTCGAACGGTTCGCGACCCATCGTCGTCGAGTAAATGGTTCCGACCTGGTGCGCTGGCAGAATGTTGCCTTCATCATCCATGATGACGATGCGGGTGTTGTTGCGCGATTTGCCGACCGAGCCCGGTTTTCGCAGCCATTCTTCCGAGAAGATGATCGTGCCGCCGACACCCTCGGTTGATGCGTAATACTCGTCGAGCACTGGTCCGAACCACTCGATCATGCGTCGCTTGACTTCAGGTGCGCATGGCGCCGCACCGTGAATGACGTGTCGCAAAGAGCCGACGTCGTAGCGATCTTTGACCTCTTGCGGCAGCGCGAGCAGGCGAACGAACTGCGTTGGTACCAGGTGTGTAATCGTCACCTTGTAGCGGTCAATCAGCTGGAGGGTACGCTCGGGGTCGAAGCGATCCAGGATGACCACGCTGTGGCCGCGATGCATCGATGGCGCAACCATCACCATCGGTGCCGTGTGGTACCAGGGGCAGGCGAGCAGATGCACGTTGTCGGTCTCGGCCGGACCGACGTTGTAGCCGTCGAGCGCGAGGCCGAGGTCGGTCTCTTCGATCGGTGTGGTCGGCAACGGCCTGCGTACGCCCTTGGGACGACCGGTGGTTCCCGAGGTGTAATTCATGATGGCGCCCAAGGATCGCTCACCAGGTACGTTGGTGCTCTGACCTGAGGTGAGTTCCTCGAAGGTTCTGAACCCTGGGACATTTCCGACGGTGAACACCCGGTCGGTCGGAAAACCCGTCTCCTCCACCGCGTGTTGCACCACGGAGGCGTAGCGCTCGTGCGCAATAAAGGCCTGCGCCTCACAGTCCGTCAGGATGTAGGCAATCTCGGGCCCGACCAGGTGGTAGTTGATCGGCGTCAGATACAGTCCGATCTGCTGCATGGCCAGGTAGACTTGCATGGCCTCCGTGGAGTTCGGCAGCATGGCCGCGATCGAATCGCCGCGCTTGAGGCCGAGGCTGCGCAAGCCATGGCTGAGCTGGTTGACCCGCGCCAGCATCTCTGCGTGACTGACCCGTTGCTCGTCGGCATCAATGATGGCGGTACCTTCGGGATGCTCGGCCGCATAGGCCCAAAAGCTTCTGGCCGTCACGGCATGAACCTCCGTCCCGCCATGTTCCGTAGACGGTCACTCGTAAAGGGGCTACTTCCCTTGGAGATAGAACGGTTATGGGCCAACGACACGTCTGCGACGGTCATGCGAGCCTCAGCAGTCGCGCTGCGTTGTCCTTGAGGATGAGCGGACGCACCTCATCCCTGAACGCGGCGGCTTCGAAGTCGGCCATCCATCGGTCGGCGGTGATCATCGGATGATCCGAACCAAACAGCACTTTGTTCTTCAACAACGTGTTGGCGTACTGCACCAGGAGCGGCGGGAAGTACTTCGGCGACCACCCCGACAGGTCGATATAGACCTGTTGCTTGTGCAGCGCAATGGCCAGCGCTTCCTCCTGCCACGGGAACGACGGGTGCGCCATGATGATCGGCATGTTGGGGAAGTCGACCGCCACGTCGTCGAGATAGATCGGGTTGCCGTACTTCAGCCGTACACCGCCGCCGGCGCCCGCGCCCTGGCCAACCGCCGTCTGGCCCGTATGAAAGAGCGCTGGCAACCCCGCCGCGGCGATGACCTCGTATAAGGGATAAAGGCGTTGGTCGTTCGCGTAGAAGCCACCCGTCGGGGGATGGAACTTGAAGCCCCGAATACCGGCTTTGATCAGCCGTTCGGCTTCAGCGGCGCCCGCGTCTTCACGCCAGACGTCAACCCAGGCGAACGGAATGAACACGTCCGGATGTCGCGCGGCGGCCTCGAGCATCTCGTCATTGGTGACCGCGCCAGGCCGTGCCGGCCGGCTGCCGCCCGCGTCGGTGCCCCACATGCAGCACATCAAGCCACGCTCGCGATAGAACTGCGCCGTCTCGTCGGGAGTCTGGCCACCAACGCCGCCGCGCTGGGTCATCCGGGCGAGTGTGTCGTCACGTGCGGGACCTGAGTCCTCGCGCGGCGCATTTCCCGAACGTCCCGCGTGGACGTGGACGTCGATCGCCTTGACGCTTGACAGATCCATCAGTGTGCTTGGGCTGGCTGGGCAGGTTGCCCGAAGGGTCCGACCGTGGGCGCGGCTTTGGCCAGCAGATCGTGCACGATCGGACCTAGCTCCGACGGCGCCCAGCGCTCGCCCTTGTCTGAGCCTGGACCAGCATGCCATGGCTCGGCCACGCTGATGTTGCCGCCGCGCACGTTGAACACGCGGCCAGTGACGTCCTTGGCTTCTGGGCTGGCCAGCCACACCACCAGGGGTGAGACGTTGGCTGGATCGCCGGAATCGAAGCCCTCGGCCGGTGTGGCGGCGATCGCGCCGGGCCGGCGAATCGTCTCGGTCATGCGCGTGCGCGCGCCCGGCGAGATGGCGTTGACCGTCACGCCGTAGCGCCCAAGCTCGCCTGACAGGATCACCGTCATGTTGGCGATGCCGGCTTTCGCTGGACCGTAGTTCGTCTGGCCCATGCTGGTGTACAGACCAGCCGGCGAACTGGTGTTAATGATGCGGGCGTCGACCGTCGTGCCATCCTTTGACTTGTCGCGCCAGTACACCGCGGCGTGGTGGCACATGAGCCAGGTGCCGCGCAGGTGCACACGAATGACCGCGTCGAAATCGGCGACGTCCATGTTGAAGATCATGCGATCGCGCAGAATGCCAGCGTTGTTGACGATCACGTCGAGCGTGCCCCATTCGGCGATGGCGGCATCGATCAGGTGCTTGGAGCCGGCTTCGTCGGAGATGTCGTCGCCATTGGCGATAGCCTGCCCGCCGGTGGCTCGAATCTGGTCGACGACCTCGCCCGCTGGACCGCTCGAGGAGCCCGTGCCATCCAGTTCGGCGCCGACGTCATTGACGACCACGCGGGCGCCCTCGCGGGCGAACTCCAGCGCGTGGGCGCGGCCGAGGCCGCGACCGGCCCCCGTTACGATGACAACGCGTCCGTCACAAATACCCGCCATAGGGCCAGTTCACCTCCGTGTGTGGGCCGGCATTGTACGCGCCGGTATTCCACGTAGCGCAAGCGGGTTTCACCGCGTAAAATGGCGCGCATGGCAACAGCAGACGGCACCGTCATCACCAGCGTCGAAGAGCTCAAGCAGTACATCGGCCAGGAGACGCGGGTTGGCGATTGGCACCTGGTCACCCAGGAAGAGATCAACCAGTTCGCGGATGCGACGGGCGATCACCAGTGGATCCACGTCGATCCCGAGCGAGCCAAGGCCGGACCGTTCAAGGGCACGATCGCGCATGGCTACTGGACGCTCTCGGCGGCGCCGTTCACGCTGCGCGGCGGCCAGGGCATCCAGGTCCGTCTGCCCAGTCGCATGGGCATCAACTACGGCCTGAATCGGGTGCGATTCATCAATCCAGTGCCGGTTGGCAAGCGCATTCGTGGTCACTCGAAGCTCGTCAGCGTCGAAGAGGTCCAGCCTGGGATTATCCAGCAGGTCAACGAGATCACCGTAGAAATCGAGGGCGAACAAAAGCCCGCGATGGTTGCGGAGTCGATCACGCGCACTTACCTCGAGACCCAGGCCTGAGGTCGCCCGGCGCGTGGTCTCGATGAACGGGACCCAGGCAGAGCGCGGTAGGTACTACGTCGAGGCGCTCGGCCGTGGGCTGGCGGTCTTGGACTGCTTTATCGCCGATCCAGGCCCGCATGCCCTGGTTGAGCTCAGCCGCCAGGTCGGTCTCGGCATGCCGACCACCTTGCGGCTGATCCGCACGCTCGAAGAAGCGGGTTTTATTCGCCAGGACGTCGCCACCAAGCGCTACCGCCTCTCCTGGAAGATGTTGCAGCTGCAGGATCTGACCGCCTCGATCCTGGATTACGCCGACCTGGCGCGGCCACACCTGCAGGACCTCGCCGCCGACCTTGACGAGGCGACCGGCATGGCCGTGCTCGACGGCCTGGAGGTTCGCCACGCCATCCGTGTGTCCTCCAACCGCATCATCTCCGCCAATATCCCACCCGGCGCTTTATTCCCTGCCCACGCGACGGCCATGGGCAAGGTGCTGCTGGCTGACCTGGACGAAGCCACCGTGCGACATCTGGCCGAGCGGCATCCGCTCGTGCGTTTCACCGACAAGACCGTTCGCAGCGTGGAAGAGCTCCTTTCCCAACTTCCCGAGGTTGCGCGGCAAGGCTACGCCGTCAGCGACGCAGAGTGGGAGACGGATCTGCGATCGGTCGCCGCGCCCGTGCGCTCGCGCGACGGCCGCGTGGTGGCCGCTGTCTGCGCGGTTTCGGTGCGGCCCAACATGACCGTCGATACGATGGAGCAGCAGTACCTGCCCGCGGTGGTGCGCACCGCCAACGCCATCTCGCAGGCCCTCGGCTTCTGCTAGTGGCCCATGGCCGCGGTGGGGTCTGCTTTCACCCCGTGTCGCGGTAGGACCATGGAGAGGCAGAAGGCCACCAGCGCGGCGAAAAAGCTGATGCGATAGGCGTCGCCGAACGCGAGCACCGCCGCCTGCTGACTGATATGCGCCAGCATCAGCCCCGCGGCAGTAGCGTGAGCGGCTAGCGAAGAGGCGCCAGCATGCTGCAAGGTCGTCACCATCTGCTCCATAAAGATGCCCTGCGACGTATCAGGTCGCACCTGCCAGCCGAGCACGCGCTGGTGATCGACGGTTTGCGTCTGCACCACCGTTGAGAGCAGTGCGACGCCGAAGGACTGCCACACGCTGCGCATTGCGGTCACGAGCGACGACGCATTGGTGCGCAGCTCATTCGGCACCGCCGCCAGAGCGGTAAGGGTCGTCGGTTGCATGGTGCAGCCAAGCGCGAGTCCGCGCAGCACCAGCAGCCAGCGCAGTGTGCCGTAATCAGTCGTCAGCGTGATCTGCGACAACTGCCAGGTGTTGATGGCCATCAGCACGAAGCCAAACATCACGATCCAGCGCGGCCCAATGCGGTCGACCAGGCGACCGGCCAGTGGCCCAGCCAGCGCAATCGAGAGTCCTTGAGGCATCAAGATCAAGCCGGTGTCGACCGCCGACAGGCCCCGCAGGTTTTGCAAGTAGAGCGGCAGCATGAACTCGGCGCCGAACAGCGCCACGGTGCTCACCCAGCCGACGATGTTCGAGTTAGTGAATTGCGCGATGCGAAACAGCCGGACGTCCAGCAGCGGATCTTTTCGCATCGATTCATAGGTGATGAACCCGATCAGGCTGAGCAGTCCAAAACCTACCAGCAACTCGACTTCTGGCGAGCTCCAGCCGTGGCTGCCGACCTGCGAGAGGCCATACAGCGTGAGGCCGAATCCGAGCGAGGACAGGATGAAGCCCCACAGGTCGAACCGTCCGGCGGTCTTGGGAACACCGGGTCGCAATAACATCGCGCCGAGCAGCACGGACAGCGCGCCGATTGGCAGGTTGATGACGAACACCAGCCGCCAGTCGTAGTTGGTGATGATGTAACCGCCGAGTGTTGGCCCAAGCGCGGGGCCCGCCACGATGGGGATCGCGAAAAAACCCAGGGCGCCGCCGCGCTCTTCCGGAGGAAACACCTTGAAGACCAGGCTGATGACCATCGGCAGCAGCAGCCCGGCAGCAAAACCCTGTGCCAGACGGCCGAGCACGAGCATCCAGAAGACGGGGGCCAAGCCGCAAACGATCGAAGCTCCCGTGAAGACGCTGAAGCCGACGACCCAAACAGGTTTCAGCGTGAAGCGGTCTTCAACGTAGCCCGCCAGCGGCGTGGCGATGCCTGTGGCCAGCGCGTAAGCGGTGATCGCCCACTGCACCGTATCCACGTTGATCCCGAAGACCGCGCTGAGCTTGGCCAGCGCCACGTTGACCACCGTCAGGTCGACGGTGATGACGGTCATGCCAGGAAGTAGGACGATCAGAACGAGCCACTTGTAGTCGAGTCTGCCGAGCATGGCTCACTCCGCGACTCGGATTTTCACCTCAACCGAGGTGCCCAGCAGTGCGGGCTGGTTGCCCAACAGTACGTTGATGCGCACGGGCACCTGCTGGACCACTTTGTTGAAGGTTCCAGAGCTGCTGTTGGACGGCAGCAGTGAAAAGGTCGAGGCCGTGGCAGGCGTGATCGCTTCCACGGCGCCTGAAATATCCGAACCCAGGGCGTCCACGTGCACGCTGACCGGCTGGCCGACCCGCACGCGGTCGATGGCGGTCTCGTCGACGTTGGCATTTACCCATAACGTCGTGGGGTCTACCACCGTCACGATAGCCTGGCCCGCCTGGACGTCGGCCCCAACCGCCGCCGGGGTGGCAATCACCAGCCCGTCGATCGGCGAGGTCACGTCGATACGCGTATCGGCTCCGCCCAGGAAGTCGAGCTTTGCCTGTCCGTTCTGGGCCACGCCAATCTGGGACGGCAGCGCGACCCGTGAGAGCACCGCGCCGCGGGTCACCGCGTCGCCGACCTTCACGTTGACCGAGTCCACGCGACCTGCGTTCATCGCGCCCACCGAAACGGGCTCCCCGCTGATCTGGGCGTTGTCCGTGCTGACGTACTGCTGCGCCTCTCGCCACATGCTGAAGGCGATGAACCCGGCTATGAGGACCACGCCGAGCGCAACCGGCAGGATGAGCCGCCGCAGCCAGCGTCGACGCGGACTGAAACGCGCCGCGGGCAGCGCCTTAACCTCACCATCGGCAACCTGCGGTGCGGTGACTGGCGGTGCTGCGCTCATTGCATTTCTCCCTGGCGGCAGCCGACGAGCCGCTGCAGGCCGTCGACCATGCGGTCGGCGGCCGCGTTCAGCGCTTCTGCATCCAACTCATCCCAGTGCGACAGCACCCAGCGATCGTGCGCATCGTCGACGGCGCGCACCCAGCCAAGCAGCAGATCGTCGGGGAGATCTGCGCGTATGACCCCGAGGCTCTGGCCGCGCTTGAACAGGCGCATCACGACGCCGACCCACTCGTCGGCGAAGGCGGCCAGCGCGCCGGTCGGGTTGTTGCGCCACAGCTCACCCGCGGCCCGCCATACGCCAAAGGCCCACGGAATTTCACGCGAGCGCACGAACGCGCGCCGATAGACCTCGGCAAGCGACGGCCAGAAGCTCTCCGCGGTAATCGACTCGGGCAGCCTGGTGAAAAAGCCCACGTCGAGGACGTCCATGTAGGAGCGCACGACCGTGAGGAACAGGTCTTCCTTGTCCTCGAAGTAGTAGTAAGCGACGCCTTTGCTGAGCCCAGCACGTTCGAGGATGCGGTTCAGAGAAGCATCGGCATAGCCCTTGCGGCCGAATTCCTCGGCAGCGGCCTCGAGCAAAGCGGTGCGTCGCTCGGGTTGGAGTCGCTCGAAACGTGTCAGTGGCATTAGACTTCTCAGTTAGACCAGTTGGTCTAGAGCCTAAGCCGTGTGCTGGGCGGGCGTCAAGGAATTTCGCGCCGCGGCGTATCGTTGTTATTGCCAGCAAACACAATGCCCGCTGTCACCGTTTCCAACCCCCTGGCGCTTCCGCGCATCACCAGCATCGATTCTCAGCAAGCTCAACTTCGGCCTGTCCGGTCGATCACCACCGCCCCGCGCGGCGTCGAAGGCGAAGGCTTCCCTGTGCGCCGCGCTTTCGCTGGCGTCTCCATGGCCGATCTCGATCCGTTCATTCACCTGGACCAGATGGGCGAGGTGGAGTACGCCCCGGGCGAGGCCAAAGGCACCTCGTGGCACCCTCACCGCGGCTTCGAGACCGTCACCTACATGATCGATGGCGTGTTCAAGCACCAGGATTCCAACGGCGGTGGTGGCGTGATCACCAACG
>JAFAZN010000415.1 GCA_019239775.1 Chloroflexota bacterium
CCTGGTCGTGGGCAGAAGAGCAGCTCAACCGCTCGCGGAATTTCTGGCTAGCGACACACTGGCCTGACGGACGGCCGCATGTGATGCCCGTCTGGGCAATCTGGCACGCGGATCGCCTGTTGTTCAGCAGCAGCAACGGCTCGCGCAAAGCACGCAACCTGAGGCATGACCCGCGGTGCGCGGTGACGACCGAAGAGCCACGGAACGCGGGCGTGGTCGAAGGCGTTGCCGAGTTGATCACACGGCGGGAAGAGCTCGAAGCCTTCCTGGAAGCTGAGAATCCAAAGTATGGGACCAGTTACGGCTTTGACATGGTCGACCCGGCGCTCAACAGCTGTTTCCGCATGAAGCCGACCTGGGCCTTCGGGGTGCGCGCCGACAACTTCACAGGTTCGCCCACGCGCTGGACATTCTCATAACGCTGTTCGGCGAGAGTCTCGCTTCAGGATCTCGCGCCCTCGGCCCGTGCCGTCCGCTGACGTTGGTTCGCGTCACGCTCGGCAGAGTGTGGCATGCTCAGGGGTGGGCCCAATCATGCAGCCGTCCGATGCACCAGCTGCCGGCCGCGCGACGAAGCACGACGCCGACTACGTCTTCCACGAACTGACGCGCAGCATCTGCCCCGAGTGCCGACAGGTGATCGACGCACACATCATCCTGCGCGATGGCCAGGTCTTCATGCGCAAACGTTGCCCGCGGCATGGACAGTTTGAGGCCCTCGTCTACGCGGATGCCCAGGCCTACACGGCACAGGCCAGGTTCAACAAGCCTGGCACGATCCCGCTCGCCTATAACAGCCGCATCGAGCACGGCTGCCCGCATGACTGCGGGTTGTGCCCCGACCACCAGCAACACACCTGCCTGGGCATCATCGAGGTCAACAGCGCCTGCAACATGCAGTGCCCGCTGTGCTTCGCCAACGCCGGCTCCGGGTTCAGCCTGACCCTGGAAGAGGTCGAGGACATCCTCGACGGTTTCGTCCGCACCGAGGGCTATCCTGAGGTGGTCCAGTTTTCGGGTGGCGAGCCCACCATCCATCCGCAGATCGTACCGATGCTGCGTGCCGCGAAAGCGCGAAACATCCGCCACGTCATGCTGAATACCAACGGGAAGCGCATCGCCAACGACGACTCGTTCCGGGACGAGCTCGCCGACCTTCAACCAGCGATCTATCTTCAGTTCGACGGGTTCTCCAGCGAGACGTATCGCATTATCCGGGGTGAG
Source organism: Chloroflexota bacterium (assembly GCA_019239775.1). Taxonomy (GTDB): domain Bacteria; phylum Chloroflexota; class UBA6077; order UBA6077; family CF-72; genus CF-72. Next base: position 1,225 of record JAFAZN010000415.1, read on the forward strand.
CCAGACATTCTGGATGAAAAGCTGCGCGCCCTGGATCGCCTGGCCGAAATTGGCTGCAAAGTTGTGCTCGTGCCGGCGATCGAACGAGGCGTCAACGAACACGAGATCGGCGACATTGTTCGACTCGGCATGCGGCACCCGGCGGTGCTCGGCGTCAATTTTCAACCGGCCTTTCACGCCGGCCGTCACATGCAGCACGACCCGCTGCAACGCATGACGATCCCCGACATCTTGCGACGCCTCGAAGCACAGACGGAAGGGATATTTCAGGTGAGCGATTTCGTCCCGGTGCCGTGCTGCTTTCCGACGTGCAACTCTGTCACGTATGCCTACGTCGATGGTGAGACCGTACTGCCCATCACCCGGCTGCTGGATGTTGAGGACTATCTGGACTACATCAGCAACAAGATCCTGCCTGGCTTCGGCGACGACGTGCTGCGCGCCCTCGAAGGACTATGGTCGTCGTCCGTCGTGCCAGGCTCAGCAAAGGCGACGACTGACCTGCTCACCTCGTGCGCGGCCTGTCAACTCCCCGAAGGACTCGACATTCGCGGCATAGCCGAGCGGATGTTCATGGTGATGCTGCAGGATTTTATGGACCCATGGACGTTCAACCAGAAAAATGTGATGAAATGCTGCAAAGAGATTCTCCTGCCGGGCGGCAAGCAGATCCCGTTTTGCGCGTACAACAGTGTCGGATATCGCGAGCAGGCGCGCGCGCAACTTGCTGTAAAGCATCGCAAGCCGCTGGAGTTTCAATTCTCACGGTGAGATATGACCACTGAAGCAATCAAGACGTGTTGCGCCGAGTTCTACGCGAGCGACTGGGTGCACCTGCTGGTTGGCAACTCCTTGCATCCAGGCGGGTTGGCGCTGACCGAACGTCTGGGCGTCCTGCTTGGACTCGACGCACACAGCCGCGTGCTCGATCTGGCCACCGGGCCGGGGGCATCCGCCGTGCATCTGGCGCAGGTCTTCGGCTGCCATGTGGTGGGAGTGGATTACAGCGCCGAGAATGTGGCGCAGGCCGAGGTCGCGGCCGAACGCGAAGCGGTAGCCGATCGGGTCGAATTCCAGCAGGCTGATGCTGAACAGTTAGCCGCTCTTCATGACCAGGCGTTTGACGCGGTGATCTGCGAATGTGCCTTCTGCACATTTCCGAACAAACCCGGTGCCGCACGGGAAATCGCACGCGTGCTCGTTCCAGATGGTCGATTCGGCCTCAGCGATCTAACGCGCGACGGTGAGCCATCCGTGGAATTCGACGGGAACGCCGGCTGGATCGCGTGTCTCGCCGACGCACAGCCGGTGGCGGACTATATCCGGGCCCTGCAGGCCGCGGGACTGCACGTGACGCATGTGGAGGACCACCACGACGCGCTCGCTGAAATGGTCAGCCTGGTGCAGCGTCGACTGCTCGTGGCGCAAATCGTGACACGGATCGAGCATGCAGAGCTCCCGAGCGGCGTGGATCTTCAGCAGGCGAAAACGGTGGCGCGTCGTGCGGCGGACGGGGTCAGAGCCGGCGAACTCGGATACACACTCCTCATCGCCAGCCGGGACGCACGGCAATAATCTCGCTGCGCGAGAACATCGGTCCGACACTGACACCGAGACGAGCATAAACGGCATCGGGCACCGAGATATCGGCCAGGTAGAGGTCACCGACCCATGCGGCCGCAGCCCGCCGCGTGAGGCCGGCTTTGGGCAGGGCCAGGGTGAGCGTTGCCACCGCCCGGATGGTGGGATCGCAGACCTCGCCCGTGTCGCCGTTCAGGCCGGACGGGATATCCAATGCAAGTAACGGCGTTCTGGAGGCGTTCGCGGCGCGAATCACCGACGCGATGGGCTCGCGAGGCGCGCCGCGCAGACTGTAACCGATAAGTGCATCGAGTATCAGATCGGCTGAGCGCAGCGCGTCCTCCATCTCATCAAAGGGAGCCTCTCGTACCAGGACCGGCAACCGCTCCACGATGTCCAACTGGTGACGTGGCACCCCCTCAAATTCGGAGCGACTCGCGCCCAGAACGACGGACACATCTGCCCCCCAGATCGACAGCCTGCGCGCGGCCGTGAGACCGCCGCCTCCGTTCCCCCCACGCCCGGCCGGGACAATCACGCGTGAGCCGCGAACGTCGCCACCCAACAGGCGACGCGCCTCGAGCGCTAACGCTCGGCCGGCGTTTTCCATCATCTGCAGCAGGCCGATCTGGAATTCCTCCAGCATCAACCGGTCGACCTCGCGCATCTGGTCGACGGTAACCGTGGGAACGGCCTCAGGATCGGCCAAGATTGCTGAGCTTTCTGGCCCACTTCAACGTGCTGCTGGCAGCCACCGCCTGCAATCGCGCCTCTACCGCGATCTGCTGGACGCCGGTGGCGTACGTGGGATACACGTGAATGCTCGATGCCAGCTCGCCAAGCTTGATGCGACGATCGATCGCGAGCGCGAATTCCTGGATGATCTCTCCAGCGCGCGCCGCCACAACCTGTGCGCCCAGGACCTCACCGTCAGGTCGGTGAACGCACTTGATGAACCCGCCGAGGTCCTGGTCTGTGGCGGCTCGGTCAACTCGGTCGAGCCCCCAGCGGGCGACCCGGACTTCGGATCCACTACCGGAGTGTTGGCGAGCCTCGGCCTCCGTTAAACCGCACTGTGCAACCTCGGGATCGGTAAACACGGTCCACGGAATGTGTGAGCGGATGCCCTCACTCGAGCCTGGAAACAGCATCGTGCGCACGGCATTGGAGGCCTGCCAGGCTGCGTAATGCGTGAACTGGAAGCTGCCGATCACATCTCCGCACGCATAAATGTGCTTCTGGCTGGTCCGCAAGAACCTATCGACCTCTATACCGCGCGCGGTGTACCTGACGCCTGCCTGCTTCAGTCCGAGTCCGTCGACCTGTGGGCGGCGGCCGACGGCGACCAGTAACGCATCGCCTTCAACGTTCTCGCCGCGATCGACGACGCGGATAGTGCCCTGTGATGTCTCGAGGCGCTCGGTCCGCGCCCCGAAACGGAAGGCGACCCCTTCTTGCTCGAGCACCGTACGCAGGACCGCGGAGGCTTCCGGATCGGCCATTCTGAGCAAGCGCTCGGATCGCGCGAAGATTGTCACCTCGGAACCGAAACGTGTGAATGCCTGCGATAACTCCAGTGCCACCGGTCCGCCGCCAACAACGAGCAGGCGGCGCGGCAACGTGGTCTGTTGCCAAACCGACTGGTAATTCCAGTACGGCACGTCCTGAACTCCAGCGATCGCCGGGACGGCAGGGCTGGCGCCGGTGCACACCAGGAAATGGCGAGCGCGTATTTGTTTGTCTGTTCCGCCAATTGAGATCGTGTGTGCGTCTTCGAAACGCGCCGCACCAAAAACGACGTCAACACCTGCCCTCGACAGCGCCTCGGGCGTTTCGAACGTGTAGACGCGCGCAATCGCCTGTTGTACCCCCGCCATGACGCGACCCAGGTCAACTGGATGCTGCACGGGGTCGAGGCCGAAGCGATCGGCGCTGCGCAAATGCCACGCGACTCTGGCTGCCTGGAGGAACGCCTTGCTCGGCACGCACCCGAAGAGCGTGCAGTCGCCACCGATACGTTCCTTTTCGATCAGCGCGACGCGTGCACCAAGCCGGGCCGCGAAGGGCGCCGCCCACACTCCTGCCGAGCCGGCGCCGATTACCACAACGTCGTAATCGCTCACCGTTGGTTTCCCGACCTTCTCAGTTCGGGCTACTTGCTCGGAGCGAAGTGCTCCTGCAGCTTCGTCGCGTAGAACTCTTCCCAGCGCTGGCCAGATCTGGTGCGGTTGAACTCTTTATCGAGTCCAACCAGCATATAGGTGAGCTCGCTGCGAACCGGTTGCGACCCAAGTGCCTCAACCAGCGGCGAGTGATTCACCAGCCAGTCGGAATACCAGGATGCCCAGTCAGGGTCGTCACCGTCCGAAAATGCGAAAACTTGATGATGCGTCTCCCCAGCCTGGTGGAGAAGGCGGCTGATTTCCTCGATCCTGTTCTCCATTGCGCGATCCTCCTCGGAGGTGCTCTCTCAAGAGCATACCGCGTGGTGCGGGCGCTCACCGGGGCATGAGGCCTGGGCTCAGGTAGTGACCACGACGCCGTGGCGCTCGTCGTCGCTGGCCGAGCGCGCTACATTCGCTCGCGTGCGAGGTCCTGGCGATCAGGCGGTCGGCGGGTGCGCGAACGTGTAGCGAGTATGGAAGAAGCAGTACACGGTATCGCTCGTGTCGTAGCTCAGCGACACGGGCGCGTGCGCGTCGGCAACGTTCAGGTGCATCGTCACGTTGTCGTTGTCCGCGTAACTGGGGTCGTACAGGTGCAGCGTGAGATCGGTCCCATCCAGGTCGTAGCCGTAGGCCAGCACCTGGCGGTTGTTGCCGAGGCCCTCGGGCTTGTCGGATTTGACCTTGACCAGGCCGAGCACGGCCAGTTGCCCCCGTCGAGCATGCCTTGATGCGCCGCCACTCGTCGTTGAGCATGACGCTGGCGCGGCCTGGCAAGCCGAAGCCGCGACCGACATCCGGAAAGGCGGGGCCATGAGTTCGAGAAAGCGGCTGATCCGGGTGGGCAGGTTGAAGCTGTCGTACAGCCGTTTGACGATGTACTGGTACAGGAATCGTCGACCTTGCACACCAGGTCAACTTCTTCTACAAGAGCTCCGTCGAGTTGCGCCAGGAGCGACCCGTTGCGGCGGAACGGAACGAATGTATCCGACGGAGCGAATGCCATCCGTGGCTTCGGGTCCCGATGAGGCTTACTCACCAGCGGCGCTACGTGAATTGGCTGACCGCTTTTTGCCAGGCCAATGTAGCGTGAACGCCTCAACCCAGCGCGTCGCACGGCTTGAGCGTGTGTGCCTTCGACTCCCGCGCGAGCCGCGTACTGGACTTTGAAGTCCTCGGTCTGTTGGTGTCGTCGCGCTGCCTGGAGTGCCTCGTGCTCGACACGTGGCTGGAGTACCAACTCACGCGGCTCAACTTGGCGTCGGGTGCACTGAGTACGGACGGGGCACGGTGAGCAATCCCGACGTGAAAAGCGCACCACTGTGGTTGCAGGTTTGGTCGCATCCGGATTGGTCAACCAGGAAAAGCTGCGTTTGCCATTCGGGCAGATCGCTGTCCGGGCATCCCAGTCGATCATAAAATCGCCCTTCCCGAAGCCCTGACCCAGCCTGAGCTTGCCAACTTGGGTCGTCAGCAACCGGACCAATAATTGCGACGCCATAATCGCGTTCGCTGTCGACCAGCACGTGAGAGTCGGCGTAACCCTTGTCCACCAGGTGCTCGGCTGGCAGCCGATCCATGGCCGCTAGCGAGGCGTGCACGACGGAGAGCATCTTGTCGTCAGGACTCGCTGCGGGCGTTGTCTCGACATTGGTGATCAGATGTGGCGTGTCAGGATCGCAGGCCTCCGTCAAATGCACCTTGTAGCCAACCCATTCGACGCTTCGCTTGGAGCTGTAGCGTGCCTCGGGATCGTACGGTGAACTGATCATCTCCGCTGGGATCGGGATTTCCTTGACTTCTCGCCAGCGGAGCCGTCCCCGTTCTCCGATGAATTGCTCAGCCCAGACCTGCCGTAATACTTGCAGAGCTGGAACCTGTTGCAGCCAGGGCTGCTCGACGTCCGCGTCAAGGGTGTCCAGCAACAGTTGGCCGTCGGCGGCGATCGTCGCGGCCAACTCACGGCGGTCGGCTTCGGCTTTCGGCAGACCGTAGTTCTCGACGCGGTTCCCGTAGCGCTGGTACCACGTCGCGGGAGCGACGCTCTGCAGCCAATCTGGAGCGACCACAGCAAGACAATTGAGCGCCGCTCGCAAAGTCTCACCGACGCGCTCCAGGCGATTAAGCACACGAACGGCCGCCAGCACATGCGTGGAGTCTGTGCGCTGACGACCCCGTGGCCGAAAGAGTCCGAGCTCGCGTGACCGAGCCAACAATGCGTTCAGCAGCACGAGTTCCGCATGGCCAGCGACCAGCCGGCTACGGAACTCACTCAGCACGGTGTGATCGAAGCCTGGATCACTCAAATCGAGGCCGAGCAGATATTTCCAATCGATGCGTCCTCGCACCGCATCAGTTGCTTGGCGATCGGACAGACCTTCAGCGAACTGGAGCACGGTGACCATCGCTGTGGGCGCTCAAATAATTCAGCCAGGCGACGGCTGAATTGTTCGGGGAATTCACCCATCCGAAAGTTCAGCTAATTCACCCACCGGCGGGCCGACCGTCGCGCCTGGAACCATGCAGTCACTTTCCAACAGGGAGGTGGCTGTGGGACGAAGGAGCTTGGACGTGGCCAACGTGGTGGAAGTGCTGGAGCATTGGGCGGCGGGACGGCCGCTGCGCGCGATCGCCCTCAGCTTGGGCCTGGACCGCAACACGGTCCGCAAATACGTCACGCCGGCGCGCGAGGCTGGCTACGGTCCGGCCTGCGGGGCGCCGTCGGAGGGCTGGGCGGCATTTGTCGCTCGGGTGTGCCCGACGCTGGGCACGGCTCGCAACAACGGCATTGCCTGGGCGGAGCTGGCGGTCCGGCATGACGAGATCGCCGAGGCGCTGAAGGTCAACCGGCCCAGCACGGTGTGGCAGCGGCTGCATGACGACGCCGGGTTGCAGGCCAGCCTGCCGTCGTTCCGCCGCTACGCACTGGCGATGCTGCCCGACGCCTACACCCGCCGACCACGCATCACGGTGCGGCGCGATGATCCACCACCAGGCGAAGAAGCCCAGGTCGATTAGTTATGGTCGGCTCGGCAAGTGGATCGATCCAGTGACGGGCGAAGGCATGATTTTGAACGCGTTCGTCATGGTGTTGTCGTTTTCGCGGCACATGTTTGTCGCCGTCGTGCGGCGCATGGACGCCGCCGCGTGGGTTGATTGCCACCTGCGCGCGTTCGCCTTCTTCGGGTCGGTCCCGCGCCGGATCATCCTGGACAATCTCAAAAGCGGCGTGCTCAAGCCAGACCTGTACGACCCGCTTATGAATCGCGGGTACGCCGAGCTGGCTCATCATTTTGGGTGCCTGATCGACCCTGCCAGGTCGGCAAAACCGACCGATAAACCGCGTGTGGAGCGGCAGGTCCCATACGTACGCGAGAGCTTCTGGACCGGGCGCACGTTTGGCAGTCTGGACGAGATCAATCGTGGTGCTGAGCGGTGGTGCCTCACGGTAGCTGGCCCGCGTCGTCACGGCACCACCCGTGCTGAACCGCTGCTGCTGTTCAAGACCCTGGAGCAGCCGGCCATGCTGGCGTTACCAACCCCACGGTTCGAAGTGGTGACGTGGGCGCGGGCCAAGGTCGGTCGGGATTGCCACGCGCAAGTGCAGTCGACGCTGTACTCGATTCCCTTCCGCTACGTCGGTCAGCGGCTGGATGTGCGCATCGGCTCGACGCTGGTCCGATTCTTTCTGGGCGCACGCCTGGTCAAAACGCACCTGCGCGGCCGGCCGGGTCAGCGCATGACGGATTGGAACGACTACCCGCCAGAGAAGGCGGCCTTCTTCCAGCGTACGCCGGCCTGGTGCCGCCAGCAGGCGGCGGAGTTGGGCGCGCACGTGCACACCGCCGTCAGCGAGCCGCTCAACCAGCACCACCTCCACTTCCTACGCCAGAGCCAGGGCATCATCCGCTTGGCTGAAACCTACGGGGCAGCACGCCTGGACGCCGCCTGCCGACGCGCACTCAGTTATGGGAACGCGCGCTACCGGACGATCAAAACCATCCTGGAGAAGGGCCTTGATCCCCAGTTGGTGGATGAGGTTGACCATTCCATCGCGGGCGTCGGTGCTTTTCTGCACGGGCCTGACGGGTTGTTCAACGTCAGCACCGAAGAGGTCGCTGTATGAAGGCGCCCGTGATGACGATGACGCTGCCCTCGATTCCGCCGCACCTGATTCCGTCCTTGAAGGCGCTCAAGCTCGGCGGCATGCAGGAATCGCTGCCATTGCGACTCGAGCAGGCACAGCAGCAGCGGCTCGGCTACACCGAGTTCCTCGAATTGCTACTGGGTGATGAGATCGAACGGCGGGCCACTCGCGCTCTGGCGTCCCGTCTCGGCAGGGCCCACTTCGAGGATGGCGACAAGACCTTCGAGAACTTCGACTGGACGTTCAACCCGAAGCTGCCCCAGGAGCAGCTGCGCGACCTGGCCACCGGTAACTACCTGGTGCGCAAAGAGCACATCTTGCTGTGCGGTCCCTCCGGTATCGCGGCACACTACGTCTCCTTTTCAATCGGCGTCTGCAAATAGTCCAATTTCGTCGTGTTTGAGTTCGATTCGAAGGCCTCGACGCTTGCCGGACCTGACCTGCACCGAGCGCAGCTTGCCTGAGTGGACCCAATGCAGGATCGTCTGTTTGGCTTTGCCGAGCGCCTTTGCCGCGGTGGTCAGCCCGACCCAGCCCTCGGGAGCGTCCGGGACCATGCGAGCAATGACGTCGTCGGTGACGTGGATTCGCCATGGTGCTTGCGGCATGATCTGCTGCGCTTCGAGCGAACCTTCGCGCGCCCAGCGCCGGATCGAATCTTGGCTAACGCCCAGAACGCGCGCCGCCTGATCGACGCCCATCCAGGTCGGATCGTTGCTATCCGGAAGGCTACCTGGGTCAGCTGCAGGTAACCCCAAGCTGCGCCGCACGTGGCCAACTCGAGCACGCGTGAAGCTCAGTCCGGCACCCGTACGCAGATGCTTCATGTTCAGCATGAATGCAATCTGCTCGTCGGTGTAGTGGTGTGCCAAACGCCGAACGAGTTCGTTGACCTGGCCGCTCGTGACGAAGCGTTGACCGCCGACGTGGTTCAACGGACTCGCGAGTTTCGTCGA
>JAFAZN010000425.1 GCA_019239775.1 Chloroflexota bacterium
TGATCGTCGAGGCTGCTCGCGCGGCGATGCCAAGCGAGATCCTTCTGGCCGTCGTTGCCCGAGAGCCGGCCCAAGGCGAAGTCCTTGTCGGCGCGGAGGGACCTTACTGGCTCATCGAGCCGCAACTGGACGAATCTGGGAGCGGCGACTGGCGCCCGCAGCAAGCCTCAGGTTGCGCCGTGCGTGCCACGCCGGTACACGACGCGATTGTGGAGGTCCACTCACATCACGTGATGCGCGCCTATTTCTCGGCGACGGATGATCGCGATGAAACCTGCCGCCGCATCTACGGGGTACTGGGTCGCCTGTATGGACCGCATCCGGAGATCGCCCTCCGCGTCGCTAGCGGTTGCAACCCGCTTGTGGTCGGACCAGTTCCGTTTTCGGAGGTGTTTGCCGCCGAGTTGGGTGAGTTTCGAGATGTCAATTTTCCGGCTGAGCCGCGTGGACTGTCATCGTCCACTGGTGCCGCCGTGCGTACGGCTCCAAATGTCCGCGCGCGGGCACCACAGTGGTACGAAGCTCGCCTTTTGTTCGAAATTGCCGAAGACGTGGGGGCAATTCGGGATCTCCTGGAATCCAATCTGCTACGTCCTGACGTGCTTCCGGATGCAGGGTGGCCACGATGAAAGGCAACCGTGAGTCCGCTGGCCTTTACACTATTGATCCCTTTCACGGCAGCCTGCCTTCACCAGCGCGTGCGCGGTCGGAGTGCCCCGACGCACTCGTGACGATTGTCGGCCTGGGCGGAACCGGCGCATTTCTAGCAGAGGATCTGGCCCGATTGTTCAGCGTGCATTTCGGCTGGCGTGTCCGGCTGACGCTCGTCGATCACGACGTGGTCGAGGAGCACAACGAGCAGCGACAAGCCTTCAGCAAGCGAGATCGCGGCCGGCCAAAGGCGCAAGTGGTTGGCGAGCGCCTGGTGCGCCAGTTTCCCGTCGAGGTTGCGCTGAGTCTTGCGCCGTACGACCACCGACGGGACGCACCGCGAGATGAGCGGGGTGGTGCTCGATCCCGACTGTCGCTGTTGGTCGGCTGCGTCGATAACCCGCTCGCCCGATGCGAGTTGGCGCGGACACTGCGATCCGACGGCTATTCCCAGCCCGTGTGGTGGCTGGACCTGGGCAACAGCGCTGCGTCAGGCCAGGTGCTACTCGGCAACGTGACTCGCGCTGAAGACCTGCGCGGTGCATTCGACCCGGAGACCCACACCTGTAGAGCGCTGCCCGCTCCGTCCGTCCAGGCTCCAGAGTTGCTCGAGGCGCCGCTTGCGGCTCTTCCTGCTCCCGAAGAGGATTGTGCCGCGGCTCAGGCGGCCGGGGACCAGGAGCCGTTCGTCAACCGAGCCATTGCGGCGCTCGGTCTCGCAATGGTCACCCGGTTATGCCAGCGCCGGCTGACCTGGCGCGCCGCGTACTTTGACCTCGATGTCGGCACGCTGCGCTACATCCACCTGGATCCGCACGATACCGCAAGCCTCCTTGGGGTGCGCACCGAAAAGCTCGTGCAGCGCCGACGTGCCGCGGCCTGAGAGGCAATCCACTTGATGAAATGGATTCTGTGTACGGGATGTCAGCAGTGGAAGGTGGTTGCCGATCGAGCGGTTTACTGCTCGCACCGGTGTCGTAGCCGAGCCTGGCGTCGCCGGCATGGTTTTCCGCCCGGCGATCGCCGCGAGTTCTGCGTTTGGTGTGGCCATCCCCTGGTCTATTTATCGCAGGATCGACTCCCTCCGAAGCGGCTCCATTGCGACAGCATCTGCGCAACCAAGAGCCGGATGGCGCGACGGCGCAACTGCATGAGCAGGACCAGGGCGCTGGAGGTCGCGATTCGCCGCTTGGAGAAAGGCCGCATGCGGTCGGTGCGAGCCGCCGCCGCCGTACTTGTCGACCTCCGAGCGGAGCTGCTCGCCCATGAGGAGTCGAGTTCGGCTGCCAAGATCAGTCTGCTGAAAACCAGGCTGTCAGGCGCCGCCTGAGAAGCCGCTCCCCGACCCCGAAGCCCACAGAGCGAGGCTGGTGCTTCTCGCTGAAATGCAGTCGGGGTGACACCCTTGCTGGCGCCGAGGCGTCGCACGAGCCGGCTGCGCATGCGCGCTGAGTCCCGCGAGGGACCCGTCCCTGCAGTTGTGACTGCGGCGATCCGCGCCTTCCGCAAAAGTGCCATTCCTCCTCGGCAGAGCGGAACGCTCAGTTGGGCGCGCGTCCACGCGTCTGCATCGGCGCTTGCTGGCCTGGGTCATTCCTATTTACGTCCGCCAGACAGCAGCATAGTTGAGCGTCTGTTGCGCAGCGGCCGGCACGCAAAGGCCACTCAGCACTTCTGCGACCGGTTTTCGGCTCGCCACTTTCCCCTCGAATACATCTGGAGCGGCCGCCGCGACGACCAGCTCCTGGTGGAGGTAACAACCGGCATCCAGCACGAGTGCTACGGAGAAAACTGGGAGGAGCTCGGCGACCTGTGGTCGTTGAAGATCGTCTTTCTCCTCTCATGGTCCTTGGTGGAGGATCCATATGGGGAACTTCGCGATGAATTCATGCGGGATGAACCCGGCGACGAAGGTCAACGCGACAATTATCGCCTCTGCGACGAAGCGCGGGATGCCATCGCTCAGTTCGCCCAATTAGACGTGAACGACTTGTTTGCTGAGGTTCCAGTCGATGGGTTTGAGACCGATTACTTG
>JAFAZN010000462.1 GCA_019239775.1 Chloroflexota bacterium
GTGCATGGTCGCCCTCGAAGCGGCTGCGTGCGGCGTTCCGCTGGTAGGCACCCGAGTCGGCGTGCTCCCCGAGGTGACCTCCACGGTCGTGCCCGTGCGAGATCCCGTCGCCCTGGCGGGCGCGCTTGCCGCCTCGCTACGTTCCGAGTCGTCCGCGACGGAGAGCACCGAGAGCCTCCGCGCGCGGTTTGGTCTCGACGCCTGCACCGAGCGTTTCCGATCCCTCTACGCCGGATGACGGCGACGGTTGCCTCACCACGCGCCGCGATCGTCGTGAGCGGCACGCGCCTGCTGGTTCTGCCGCGACTTGCGCTCTGTGTGCTCGCCGCAAGCATCGGCTTCGGCGATATCGCCCAGACCAACCCGTTCACGACGGGAGTCCTCAGTGGCGTTCACGCCTTGCTGCCATTGGCGGTTGCGCTCACCGTCGCCAGCGCTGCGCTCACGCGGCAGTGGCCCCGCTACCCAGCCGCCCTCGCGATACCAACCGGCATCTGGCTGACCGTGCTCGTGGCCTCGGCTGTGCTTGCGCCGTCGCATCGCTCGGACGCCCTCGCGACCCTGGACCGACCCTTCAGTAGCGTGCTCCTGGCTTGCGCTGTCATCTTCGTCTGTCACGACGGATCCGTGTGGGTGCGTGTGCTGCAGGCGCTTGCGCTGGGCGGACTCGGCATCGCCATTATCGGCCTGGCCGAAGCCAGTGGCGCGCAGCCGGTGCTCGACGCACTTGGCGCGCTCCACGATGGCGCCATCCCCATTGGCGACATCCCGCGCGTCGCGGCGACGCTGTCCCATCCCAACGAAACGGCCATGCTCCTGGAGCTGTGCCTGCCGCTGCTGATCGCCTGGGCCTGGACCGCTCGCGACCCGTTGCGGCTACCGCTCATGTTGGCGTGCATCGCCACACTTGCGTGCATCGTCCTCACCTTCAGTCGCGCCGGGACTGCCACCGCTCTGCTGTGCCTGGCGCTTCTGGCTCTTGTCGCGCTCCGATATCGTCGGCCGAGGCACGCCATCGCAATCGGGCTACTGGCGCTCGTGGTGCCCGTTGCGCTGGCGTGGACGGCGGTCGTGGACGACGGCCTCGACCGGCGTTTGCTCGCGGGACTGGACGAGTCGAGCGCGGTGCAGCCGTCGCGCACCGAATTCTGGAGTGTGGCGGTCGAGATGGCGGGCAGCAATCCGCTGCTTGGCGTCGGACCGGATAACTTCCGCTGGCTGTTCGCCAGCTACTCGGGAGTCGATGCTGACAACCTGGGGATCCACGCCCACAATCAATACCTCGAGGCCTTCGCCGACACGGGTTTACTGGGAGCGTTGAGCCTGGTCTGGCTCCTGGCCGCACTCGCCTTCCACTGCGTTCGGGCCCTCAGCCGCGGGGGTCCGGACTGGCCGTGGCGCGCCGCGCTCCTGGCAGCGACGAGTGCATGGCTCATGCACGCATTGCTCGACGACTTCGAGCGATTCTGGCCCACGAGCGTAGCCTTCTGGCTGATCGCTGGGCTGAGCGCGCGCAGCGCTAGCGATTGAACAGCCAGAACACGGCGCCGACGACGGCAATCACGATCAGCAGCACGAGGATGCCCGCCGGACTGCCCAGCGCAGCCCCGCCGCCACCCCCGCCGAAGCTCACCATAACGCCCGGAGTTTACCGCCTTCCCGCCACACCGCCGCCCGTATTGCCCCGCCCCACCACCGCTGGCTTGCCTAGCCAATGCCAACGCAGGGGCACAACCTCCCGTGGCGAGCGCACCTGCCGCGGAGCACACCTGCCGTGGGCGGCACACCTCGTGGGGACCAACCTTCGTGGGGACCAACCTTCCAGTGGTGAAAACCTTCGGGTTAGTGCGTCACTCCGTGCGGACTCCCGTGGCGCCAAGCCTCCCATGGGCGCACGTGCCGTACGGCACGCCTTTCGTGGGCGGCACACCGGCCGCGCGGAGCCACGCTTCGGACACGCCCATGCCCGCGCGAGCGAGCCGCCAGCCGCACTCGCGCCTCAGCGGCAGCGAGCGCAGCGATGCGGCCAGCCACACACGTTGGCATGCGCTTTGCCCGCCCTTAGCACGTATGCCACGAGATATTGATCGCCACGGCGTTCAGCTACTGCAAGCCAGTGGCGCCGCCGTGGTCGAAGTCCTACCGACCGAGGAATTCGAAAACGAGCATCTGCCGGGCGCCATCAGCCTGCCGCTAGGTGATCTGTCCGCAAGGTCCGCCGAAGCGCGAATCGGCCCGGACAAAGGTCGTCCAGTCGTCGTCTATTGCCAGAGCGTTGATTGAGACCTGAGCGGCCGAGCCGCGTGGCGGCTCGAAACGCTCGGGTACACCGAGGTCTACCGTTACCACGCTGGCAAAACGGACTGGCTCGCCGCGGGATTGGCCAGTGAGGGAAAGCTCGCGCGTGAGCCGCGCATCGGCGCGATCGCCCATCGCGACACACCCACGTGCCGTCTGGATCAGCGGCTCGGCGACCTTCACGTCTCGGGTGATCTGTGTGTGGTCGTCAACGAGCAAGGTGTCGTGCTCGGCGACCTGCGCGGCAAGGCGCTGCACGCGGATCCGAGCAAGCGCGTGGTCGACGTGATGGATCCGGCGCCGTCGACCTATCGGCCAAACATCAGCACGCACGAGATGGAGCACGCGTTTATCGAATCAGGCGCAAAGCGCGTGCTAGTTACCGACTGCGACGGCCGCCTGGTCGGCTGGCTGGCACGATCCGACCTCGCACGTTCCGACGTTGAAGGGGCCCTCGAGGCACAGCCGCAGTCCCCCGCAGGCCCGATTCTTGCTTCAAGTCCACAACTACGGAGGTAGCGAAAAGCACCATGGGTGATCGTATCGACGAGACCAAAGGTAACGTCAAAGAAGGTATCGGCAAACTGACCGGCAACACCGATATGCAAGCCGAAGGGCGTGCCGAGCACGACACGGCCAAAGCCCGCCGTGAGGTGAAGGGCACCGCCAACCAGGTCAAAGGCAGCGTCGAGGAAGGCCTCGGCCGCGTCACCGGCGACGATGAGACTCGCGCCCGCGGCACCGCCGACAAACTCAAGGGCGACACACAGCGCACCGGCTAGCGGCAGCAGTCTGTCATCTTGGGCGTAGCGCCCGTCTCTAGGCGCAGCCCAAGGACTTCAGACAGACTCGGAACCGTGATGGCGCGCCATAGCATGAGCGCGCCCACGGTTTCCGCGACTCTGGCGCTTGAACCCCGGAGTTGCGGATCGTTCGTCGTTCCTCCTCAGGATGACGCCGTCCACCCTACCCCTCTACTCGATTCGCAGCACCTTGCCAGTCTGCCCCAGGTACACGATGTACCCGACGCTCTGCCCGTTGGCGTCAACCGCGTAGTAAACCATCTCGCCACCGGTCGTCTGGGAGCGATAGTCGCCCACCCGCGAGACGGTGCTCACGTTGGGCAACGCTTGCGCCTGGAGCTGCTGGATGAATGTCTGTTCGGGCACTCGCTGCTGGAAGGATGGGTCCATGCACTGGTAGGCGCGCTGGGCCGCGGTCGGTGACTTGTCGGCGATGGCCGCCATGGCCGTATCGGCACAATCCGAACTGGTCGGCGAGGCGGCGCCCAGCGCCAGTGGCTGGCCGAGGCTTACGCCACTGAACGCTGTATAGCCCACACAGGCAGCGCTCAGCGCCAGCGCGAGCAACACGCCGCCGCGATGTCGCCAGAGGCCCGCGCCCGTCCGGGCGACCACCCGGCCGAACACGGCTGACGTGGACGATTGAGTACTCATACGGTCAGTGTCGGCAACGAACGTTAACCCGTGAATAAGGGCGGGTCAGGTCTCTGCTAATTACGTTCAGCCGGGCCAAAATACTGGTCCCTCCCCCGGGTGTTCTGCTTCAGTCAAACGCTATGAAGCTGCGATTTGGCACAACTTGTGCGCGTGCTAGCGCGCATATGCAGCAGCGTCGACGAACCACTCGCGTTGGGGCGCCGCTCGCCCTGTTGGCCTTGACTCTTGCCTTCGCCGCGGCGTGCAGCGCGCCAAGTGGTCCGAGCGTGGCTGCCACTCAGCCGATCCCACCAACGCCCGAGCCGAGTCCAACGGCCCAGGCAACGGCGGTGACACAAGCCAGCGGACCGGTGCCCACACCTGATCCGAACCAGGTCCCATTTGGCCTACATTCACCACTGCCACTGGCTGGCGAGTACGCGGTGACCGCGAACATGGACGACCACACGCTGTCGGTGATCCCGATCGGCGCGGCGGCCGTCGCCACGACCGTCCAGCTCGACCTCGCGCCGAAAGCGATTGGCGCCGCACCTAATTCCGACACGGTCTTTGCTGCCGATGGCGCACCCTCGACGCACCAACTCGCGCTGGCCAGCCTGGACGCCAGCAGCGAGTCCGGCACCATCGATGTGGGCGATGAGCCAGGCCAAGTCGCGGCGCCGCCACCAAACTACCCCAGCGGTCCGCTGCTCGTGATCGGCGACTCGGACAACGCAATCCGTTCGCTGGATCCTGGAAGCCACGCGCTGGGCGCTGCGCTGCCGATTGGCGCAGGACCGCACAGCGTCAGCATCGCCGCGGGCAATGCCATGCTCAGTCCGCAGGTGTTCGTAGCCAATGCTGGCGACGGCACGATCTCGGTTTTGGACCAGGGCGTAACGACGGTCCAGTCGACGATGCAAGTGGGCGGTCGCCCGGTTGGAGTCGCGCGCACCGTCGACGGGCGGCTCTGGGTTGCCGATGGCGATTCGGGTAGCGTCGCCGCGTTCGATCCAACCAGCGGCAACAAGCTGGACACAATCGACGTTGGGCCGAACCTCACTGGCCTGGCCGTAACGCCAGACGGGCACTTCCTGGTGCTGTCGTCCAAAGATCCGGACGCGGCGCTCTACGCGGTCGACCTAGTGAGCAGCATGATCGGAGGCGACAGCGCCACCCCGGTTCGGCACATTGCCGTACCTGGCGGGGTACTCGCGCTGGCCACAGGTGCAGAAATCTCGCGCGCCTATGCCACCACGGGTGACGGCAAGCTGATCTACTGGGACCTGGACTCCAATTCGATCTCTGAGTCCATCGCGGTGGGCCACAATCCCGTGGCCCTGGCGCTCGGGATCGTAGAGCCCTCAGGCAGCGCATCGGTGCCGAGTGGGCCAGGCACCACCACCGGCGGCGGCACTGGCGGCGCTGGTGGCGGCGGCGCGGGCGGCGCAGGCGCAGCCTCAACCGGCTCGTCATCCGCAGGAGCGTCCTCGACCGGCGCATCCTCCACGGGCGCAGCGTCCACAGGTGCGTCCTCGACTGGCGCAGCGTCGACAGGCGCAGGTTCCACCGGCGCAGCGTCGACCGGTGCGGCGTCCACAGGCGCTGGCGCAACTGGCGCAACTGGCGCAGCAGGCACAACGAGCGCGACCGGTGCAGGCGCGACCGGCGGGGCTACGGGCACCACTGGCTCGAGCACGGGTATAGGCTCCTCGAGCGGTACTGGCACCACGGGCGGCAGCACCACGGGCACCGGTACAGGCACGACCGGCGCAGGCGCCACGGGTGTCGGCGGCACGACAGGTACGGGCACGACCGGTGTAGGCAGCACAACGGGTGCAGGCAGCACGACCGGTACTGGGACTAGCGGCGGTACAGGCACGACTGGTATCGGCGGCGCTAGCGGCACTGGTGCCACCGGTGCGGGTGCCACCGGCGGTACAGGCGCTTCGGGCGCAAGCACAACGGGTGTCGGAGGAACAACCGGTACGGGCACAACCGGCGTCGGTGGCACCACCGGCACCGGCACCGCCGGTGCAGGCACCACTAGCGGTACTGGCACCACCGGCACAGGTGCAACGGGCGCTGGCACCACCGGCGCAGGTGCAACGGGCGCTGGCACCACGGGCACGGGCGGCACGGGCGGCATGATGGGCTGCGACGCCAAGAAGGACATGAACATGGCCTGCACGACCACGTGCACCGACCTCTTCAACTGCGGGTTGGCCAAGGACGCCATGATGATGCAGTACTGCCCGGGTTTCACCGCGGACAAGCTGATGACCTTCCTCCACGGCGACCAGAAGACCAACTGCGGCTGCGTGTCGACCTGCGTCGATCAGCCGGCGCTCGCGGCGTTCGTGAACAAGAACGACTGCAAGATGACGATCGACTTCATCAAGAACGCGAGCATGGACTTCGCGAAGGTCTGCAAAGAC
>JAFAZN010000034.1 GCA_019239775.1 Chloroflexota bacterium
ACAACTCACCCAAAGAGAATTCTGCTTCAGGAGGACAACTTATTCCCCGGGGACGGCTCTTCCACCAGGAGAACTTCTGCTCCAGGTCGGCATTATCCAGAACAACTGCCCTTGCTCGCCGACGGCTGGAGCCTGCGTCGCTCAGCAGCGCGGCATGCCCATCGTGCGCCACGGCCAACTACCGGGACACAGTGGTGGGCTTGCGCGGCATTGGATCCGCACGCTCCAGAGAGGCTCGATCCCAGCCGGCCAGCGTCGCGTTCACGTCGTACGTGCTCTGGTAGAAGTCCAGGATCAGCTGCTCGGGATCTGGAGCCTCTCGGGCACGCGTGTACGGCAGAACGAATTCCGCAAGCTCCGGATGGAAGTAGGCCGCGTCCGGTTGGATCGGCGCGGTGCGGCAGCCGGGTGGCTCCGGGGCAAAGTAGGCGACAAACGCCGGCTCTGGAACGCGCTCGTTGCCTGGCCAGAATCCCGCCAGCGCCTGCTCGTCTTGCGCCGCCAATGCCATCCAGCGCGCGGGCCACTCCCGGGCAGGCGCTGGCTTGCCAGAATAGCGATTGCTGGAAAGGTCAAAGGAGCCCCACCAGAATTGGGGTGGACTGCTTTTGCCAACGAACGTGGTGCGGTAGCGCTCGAGGGCGCGGCTGACGCCAACCAGAATGCGCCACCAGCGGTTGACGTACTCCGGATCGTAATCCGCGTGGAGATGGTCCTGTTCGAATCGGATGCCGTCATCCACCTCCATGGGTTGGGTGTTGATCCTGACCTGGATGCCGAGCGCTTTCAGATGCGAAGTGAACTCCTGATAGAAGTCGGCGACGGAGCGCGCGGTCAGAAGCATGCTGCGCGAGGTTCCGTCCGTGACGTCGATCAGCAGCTGGTGCTTGACGAAGTCGAAGTTCACCTCGAAAGCGCGCGTGTCAGTCGGAATGAGCGAGGTTGACAGACCCCGCGCCGTCGGCCGAAGGGTGACGTTCCACCAGTCGTTCAGGAAGGGCGTGAGCTCCAGTTTGACTTTGCCGACGATCTGGGTCCACATGTGCAGCGTGTCGAGCGTCGGTTTCCACTCCGCGTAGGGCAGAGCAGGCCATTGGCTGTCTGTGTCAGTTCGCATTAGTTACTCCGTGTTCGCAGCAGAAGCACCGTAGTTGTGGTTGGCCGCTCGCTGCACCCGCCCCCTCCCAACTGCGGAAAGACTTGGGAGGTAGACTCGCACGTAAGGCCGCAAACCCCGTTCGTGGGACGAACGCCACGCCGATCGGTCCGAGTATACCGACGCGGAGGCGAGCGAGGCACTGCGCCCGCTCCCTCCCAACTGTGGAGGAATTGGGGAGTGAACCCCGGCGCAAAGCACCATACCCCCTTGGTGGAACCATCAGCATGTCAGGCGCGAGGTTCATCGCAACCGGGCCGGCAGCGGCGCCGGTTCCAGCTCAAGCTTCGTCGACGTCGCACCAGCCCTAGTCTTCGCCTGGCTCAAATGACTGAATCGGCGGATCATGCGTCCGGTGAAAGTGCTTGGTCGCATGTTTATTAGGTGAGTTGTCGCAACAGCCGACATGGCCGCAGGTGAGGCATAGTCGCAGATGGACCCACCAACTAACTGCCCGACTTGAGGCACTCCTCGCAGCCCTGCGGTGTGCGCGGAGTGACGTCATGCCCTGCTGAAGATGAACGCATCTGGCCACGGTCTCGTCCCTCAGTGTCGCTCAGCCTTCTGGGCTGGCCGCCAGCACGAAGAGTGAGCACACACGATCACCTCGTGGCACGCCGGGGATGCAAGCTCGCCTCGGTCGGGAAATCAGGCCGAAGAGTTGCACAAGGAAATTGGCGCGATCGACTATGGCGGCTTGTTTTTCGGCTTGCGAGGGCGCGCGCCGCGACCGCATCATCAGCTCTCGCACCTGGTCCGGTGGGGATACTAGCGTGCTGAGATCGCCGACCGCACTGGCCCAAGCCACGGCCGGCGGACCCAGGGCCTGGATTTAAGGATGGCGGTGAACCTATCAATGAGCGGCCTAACCGACGAGACGTTGGTTGAGTCCATCAAGGACCTCCTTCGGCAGCACAACACGGCCGCTGGTGGGTTGGTGCTTGAGCTGACCGAGAGCACGCTTATGGCAGACCCGTGCTCGTGTTGCCAATACGGCCATCTCCGCCGAGGCATACGACGTCGGCTATGTGGCAGGCGTCGGTTACCGAGATGCCAGCCGCGATCCACCGTGCGCGCCTGGGACAATATGCGGCGCCTGGCAGGCTGTATGCGCTCCTGCCAGGCTCGCGCTATCTGACGCTCCTGGCTGCGCTCAGGGAACCACGTGGCGCAGCGGGCCAGCGTCCTGCGGGAAGTTGCTGGTGTTGAGCACCTGGATACCCGCGTCGTGCTCGCCATTGAACGGCGTGACCGTGGCGGCGCAGCCCGCATGCTGGGCGTCCGCTGGCGAGTTGAACCACAGCCCGAGGTGGTACATCTGAATCGGTCCGAAGCTCGGGTTCGAGGAGGCGTCAGGGAAGGGTGGCTGATCGAAGACGACCGGCGCCGGTGCCGTGCCAGGTGCCACCGCGAACGTCTCGATGCTGAATCGGCCGATGAAACGCTGCTGGCCGTCTCCATCCCGATCAGTCTCGATGTCGCCCTGGTACCAGGACACGCCAAAGGGCGCGGTGGGTACCTGGATCACGAAGAAATCGAAGTCCGTCTTGGGCGGCAGGCCGCGGACGGCGACATCCATGATCTCCACCGGGCCAATCGAGTGGATGTGAACCTCGCCGCGTGCGTGCGGCAGACACTTGGCAGCTCCCGCTGAAACCACCATGTCGAAGTCCGCGCGGTTCGTGCTTGCCGCGAGCGCGGTGCCCATCATCAGACTCGTCGTCAGCACGACAGCAACGACTCCAAGCGGCCACCGCCATCTTTTTCACAAGGACATGTCCAAACCCCACATGAGTGCCCGCTGCTCAGGCACGAACGAACCGGCCTCCACGGTTCAGCATGACGCGCTGCTGCCACGCGCAAACGCTCTAAATGTCCGGTGCTGTTGACCTCCCCGTATTTCCTCCGGGTGCGAACTGGAGCCACTTGCGGATGACGCCGTCTGACCGCCCGAGTGCGAATCGTATCCAGGCAGCGGATGTTGGGTACGCCTCGAGGTGTCTGCCGGCGAGAGCTCAACCAGAATGCAACTAGAGCCGTCGCGGGCGACGAGGATGCGCTCGCCGCGCAAAACCGCGGTACACCCTCGGCGTGCTCCGCCGCCAGCTGGTGTTCGAAAGATCCCAGCCAGCCTCGCCCGAGCAAGTACTCGCGTTCCATGAGCGTCCCGATGCCTTACGCTTGCTGACTCCCTGGTGGTCCGGGTGGTCCGGGTGGTCCGGCGGGGCGTTGTGCGTCCGGGCGCCCAGCCTCTGGCGGGCGAGCGGGCGCTGTTGCGGCGGGGCTGGGGTCCCCCGTCCTTCCCGATGAGCCGGGCGCACGCTTGCGGAATGAACTAGAGTGCGAGTTGCCCGTGGGCTGCGCGGCCCCACTCCTCGACGCTCTGCTGCGGGCCCTTCTTGTGCTGTCTATTGCCTATCGGCATGCCGCCAACGTGCTCGAGTCAATGGGGTGACCACGCCGAGCGACTTTCGGTGGTGGTCGTCGGCGCCGGCTTGGCGGACCTCAACTGCGCCCGCTTGCTCGCCCAACACCAGGTGCCGGTGCAGGTGCTCGAAGTATCCAGCGGGGTAGGCGGACGCGTATGCAGCGGACGCACATCGGACGGATTTGTGCTCGATCACGGCTTTCAGGTGCTGTTTTACCGCCCAGCCCTGCCGTGCGCAGGGCAGTCGATCTGCGCGGGCTCGACCTGCGGCTGTTCGGACACCGGTGCAGCGGTGGTCACAACCAACGGACCGACGTTTCTGCGGGACCCACTGCGCAACCCCGAGCTCGCCGCCGCGGCTCTCAGCGCACACCTGCTGACGTGGCGTGATCGCCTGCGACTGGCGCGACTCGGGCTCGCCTTGCTCCGTGCCGGCTGGGACGGCACGCCGGACGTCCCCTTCCAGACGATTCCACTCGTACGCCCGCCCCGGCCAGCCCGAGGAGGCTTTCTTTTTCGGAAACACAGGCCCACAGCCGCGACGCCTGTACGGCTCCGGCGACGATCGCGTTGGCTCCCAACTCGCCGACGCGCACGGGCAGGCACAGGCAGCCCAGGACGCTTGCCGATGAACTCGACGTGTCGGCTCGCAGGCTCCTCGCCTACCGTACTCATCAAATTGTCCAGCAGCTGACTGGCGGTCATCGTGTCGCCTCGAGATAAGCAAAGGCCGAAGCCTGGCCCAGCTGCCCATTCTTACAGGTCGTTTAGCAGCACGCCGACCCGTGTCCACTTCGAACCTTGTCGTACGGCGTCTTCTGTGCGCCTCGGTTCAGGTACAATCA
>JAFAZN010000166.1 GCA_019239775.1 Chloroflexota bacterium
CCGACGAGGAGCCGCCGCCACCGAATCGCGCGCCCAGGGTCAGAGTGACGCGGCGGTTGGATTACAAGCAGGACAACCGCGGCTGGCTCAACGACGTGCGCCAACAGGTATTTGTGGTTGACGTCGCAACCGGCGAGAGGCGCAGGCTCACCACCGAACCGGATGACCTGTGGTACCCGCAATGGTCGCCCGACGGTCGAACGCTTGCGGCGCGCATCAGCACGAGCAACGGCATCTTCTCGCAGCTGGCGTTGTTCGACGTCGCCAACGCCAGTGTGAAGCGAGTTGGTCCCGAACACGGCGGCGTCGGCGTCTGGGCCTGGTCACCCGAGGGCGAGCGCATCTTCTTCGACGGCGACACTGAGCCTACCGCGGGTGCGGACTTCTTCCTCTACGACGTCGGCGCCGATCGCATCACGCGCCTCACGACCGACTTGCCGTGCGCCCCAGATGCGGGTTTCCCAACCGTCATGGGTCCTTCGCAGCCGGTGTGGCTGAACGCGTCCGAGGTACTAGTGCACGCCATCCGCGCAGGCGAGAGCTGCTACTACCGCTTCAACGTGGATACGGCTGCGCTCACGCAGGAATTCGCCACGAAGTCCATCAGCACTGGCTTCAGTCTCGATCGCGACCACCGTTTCGTAGCACAGGCCTACGCCAGCCTGGAGGCCGTCGGCGAAGTCGCCATCTACGACCGCCAGACGGGCGAACGCCGCGTCATCACCTCGAACAACACGCACCTGCTTCGGAATTCACCCCCGGCGACGTGGGAGCGCTTCGACGTCGAGCGTGATGGCACGACCGTCGAGGCCTGGCTTCTGAAGCCCGCTGATTTCGATCCAGCAGAGAAGTATCCGGTCGTGCTGGACGTCCATGGCGGACCGCACGGCTTCTACGGCTATGCCTTCAACAACATGCAGCAGCTACTCGCCAGCAATGGCTTCGTCGTGGTGTTCTCGAATCCGCGCGGCTCGGGCACGTACGGTCGCGAGTTTGCCCAGATGGTGCGCTGCGATTGGGGTGGCGAGGACCACCTGGACCTTATGGCGGTGATCGATAAAGCCTTGGAGCAGCCGTACACCGATCCCGAGCGCAGCGGCATCTGGGGCTACAGCTACGGCGGCTTCATGACCGCCTGGACCATTGGACATACCCGCCGCTTCAAGGCCGCGGTGTGTGGCGCACCGTGTTTCGATCTTGAATCGATGTACGGCACCAGCGACATCTCCCACGCCTGGGGTCCGTACCAGTGGGGCGGCAAGCCGCACGAAGCGAGTGAGGCCTTCGCCGCGCACTCGCCTTCTACGTTTGCCCACCGGGCGACGACGCCAACCCTGATCATGCAGGGCGAGGCGGACGATCGTTGTCCGATCGGCCAGGGTGAGCAGATGTTTGTTGCGCTCAAGCAGGCCGACTGCGAGGTCGAATTCGTGCGTTACCCCGGCGGCGCACATGCGATGCTGCGGGTGGGGCCACCCTCACACCGAGCCGACTTTCTCGCGCGCCTGCTCGGCTGGTTCAGCACCCACCTGCAATGACGACACTCGCATCGAGTGCTGCCACCGCACTGGCGGAGTTCGTCGCCACGCCCCTCGACGCTGCCCTCCGCGGCGCGGATGACCAGTCCGCCGCTGAGCAGCAGGCAGTCGCGCTGTTCCAGTCGGTAGCCGCGGAGGTCCCCGCCTACCGCGCGTTTCTCGCGGCCCACGCCATCGCGCCCGACACCATCCGGACCTTCGAGGATTTCTCCAAGTTACCGTTCATCAACAAGGCCAATTACCATTCGCAATTCCCACTCCGCGACCTTTGTCGCAGTGGCCGGTTGGAGGCAAATGACTTCGTCGCGGTGTCCTCCGGTTCCACCGGCCAACCCACCTTCTGGCCGCGCAGCATCGACGACGAGTACACCATCGCCCGCCGCTTCGAGCAGGCCTTTTACGACAGCTTCCGTGCCGACGAGCGTCGCACGCTGGCGGTGGTGTGCTTCGCTCTTGGCACCTGGGTCGGTGGCATGTTCACAGCCAGCTGCTGCCGACATCTGGCAGTCCGCGGCTATCCGCTGATGGTGGTGAGCCCCGGCAACAACGTCGGCGAAATCCTGCGCGTTGTCCAGCGCCTCGCACCCGAGTTCGATCAAACGGTCTTGCTCGGCTACCCGCCATTCCTGAAGGACGTCATCGACGACGGCATCACGGCCAACGTGGACTGGTCCGCACACCACACGCGGCTGGTAATGGCAGGCGAAGTGTTCTCCGAAGAATGGCGCAGCCTGGTCGGCCAGCGCATGGGCTCAACGGATCCGTGCCACGACTCGGTATCTCTGTACGGCACCGCCGACGCCGGCGTCCTGGGGAACGAGACTCCCCTGAGCGTGTCGATCCGCCGCTACCTGGCATCACACCCGAACCATGCCCACGCGTTGTTCGGCGAGTCGCGCCTACCAACCCTTGTGCAGTACGACCCGCGTTCCCGTTTCTTCGAAGTCCAGGATGGAACGCTCCTGTTTACTGGCGACAACGGCATCCCGCTGGTGCGCTACCACATCGCGGACTCCGGTGGACTCATTCCGTTCGCCGCGATGATGGACTTTCTGCGTCAGCGCGGGTTCGACCCCGCCGAAGGCCTCGGAGATCGCGGCGTGCGGCCGCTGCCTTTCGCCTACGTCTTCGGCCGAGCCGACTTCACCATCTCGTACTTCGGCGCCAACGTCTTTCCCGAAAACGTCACGGTTGGCCTGGAGCAACCTCCGGTCTCCGCTTGGTGCACCGGGAAATTCGTCATGCAAGTCCGCGAGGATGATGATCGCAACGGCTATCTTTCGATCGTGGTGGAGCTGGCTCGTGACGTACTACCCGACCAGCAGAAGGCTGAGATCATCGCGAACTCCATCCTTGACAACGTGAAGCGACTCAACAGCGAGTTCGCACACTACGTTCCCACCGATCGGCAGCGTCCGCGAGTTGAGCTGGCGCTGCTTGGAGATCCGGCGTATTTCCCGACTGGAGTGAAGCATCGCTACACGCGTCAATGACTGACTCTCGCCCGTTGGTCCTCATCGTCGACGACGACGCGGCCGTCGGTCGCGTGCTCGAGGACGTGCTCCAGCCGACATATGACGCGCGCTCGGTGACCAGCGCCGGCGCCGCGCTCGAGTTGGTGCGATCCAGCGACGTCGCCATCGTGCTGGCCGATCAACAGATGCCCGACATGACAGGCCTGGAGTTGCTGACCGAGGTCCGCCGCGTCAAACCGACCGCCGTTGGCGTCCTGATCACCGCGTATGCGGACCTCCAGGACGCCATGCAAGCCATCAATACCGTTCGTGTGATCGGGTTCGTGACCAAGCCTTGGGACGAGCAGGAACTGGAAGACATCATGCGCAAGGCGATGGATGCGCATGTTGCGTTGCGCATGATGTCGCGGCCCGCGGAACGGGAGTTACGGGAGCTGCAGTCGCTGGCCGGCGCGCCTACCCCGATCACCGCGCAACGTTTTGGCGTGCTGCCGTTGCGCGACAGCGCGCCAGAGGCGTTCAAGCGCCTGAGGCAAACGTACACCGAGATTCTCGGCCTCGCGCTCGATCAGCGCGTGTACAAGGTCGAGCACAGGACGAGTCAGGCGCTACACGACCTGGCCGATGAGCTCGGTGCCCTCAGCGCAGGACCGCGCGATGTGATTGATCTGCACGTCCAGGCGCTGAAAGAGCGCATGGCGCACGCAAGCCGCGACCAGACTTCGGCGCTGGCCGAAGAAGGCCGCCTGCTCGTACTGGAACTGATGGGCGAGATGGTCACGTACTATCGGAGCTACACGTTGGGGGTGCGCGCATGACTCCGCAATTGAATGAGGGCTCAGGTCCGCCGAACGGCGTCGCGTACGTGCTGGCCCTATTCATTACCGGGCAAAGCGTCCGCTCGCAGCAGGCGGTTGCCAACTTGCGGAATCTCTGCGAACACCTTGGCGACGGTTGCGAGCTCACGGTTGTGGACGTGCTCGAACGGCCCCAGGCCGCTGAGGACGAACGCATCTTGGCTACGCCCACGGTCATTCGCCGGCGTCCCTTGCCATTGCGCCGTGTCATCGGCGACCTCTCCGACACGGAGAAATTGCGGCTCTGGCTCGACTTGCCGCTCCCCGTTGTGGCGGTCGCGGAACCGCAGTCGTGACGAACTCGAACATCAGCGTGCCTGGCATCGAGAAGCTGCCGACCCAGATTCCAGGGTTCGATCTGATCGCGCAAGGCGGCCTGAGTCGCGGACGTGCCACGCTCGTCACCGGCACCGCGGGCTCTGGCAAGACGATGTTCGCCACGCAGTTCCTGGCGCAGGGCATTGCCAGCGGCGAGGGCGCGGTGTTCGTGACTTTCGAAGAGTCGCCTCGCGATATCTGCCAGAACGTTGTTTCGATGGGCTGGAACGTGGAGGCCTGGGAACGGGCGGACCGGTGGGCGTTCGTCGATGCCTCGCCTCAGCCGTACGAAGAGTCGATGGTCATTGGCAGCTTCGACCTCGGCGCGCTGATGGCGCGTATCGAGCACGCCGTGCGCCGTGTGGGTGCCACGCGCCTGTCGATCGACTCGCTCAATGCCGTTTTCACGCGCTTCCCGGATCGTGCCAGCGTGCGCCACGAGCTGCTGCGTCTGGTATCGGGCATTCGGGAGCTCGGCGTGACGGCGATCCTCACCGCGGAGCGGTCCTCGGATACCGGCAGCGCCGACCAGTACGCAGTCGAGGAATTCGTCGCCGATAACGTGATCATCCTCCGCAACACGCTCGAGGATGAAAAACGGCGGCGCACCATCGAAATCCTCAAATTCCGCGGCACCGGCCACCAGAAAGGCGAGTTCCCGTTCACGGTGCTGCCCAACGAAGGCATCGTGGTGATTCCGCTGTCAGCCATTGAGCTGACCCAGAAATCATCGAACGTGCGCATCACATCGGGCAATGGCGATCTCGATGGACTCTGCGGTGGCGGTTTCTTCCGCGACTCGGTGATCCTGGTGTCAGGTGCCACCGGCACGGGCAAGACCTTGATGTGCGCAGAATTCATCGGCGGCGGCACGGCGGTTGGTGAACGCTGCCTGTTGCTTGGTTACGAAGAGAGCCGCGAACAGCTCTTCCGCAACGCGATTGGCTGGGGTCGTGATTTCGCGCAAATGGAGCATGACGGATTACTCCGCGTCAGCTGTGTGTACCCCGAGGCCATGCAGCTTGAAGACCATCTGCTGCAGATCAAGCACGACATCGAACAGTTCAAGCCGGCGCGCGTAGCCGTGGACAGTTTGTCTGCCCTCGAACGTGTGTCGACGCCGCGCAGCTTTCGCGAATTCGTGATCGATCTCACTTCGTTCATCAAAGAGCGCGAAATCGCCGGCCTGTTCACTGCAACAACGCCTTCATTATTAGGCGGCCAATCCGTCACGGAGAGCCACATCTCCACGATTACAGATTCGATCATCTTGTTGCGCTATGTGGAGCTGTATGGCGAGATGCGCCGCGGCATTACCGTGCTCAAGATGCGCGGCTCGTCGCACGACAAGCAGATTCGCGAGTTTTTGATCGACAACGGCGGTATGCACATCGGTAATCCGTTCCGTAACGTGACCGGCATCCTCGCGGGTAACCCGCGCCAGGCGCCGCCCGGTGAGCTCGACCGCGTCGAGCAACTCTTTGATACCTGAAACTGGGTCCTGAGCCGCCGAATGCTGTTTGACGCCGAACTTGCGCGCGAGCTGGAGGCCACTCGCGAGCAGCTTCGAAATCTGATCGAACGCAACGCGGACGCCATCGTCGTCGTCGACCAGAACGGGGTGGTGCGGTTCGCCAACCCGGCCGCCGAGCGATTGTTCCGGCAGAGCCGCCAGGAGCTGATCGGCGCGCCGCTGGGCATGCCAGTCGTCGTCGGCGAGATCACCGAGGTGGACATCGTCGGACAGGGCGATGAAGTCGGGGTGGCCGAGATGCGCGTGGTCGAAACCGAGTGGGGCGGCGCATCCGCCCGCCTGGCGGTGCTGCGCGACATCACCGAGCGCAAGCGCGCCGAGCAGCAGCGCGAGTTGCTGTTCCAGGAGCAGGTTGCACGGGCGCAAGCCGAAGAAGCACTGCGTGAGCGCGACGAGTTCCTGGCGCTGGCTTCGCACGAATTGAAGACCCCAGCGGCCACACTCTCAGCAACCGCGCAGCTCTTGCACCGGCAGTTGGAGCGCCAGGGCAACCTCGAGCGTGAGCAACTCGACCGCGCGCTCGAACGTCTGCAAGAGCAATCGCAGCGGCTTGGACGGCTAGTCGATCGGCTGCTCGACGTCTCGCGCATCAACGCATCTCGCCTCACGATCGAACCCGAGCCAACCAACCTGGTCGCACTCGTGGCCGAAGTTGTCGCGGCCAATCAGTTGACGACCTCGCGGCACACCATCATGGTGCAGGGCCCAGATGAGTTGCAGGCCGTCGTGGATCGCGATCGTGTCACACAAGTGGTGAACAACCTGCTCGACAACGCAATCAAGTACAGCCCGGAGGGTGGCCTGATCGAGGTGAACCTCTCGCGCACGGCCTTTGACGAGGCGTGCCTGGCCGTACGGGATCACGGTGTGGGGATTCCCGAAGATCAGCGCGACATGCTGTTCGAGCGCTTCTACCGCGCCCACGACGACGACCAGTTCTCCGGCATGGGCCTTGGCTTGTTCGTGACGCGCCACGTCGTCGAGTTGCACGGCGGCAGCATCAGCGTTGATTCACCCCCGGATGGCGGGGCCCGGTTCACCGTGCGGGTGCCACTGCGGAACGATTCGGCACACACCGTGCACTAGGGCTAGGCGAAACAGGCATGCGAGCGCGCATCCTTCTTGTCGAAGACGAACAGGCTTTTGCCGAAGTCCTCACCGAGTTTCTCGCCGAGGAGGGCTATTCGGTGCTGCACGTGCGCAATGGTGTGAGCGCGCTCAGCCTGCTGGCTTCCCCGAATGCGCGGCTACCCGACCTGGTCGTCTGCGACGTCATGCTCCCAGGCGTTCGGGGTGACCGCATCGCCAAAGAGATCCGCGCTCGTTTGAAGAAGCAGCGGCTGCCGATCATTCTGATGTCAGCCAGCGCGGATCCGCGCGTGAACGCTCCTGACGTGAGTTTTCTCTCGAAGCCCTTCGATAACGACGAGCTGTTGCGCCGCATCGAAAGTATGCTCGCGGTTCGCGGCCGATCGAGCGTGGCGTCAAGCGCCTGAACCTGCGCGAGTATCACCAGGCGACTAAGCACTCGCTGGAAAGTGTCCAGGCGGACAGACATCGCCTGGATTGGCCGAACCAGCCGCTGCCATTCAAGATCTACACCTCACTTTCTGCACACCCACTCGATCTGAATTTTTCCGCGTCCGAGGTCGGCGCATTGGCGGCGATAGCCGGTAATGCGACGAAAGCGCACGGCACCATGGACCTCGAAGCGCTAGCGCGGTTGTGCTACTTCAGCAACGGCGTGACGAAGGTGCTCCGCGGCATGCCCTTCCGCGCCGCGGCCTGCACCGGCGCCCTGTTCCACATCGAGCAATACCTGGTCAGCGCCGACCTGCCAGGCCTGCCAGCCGGCGTGTACCACTTCGGTGCCCACGACAATGGCCTCCGCCAGCTGCGCTCGGGCGACTTCCGCCAAAGAGTGCTGAAAGCCACGGGCGATGAGGCGCACATTCAAAAAGCGCCCGTGGTGATGGCCCTGACAAGCACCTGGTGGCGCAACGCGTGGAAATACCAGGCGCGCGCCTATCGCCACGCCTTCTGGGACAGCGGCACGATCCTGGCGAACCTCCTCGCCGTAGCCGCCGCCAACGCCATCGAAGCCAGCGTGGTCCTGGGCTTCGAAGACGCTAGTCTCAACAACCTTCTGGACGTGGACCCCACCCACGAGGGCACGGTCGCGCTGGTTGCCCTCGGTACTGACGCCCCACCACCCCAGCGCGCGCCAGATGTCAGCCCCCTGGCGCTGCCCACCCAGAGGTTGTCCGCCCACGAGGTGGCCTACCCCGAAATCGCGGCGGCGCATGCAGCTTCGTCACTGCCATCGTCGGAGTCCGCCGCCGCATGGCGCTCCCAGTTCGGACCGCCTCAGCAGAAACCGGCCACCTCAGTCCAAACCGGCGAGAGCATCGAAGCCGTCATCCTGCGCCGCGGCTCCACCCGCCGCTTCACCCACGCCGCGATCCCCCGTGACGCGCTTCAAACCATGCTCGAGGTCGCCACCACGCCTGTTCCGTCGGACGCATTCATCCCGACCGACCTGTACCTGATCGTGAACGCCGTCGACGGCCTCGCCTCAGGCACGTACGTCTGGAACCGCGCAACCCGCGACCTGCAACCCTTACGTCTCGGCGAGTTCCGCCGTGAGGCCACCTACCTGGACCTCGGCCAGGAGCTGGCCGGCGACGCGGCCCTCAACGCCTATTGGCTGGTGAACCTCGGACAACTCGATGACCGAAGCTACCGCGCCGCACAACTGTCAGCCGCCATCGAAGGCGGCAAGCTGTATCTCGCCGCCTACGCGCTACACCTCGGAGCGACCGGCCTCACCTTCTTCGACGACGACGTGACCGACTTCTTTTCTCCGCACGCTGCCGGCAAGAGCGTGATGTTCTTGACCGCCGTCGGCGTTCCATTCAGAACGAGAAGCTAAACAACTGCGCGGTCGCCAGGCTCGCCGTTCAGCTCGTTGCTCTTGCCGCGACCCCAGTACGCCTTGGGCGAGAGCTGCGCCGGCTCCAGCCCGCGCGCAATGCAGGCTCGCAACACGGCGTTGACAATCTGCACCTCGCCTGCGATGTACACGTGGCCTCGACCGTCCGGCAGCTCCAGGCTGTCGACGGTGTCGGCCAGCATCGTGCTCGAAATCGCCGGCACGTCGCCTCGGTACAACCACGTCACACCATCAGCCGAGGACGGCAGTTCGTCCTCAGGCGAGCTGACCTCGAGATACGCCTGGCCCGGCACGCCGCCGGCGAGCGCCTCCAGCATGTGCAGATAGCCCGGTGCCGCCGATTCATCGCCGAGAAACAGGTGCCAGTCGGCGGTCGGATCGAGGAAGATTTTCCCCCGCGGTCCCACGCCGTTCACGCGATCGCCCGGCCCAGTCTCAGCCGCCCATGAAGCACCAGGCCCGTGCACGCCATGCGCCACGATGTTGAGCTCCAGTGTGTGCGACCGCTGGTCGAAGCCGCGGATGGTGTACCGCCGGCACAGAGGCCGCTCACCTTCGCTGAGCACCAGCATTACGTCCTGCCCGGGCTGATACACGAAGTCCTCCAGGCCCGCGCCGCGAAGGCGTATCCGGCGCATGCGCGGTCCGAGGTCGATGGCCTCTGTCGTCTCGAGCTCCAGAGGCTTGACTCCTGCAATCGACGCAATCCTCGGCGGGATCGGAAACGCCCATCGATTGGTGTCTTGCTGTGTATTCGTCACTCTGCAGATGATGGCCGATAGGCGAAGATGCTCGCGAGCACCAGTGCAGCGCTGGTTACCGCCATGACCAGTGCAAGGACGTGCAAACTGTTGCTACTGGCGTCGGCGCCGAAGACCGCGCCGATGATCGCGGTCGATGCGATTGCGCCGGCGTATCGAAAGGTCTGCAGGAGCCCCGCGGCCGCGCCGATCTGGTCCGACGCGGCAGCTTCGTAGAGCGCCGCCTGGAGTCCCAGATTGTTGAAGCCGTTCGGTACGCCGAGCACTGCGCCAACCACGAGCAGTTCCAGCAGCGCGGTCTCGCTACCAAATCGCAGCAGCAGCAGCGATCCTAGCAACAGCACCACCGAGCCGATGATCAGCGACGGCCGTGGCCCCATGCGATCGATGAGCCGCGCCGCCACAGGCGTCGCCAGGACACCAATTCCGGCGACGGGCAGCAGGATGAGGCCCGTGAGGTCGGGTGCGTAATGGCGCGTCTGCTCCAGCCAGAGCGGCAGGCCGTAAAACACCCCGTAAAACACGACGTTCACGAGCGCGAACTGCGCGTAGACTGCCACGAGCGCCTTGCTGCGCAAGAGACTCCAGACGCGGACCTTCCGCGCACTCGACTCTCGAGCGACCTGGTCTCTCGGCAGCCACACGAACGCCAGCAGCAGGGCCAGAGCCGCCAGTGGCACGTTCGCCGCGAAGATGGCCTGCCAGCCTGCGAACGCCACCAACGCCCCGCCGAGCACCGGCCCCAGCGCCGAGCTCACCGAATTCGTGATCGAAATCGCTCCCAGCGCGCCAGCTGGTGCGCGACCCCCAGGGTTGCGCGCGCGGAAGATGGCAAGCGCCGCCGGATACGGCGCCGAGGTGCCTACGGCTTGCAATAGCCGTAAGCCAAGCAGCACGGCCAGTACCCGGGTCAGCGGGGCAAGCGCGCTGGTCACGCCGACCAGCACCAGCCCCACCGTGAGCATGCGCCGCGCGCCAAATCGGTCGGTCAGCTGC
Source organism: Chloroflexota bacterium (assembly GCA_019239775.1). Taxonomy (GTDB): domain Bacteria; phylum Chloroflexota; class UBA6077; order UBA6077; family CF-72; genus CF-72. The sequence continues at coordinate 10,433 of JAFAZN010000166.1, forward strand.
CCCATCAGCGGCATGCCGACCATTCCGCCGAGATAGAACGCCGACACCACCCAGGTCACCGTGCCCAGCGACACGCCAAAGTCGCCACTGAGGCTCACCAGTGCCACCGCGATCATCGACGAGTTGAGCGGGTTGAGCAGGTTGCCCACCGCTAACCCGGCCACGATGCGCCACGGCACGCTGGCCATAACCGGTGGCTTCATCTCTCGTTGATATAGTTGCCGACGTGGCGATCACCCGCCTGTTCGCCAGCTCTCAGGCCGCCCGCGAGGCAATCGTTGCCCTCCAGGCCAGCGGCGTGGATCCGCGCGCGGTCAGCGTGGTTACCCGCTTGCCACGCGACGCGGCAACGCTGCAAACCGCTACGGGCGCAAACGACGACCTCGAAGACGCCGCGCTGCACCGCGGCCGATTGGCCCAGTTCGTCGACTGGCTCGGCAAAGTCGAATCCGCGACGGTGCCGAGCTTTGGGGCGATTCTGGGCACCGGCAACCTCTGGCAGGATGTGCAGTTGGCGGGCAGTGGTCGCGGCTCCATTACGGGTGCCCTGGTTGGTTGTGGGGTGCCGGTGGATGAGGCCGCCCAGCTCGAACAGGCCGTCTTCGACGGACAGGTCCTCGTCGTGGTGCACGGCGCCTACGACCAGGCCACCGTCAGTCGGGTGCTGCGGCCGACCTGACGCGGCACGCGGTGGAGCGCAAGCGCATCCTCATCACCGGCATGTCCGGTACTGGCAAGTCCACGGTCATTGCCGAGCTGCAGGCGCGCGGCTTTGCCGCGATCGATCTTGACACCGATCAGTGGTGCGAGTGGGTGCCGATTGCCGGGGGCAACGGAGTCGACGGCGACCGCGACTGGGTCTGGCGTGAGG
>JAFAZN010000189.1 GCA_019239775.1 Chloroflexota bacterium
GACGTCAAAGCCATCGCCGCACCCGTGCTGCGCCACCGGGTCATCCTGAAGCCCGAGTCCGAGCTGGACGGCGTCCGCCCCGACGACGTCATCCAGCGCATCCTCGCCGCCACCCCCGTCCCCCGCTGAGCCGCTTTACTTTCCCCCTGAGTCGGTTCCACCACGCCCGGTGTCCACGGTCCACAGTGCCATCCCTCTCCCCGTTAGCACCCTCTGGTCTAGGGTGTTGAGCCCTCGACACGTTCACAACACTCACGCAACAGCGCTCCGACGCCCACCCTTCACAACACTCCGTAGCGAATCCAACGCGGGCGTCATGCAAACTGTGAACAACTTCACAGCCCGCGCGAGCGGCGCTATCGTAGCGTGACCGAGGGAGGAACCCGAATGGACCCATCGACACCACCAACCGAACACGTTTCATCGGTGACACCAGGCATGCAGACATCGCAGCCGACCATGAACGAGACGTTCAGTCAGGTGGACGGCTATGCGGAACAACTTCGCGTCAAGCTGCCGCTCGCGCCTCCAGGCCTGCTGAACGGCTACATGGCCGTGGTGCCGTGGATCGCCATCATTTTCGGCATTCTGGGCATTCTGGTGTCGTTGGCGGCGCTGATTGGCTCCACCATTTTGGGCCCGCTGATGGTGATGTTCGGCGCGGCCGGCAGCGGCTTCGCGCTGATCCTTGCCTCGCTGCTGTCACTGGTGATCGCCGCGCTCGAGGTAGCCGGGGGCTTCTTGATGCTCCAGCGCCGCATCAATGGTTGGTGGCTGATGGCCGTAGGTATGGTGGTGAGCCTCCTGAGCAGCCTGCTGCACGTCTCCGCAATCGGCCTCATCTTCTGGCTGCTGATCGCCTACATCCACCTGCAGGTCAAACCCAACTACCGCTAAAAGAAACGTTAAGAGATTTCGCAGTAGCAAGCTCGGCTGCAAACGAGTTTTCTTTGGCAGTCGCAAGCCTGCGGGCTCGCTCCCCAGGGCCTGCGCGGCCCTGGACCCCGCGCTTCTGGCGCTCCAAGATCCCGCACTGCATCACGGCCACTGCTGGCGGCGACGCGAGTAACTGCTCCAAACCGCCATTGGACGGACCTCTTGCCGACCCCGCCGCCCCAAACCGGGTTTGCGCCCAAAACCGGTTCGCCCCACAACCCCGTTCGCGCCACGTCCGTTCGAGCTCAACGGCGCGCCCAGGAAGCGTTTGGCGTACATGCAGCACGCTTCGCGCGGCGGGGCGGGGCGCGCCACGCATCCGCTTCGCGGTCTAACCGCGCCGGAGCGCTCAACCGGCGGGGTCCAGGGCCGCGTGGGCCCTGGGGAGCGAGCCCGCAGGCTTGCGACTGCCCAAGAAAACTCGTTCGCAACTGAGCGTTCGAGTGCCACATCGAACACCCTCGCGGTAAATTTAGACCCGTCCGCGCTGTTTCAGCTCTAGGTAGGCGCTGATCACTCTTGGGTTCAGCGATGCCGCATCGGTATCCACGGTGAGCACCCCTCGGGCCGCCAGGCTCGCCAGCACGGCGGCGCGATCGTCGAGCAACTGCTGGGCCACCATCTTTTCGTACAGGCTGCGCCCATCGGTCGGTCGGGCGAGCGCTGGGCGCCGCACGTTTGGATCCGCCAGCGTGACGCACACCACCATGTGCTGCCTCGCAGCGCGCAGCACGTGTGCCGCCAACACACTTGAAGATTCGCGATCGCTCAAGTCCGTAAAGAGCACGACCAGTGATCGCCGCAAGTTCCGCTGGGCGAGGAACGCAAAGGCCCGCCCATGGTCCGGCTCGATCGGCTCCGCGCGCAGGTTGTAGAGCGTCTGCACACACGTGAGGAGCGCCGCACGTCCGCGGCGCGGCGGCATGAAGGCGCGCACGTCATCCGCGTAGGCCAGCAACGCGACCCGGTCCCCGCGCTGGCTCGCCACATATGCCAGCAGCAACGCGGTATTCAGCGCCCGATCGAGCTTCGTCAACGTCGACGGCGTAGCAGATCCGTCACCTCCGCCCGCGGTACTCAGCGTGCGATCGAGCTTCGCGGATGTCGACGGCACCGCAAGTCCCTCATCCCCACCCGGCGGATCCGCCAGCGCCGCCATCGATCGCCCCGCGTCTAGCAACATCACCAGGTTCTGGCTGCGTTCCGCTTCGAACTGATTGACCAGCGGCTGCCCACGCCGCGCCGTGGCCTTCCAGTTGATCCGACGGAATTCGTCATCGGGCAGGTACTCGCGGATGCGTTCGAACTCTGTGCTCGCGCCCGCCACGCGTACGGGGCGGCCGGCGGCCTGCGTCTCGAGTCCGCGGCGCACCAGGAGGTCATACCGCCTCAACTCGCGGAGGTTGGGGTAAACCCTCACCGCCCGGGCAGTATCAACTTGGCGGAACGTGCGCCGCACCAATCCGAGCGGCCCCTCGACGCGCACGTACACGTGTCCGAACGCGCCATCACCTCGGTGCGGCGGCCGCACGTGGTAGCTTAGTGTCAGGTCGCCACGCGGTGGCAGACGCGCTTCGAACATCGGCGCAGTGACGTCCAGCCCGAAGCCAGTTGGCGGTTGCTCGCGCACGCGGACGCGTTGCGAGCGCGAGGTGCGATTCGCGAGCTGTAGCTCGACCAGGTTCCAATCACCCAGCGACAGCTTGTCGGAAGCAAGTCGGCGTTCCACCCGGAGCCGCCGCCCATCGCCGGCCAATTGCCAGTCGACGGCGGCCGCCAGTATGGCGATGGCTCCAATGGCCAGCGCCAATAGCACAAACGGTCCGCCGAGAGCACCGAACGGCGCCGCTACCAGCAGCGCCGCATACAGCCGCCAGGTCGGCATCAACGCACCTGAGTCCTCGCGTTTGCCGCCATCAGCAAGAGCACCGAGACCGAGCTCGGACCAGCGGATCAATCACAACCGTTCCGTGCTCGATCCGCCATCCCGTTATCCGCGCAATTGGCGTCGTCTGTCGCGCCCAACGGTCAGCAAGAGCGCATAGAGCGCTGCGCCCGTCAATGGCCCGATCGCGATTTTGACGGCGATCGGCACGTCCGCATTCGGCGAGATAAACCCTTCAATCAGGCCTGCCACCACCAGCACCGGTGCTGCCCCCAGCGCGAGTTCGACCGCTCGACGCGCCGCGCGCGCCAGCGCTTCGCGTCGCAACAGCAGACCAGGTCGCAGCAAGGCGTCACCCAGCATCAGCCCGGCCGCGCCAGCGATGACGATGCACGTCAACTCCAGGTAGCCATGCGGCGAGATGAATGCCCACAACAACGGCGCCACGCCGTAAAACTGCGCCGCCCCGAGCAGACTGCCCAGCATCAAACCATTGCTGACCAGCACGTAGACCGTGCCCAGCCCGAACAGCACGCCACCCGCGAAGCCCACGAACGCGACCTGGATGTTGTTAGTGAAGATGACGGTGGCCATCCCACCGCGCAACTCGGGCTCGATGTCGGTCCAGGTGCGGCCGCCTTCCATGATGCTTCGGTACTGCTCTGGCACCAGTGCATCTCGCAGGGTGGGGTCGAGCAGCGCCGCCAGGTAGGCCACCAGGGCAGGTCCGAACAGGAGCAGCGCCGAAACCGCCAGATAGCGTCGCGCGGCGCGCACGCGACGGGCGAAATCGCTCCAGAAGAAGCGGCCCAGCCGTTTCCACGACCCCGCCGGTGCCCGATACAGCCGCAAATGCGCGCGTGACGCCAGCCCATTCAGCCACACAGTGAGTTGGTCGTCGGGAAAGTCGCGTCGGGCGATGGCCAAGTCCGAGATGACCTGGCGGTACTCGCGCCCCAGCGCCTCGATGTCACTCGCCTCGAATCGCCGCAGCCCGTTGCCCTCGCCGCGGGCCAGCAACTGCTCGAGCAAATTCCAGTGCGCCTGGCGCGTGGCAATGAACTGACTGAGAGACGGCATTCGGCGAACGACTCCGCTCAGAGGAGTATGGCATCGCTGCCGCCCCCAAGTGCTGCACTCCGCCGTCTCGGTGCGCGACGCGTTCGCACACGGGACCCGCACGCGGCCATCGAGTTCTGGCGCCCCAACCGCAATCCCCTCGCGCACGCGAATCGCCCACAGCAGGACTTGCTCCGCGGAGGACCCCGGGTGTGGCGGTCGGAAAGCGCCACCGGCGGTCAAGCGGCCTGACAGCCTCACAGCGCCAGCGCCCCAGCGCCATCGGCCAAGCGCCTTCGGCAGCGGCGAACGAGCCAACCTGCTGGCAACGCTACAGTTCTCTGACGAGCGCATGGCCTCCGCCGACTATTCCGTTCTCACCCCCGAGCGCGTCAGCCTCAAGTACGGCGTCGCGGGCATCGGCTCGCGCGCGGGCGCAGCGATCATCGATACGCTGATTCAGGCAGTTGCCATCTGCGTCGTGCTCGCCGCTGGCTTCGGCGCGGGCGCCGTGGTCAGCTTCGCATCAGGCCAGTTTCCGGTTGCCCTGCTGCTGGTCTTCCTCGCGCTGGGCACATTCTTCGTGACCAGCGGCTACTTCATCCTGTTCGAGATCATCTGGAACGGCCAGACACCTGGCAAGCGCGCGCTTGGCCTGCGCGTGATCCGCGAAAGCGGGTACCCGATGCGACCCGTGGACTGCGTCATCCGTAACGTAGTGCGCATCGCCGACTGGCTGCCGCTGTTCTACGGCATCGGTGCGCTGGTGATGCTATTCAACAAGCGGTCGAAACGCCTGGGCGACTTCGCCGCGGGCACACTCGTGGTTCGCGAAGGCGTGCGGCAAACACTGTCGTCATTCACGCCGCAACCGTCCGACCAGGCCGCACCCGAGCCGCTCAACGTCGTGCTCTCCAGCGCAGATGCGACGCTCGTTCGCGACTTCCTGGTGCGCCGCGACAGTCTAGAGGGAGGCGCCCGAGAGGACCTCGCGCGCCGCCTGGCCGCCGCCCTCGCGCGGCGCTACCAGCTCGCGCTGGACGGCGAGCCTGAGGCGTTCCTCGAGCGACTCACCTGAGCGCGCGGCCCGGGCTGAAGTTCGCCGCCGCCCGCACCGATGTGGCCCGACGCGCCGCGGAGCACTCCAAACGGCAACCCCCCATCCGCGGACTCGCGCACCTCAACATATGGAACGACCGGAGCGTTGCAGTAACGCAGGTCGATCGACTCCCACAGGTCGATCCGCTTCCACCGTTAATCGCCTCGCACTCCGGACCTTCGGAGTTCCATGGTCGTCCCGTGCGCCCAACAGGAGCTGCGGCTGCTATGACGTGGCGCCACGTAGCCTCAGGCTTTGATCCCGGTAAACGCAATGCTGCGTACCAGCAATCGCTGCCCAAAACCAAACACGATAATCACCGGCATCGTTGCGACAACTGTCGCCGCCATCAGCTGATCCCACTGCGTACTGTACTGCTGCACAAACACGGTCAGCCCCAGCTGGATGGTGCGCATGTCGTCGGTAGTGGTAATCAGTAGCGGCCACAAGAAGGCATTCCAACCGGCCTGAAAGCTGAAGATCGAAAGCGTCGCCACCGCGGGCATTGCCAGCGGCAACATGATCTGCCAGAAGATGCGGAATTCACCGGCGCCGTCGATACGTGCGGCATCCTCTAGCTCGACGGGTAGCGTCTGGAAAAATTGGCGCAGCATGAAAATCCCGAATGCACCGACTGCCCCCGGCACGATCAACCCCCAGTACGAGTTGATCCAACCAATGCCGCCCTGCCCGAGCCAATCGTTGCCACCAAACAGCGGAATATGTCGCACGATCACAAACAGTGGAATGATCGTGACCTGGTACGGCACCATCAGCGTGGCAAGCACCAGGATAAACAGCGCATTGCGCCCGGGAAACCGCAGCCGAGCGAACGCATATCCCGCCAGCGCCGACAGGAGCACATTGGTGACCAGGTTTGCGACGCCTAGAAATAGGCTATTCATTGCGTACCGCCCGAAGTTCCCGGCGCCCATCGCTTTGACGTAGTTGTCCCAATGAATGGGATTCGGCAGCCAGGTCGGCGGCACGGTGAACAGTTGATCCGGTGGCTTGACCGATGTGGAGATCATCCATGCGAACGGCAGCAGCATCGCCACCGCGCCAAGCACAAGCACGAGGTGACTGAGCGCACGCGTCGGAATTGCCGTGCTATTCACGCTCGCAGCACCTCATCTGTTCTGACGACGCGCCTCGGGTCCGATTTCACCAGTGGCGTGCCTAACAATGTTTGACCGAGTTTGTCTGGAGACGACACCCTCGTAATAAGGAGAGCGGTTCGTGCGCAGCTCACTGGTAAGAAACCTCCGCGCGCATCGCGCGATAGCTCAACAGCGACACCGCCAGAATAATGCCAAACAGCACGAAGCTCATTGCCGCCGCATACCCCATGTCCAGCGCCTTGAAGGCAGCGTTATAGATCTGGTGCACCAGTGTGGTCGTGGCGCTCGCCGGTCCACCGCCGGTCATCACATACACCACGTCGAAGACCTGGAATGCCCCAATCAGCGACGTGACAAAAATGAAAAACGTCGTCGGCTGGAGCAGTGGCAAAGTGATCCTCCAGAACGTCTGCCACCGGTTGGCGCCGTCGATTGCGGCCGCCTCTCTCAGATACTCAGGAATGCCCTGGAGACCCGCCAGATAGATCAGCATGTTCCAGCCGATCACTTTCCACACGCTCACCGCGATCACGCTCGGCATGGCCAGTCGCGGATCTCCCAGCCAGTCGATGCCCTTGATCCCGATCGCCTCCAATCCGTTGGAGAGCACGCCATACAGCGGATCGAACAGCTGGACCCAGATCATGGCAACGGCCACCATCGAGGTCACCACCGGCACGTAATACACCGTCCGATACATGCCAAGGCCCCTTAGCTTCTGATTCAGCAGCAGCGCCAGCCCCAGGCCGATCACCATCGCCAATGGGATGCTCCACACGGTGTACGTCAGCGTGTTCCACAGAGCTTGCCAGAAGAGCTCGTCGTCGAACACGTCCTGGAAGTTTGCGAGGCCGATCCAGTTCATCCGCGTGAATACGTCGTAGTCGGTGA